>NZ_JAPWDU010000005.1:0-300000 GCF_027257155.1 Cerasicoccus sp. TK19100
AGCCATTTTATTGGACCGCAACTGCCGAGGATATTATCGCAAAGGTCGCACACCTATGTGCTAAACTTCGCTGACAACACACTAGGGCTGCGCTTCAGTCGCGCTGCGACTTACGCTGACCCTAGGCTAGTATGAGTTCGCACCTTTGGTGCTCATCTTCAAGGACTGATGGTAGTCCGGCTTGATCGCGATTGATTCTTTTGAATGTCCGTTGGCCCAAGGCCGGGCTTTACGTTTTCTTGGCCACAAAGATCATCTGCCAGCCGAACATGCCGGGGAACGCTTTGGTGGCGGCGCGATCAATGGCGGAAGCCAGGCCGGAAGGCATGAGTTTGCGCAAGGGGCCGATGGGGGCGTTGCCTTCCGCAAAGGCCTCCACAATAGTGAAGCCGTGGCTGCGCAGCAGGTCTTGGGCGGACTTAAAGGTGTACCACTTGAAGTGGGTGTTGTCCATGATGCCGCCCGATTCGTATTCAAACTCGCCCAGCAGCATTTTTAGCCGATTGCGGTGGATGAGTAAGTTGGGCAGGGCGACCACGAATACGCCGTCGTCCGTCAATACGCGCCGGATGTCGGCCAGGAGTTTTTCGGGAAAGCAAATGTGCTCCAGAACGTGGGAGGCCAGAATCGCATCGTAGCCTGCGGTAACTTCGGCGGGGAGCCCGGATTCGAGGTTGTGAATGTAAACCGCGTTGAGGCATTTCCGGGCAATGGCCGCTTCGCTCTCAGAAAGGGTGAGCCCATCGACTTGGGCCCCGGTTTGAGCAAGGGCGCGTCCGTTGTCGCCAGCACCGCAGCCGACATCCAATACGCGCTTGGCGCTTGGCGGAATGCAGCCTATCACGCCGGGGTTGCCTGAGTTTTGGTAAACCTTGTCGTTTACTGGATCGTTTTTGATGCCCTCGGCTTTCATCGGGTCGGTCAACTTGGGTCCAGGCGTTGACTCGTTGCGCGCAGCTTAGCGTGCGAGGTCGTTGAGCTTGAGGACCTTGATGCCGCTGGAGGTGAGAATGTCGGTGGCCATATCGTTGTCTTCCAGGTGGAGGACGAGACCGCACTTGCCGTTGGGGCGCATGAGCATCGGGTAAGTGTAGTGGATGTTGATCTCGGTCTGAGTCAATGCGCAGGTGACGTTGCGAATGTCATCCTCGGAATTGAACTCGACGACCATAACCTCGTTGAGCGAGTAGGCAAAGGCATGCTGCTCGAAGAGGTCTTTGGCGCTTTCCCAGTAGTCGGGGATCAGGCGGATAATGGCACTGTCCGTCGTGTCGACCGTGCAGATCGACAAGATGTGAATGTCGTGCTGGGCCAAAAGGCCGATGATGTCATTAAGACGACCGACTTTGTTGTCCGCAAAAATGGAGAATTGCCGGATGTAATCATCGCCCGGGCTGCGCAGTATTTCCGCACTCATAAGTGGGTTATATAAAGCGTCTTACGTATGTAAGACAATCTCTATTTTGGAGTGAGCAAATTTTGGAGTGAGCAAATTAAAGAGAGCAAATTAAAGTGTCGATTTGTTAGGGGAGGGGGAGAAGCTTGGGTTTGCGCCTATTGCAAAATCACTTCACCCAACTCTTTAATCTTTAATTTGCTCACTTTAACACTCCTAACGCGCCAGCGTTAGGTCCACCATCAGGTCGTGGGCAATGGATTCCAGCTCGGCCTGGATGGCTTGCTGGGCGTCGTCGCCGCCGCCGCTGAGGCGCATCTTGGCCCGGAAAAGCGGAGCGCCGGAGTCGGGCGCGGCTTCGGTGGAGGTCGTGAGCTCCTCGATGTTGACCCCGGCTGCGGCCAAGGCACGGGAAATCTTTTGGACAATGCCGGGCTGATCGCCGCCGAGCAGGTCGAGGCTGAAGCAGGGACCACTGGGCGCGGTGGACTTTTCTTCCACGTGCATGGTCAGCTCGAGGTCGGGGATTTCGCGCAGGGCGTCGCAAAGGGCGGCGGCCTGGTCATTGGCGACATGGACTTCCAGCAGGCCGACGAATCGCTGGGCTAGGTGGGCCATGCGGCTCTGTTCCCAGTTGCCGCCGTTTTCGGCGATAACGCGTGCCATACGCTCGACCAGACCAGGCTGGTCGCGTCCACTGAGGGTAAGGATCAACGAAGAATGGCTCATGGCTGCATCGAATCGTTGTCGTGCCTGCGGGTCAAGGGTGATCGTTGTGGGAGGTGGCGCTCGCGAGCGGGGGAGGGTTTATTGTATTCGCAACTCAAGTCGCACCCAGTCGGTGCAACTGGTTTGCGAAGGATGCGTTTGGAGTGCGGCAGCCCTCTGGCGCTTTCGCATGGAACCGAAGACAATGAAGAATTGCACCAAGTGTCGCTTGCTTACGTGCTCGCAAAATGCTGAAAGCGCCAGGGGGCTGGCGCACTCCAAACTTAGGCAATGTTTTTGCCAACTGATCAGAGCCAGGGGCGGACGCGCTGGCGGTAGGCGGCGAATTCGGAGCTGTGCGTCTTGGCGAGGATGCGTTCCTCGGGGCGGATGAATGCCCAGTGCAGCACCGCGATCAGGATCGGTATCGGCAGCAGTGTTATCCACGCGTGATGAAGCGTGGCCAGGCCGAAAAGCATGATCACCTGGCCAAGGTAAATGGGGTTGCGCGAGATGCGGAACACGCCATCGGTGATGAGGTGCGTGGGTTCGCGAAAGGGGCAGATCGGCGTCTCGTGGAGCCGGAACGACATCCATGCTCCGAGCACGAAAAACATCCCCAGCCCGAGCAATGTGTATCCCGCCGCATACCACGGCCAGCCACCGCTACCTGAGTTGGAAGCCCAGCCCAAGACGAATTGCGCGATCACAGCCAGTAGAAACCAGAAAGGCGGCAGCTTGAGCGGGTTCATGTTTTTAGCCGCGGATTGACGCGGATGGAACGCGGATTTTTTGGTGAGGGTAGGGCGCAGTCTCCTGACATGCCGATGCGTTGGATTAGCGTAGGCCGGTCTCTTTAGAGGCCGGCAGGTTGACGGTGCAGCAGACGGATGGCTGAAGCCAACCGCTTACGCCACTCCACTGATGCGGCTGTCTGGAGACTGCGCCCTACCTTTAATGCCGCTCAGATATCCTCGCGGGTGTTCGCGTCGTGGTCGAGATTGAAGAGGGCGTTGACGTGTTCGCCGGCGAGTTCGAGTTTTTGCACCCAGTCCGAGGCGGTCTTTTCTTCTTCGACTTGCTCTTGGAGGAACCAGCTCAGGAAGTGGCGGGTTTCGTAGTCCTTGGCCGTGTCAGCGACTTCGTAAATGTGGTGGATTTGCTTGGTGGTCTTTATCTCGCTTTCGAGTGCGAGTTGGAACGCCTCCAGTGGCTTCGAATACTTCGCCTTGGGTTCTTTAATGGCTTCCAGTTTTACCACGCCGCCACGGTCATTCAGGTAGTTAAAGAACTTCATGGCGTGCATGCGCTCTTCCTCGCTCTGCTTGAGCATCCACTTCGCAAAGCCCGGGTAGGGCTGGGTCTCGAACCAGGCCGACATGGCGAGGTAGAGGTAGGAGGAGGTGAGTTCGTTATTGATCTGCGTGTTGATGGCCGCCGCCACTTCGTCGGAAATTTTCATAGCATAGATGTTGGTTAACGGTTGATGGCGTTAAACTTAGACCACCTTCGTAATGGTGCCAAATGTTTTCCCACATTTGCGGGCACGAAAAAAGCGCGGCTGGTCTAGCCGCGCTTCGTGGAAAGTAAGATTGCAGGATTACTTGCGGCGACGCCAAGCAACCAAACCTAGCACGCCGATACCGGCTAGCAGGGCGTAAGTCGAGGGCTCGGGGACTTGTGTGGCGTTGATCTGCACGTTGTCGATATCCAGGAATCCTGCGACACTGCCCCAGCTAACACTGCGAATGCGGATCGAGACGTTGGACTGGCCGTTTACTGCGGCGGGTAGTGCAACGCTGGCAGTATCCCAACCAGCATTGTAGGATTCATCTTCAACAAAGTCTTCCCAGTTGGTGCCACCGTCCAGGCTGTAATCGACATCCAGGTTGGTGTCCCAAGTGAAGAAATTTTCGCTTTGGTAAGCGAATGAGACGACGACATCCTCGTAGCCAGAGAAATTAAAGCCATTAATTCTGAATGAGGCGCTGTCGTAGGCGGCACCCACATGATACCAGCCAACGGAGTTATTATCCGCGATGGGAGGGATTGGCGGGAGGATGTTTACCTCGGTGCCATCTTCATTGCTCAACTCAGAGCCGATCCCCACGCTAAAGTGGGTGAACACTGAAGATACCCCAGTCTGGCTTCCGTCATTAGGGGTGAGTTTGTCCCAAATGGCCTCTTCGTCCATATTCCAGTAGGTGATCAACTCGGCTTGTGCCGCGGATACCCCGATTAGGCCCGTGATAAGCAATAGGTAGGATTTGTTCATAAAATTATACTAGATGCTTGGTTAGGGTAAATATTCCCTGATTTTTTACGATCCTAAAAATCACCCGCAAAGAAGGGATTTCGCTGTTGCTCGTTGGTGACGGTGGTCATCGGGCCGTGACCGGGGCAGAGGATGGCCTCGCCAGGCAAACTGAGGATGTGCTCGCGGATCATTTTGAGCGCGAGTCGGTAGTTCGCGCGGACGCCACCGATGGAACCGGCAAAAATGGCATCGCCCACAATGGCGACCGTGCGGGCGAGGCCTTCGACGATGAAGCTTGTCCCGCCCGGTGAGTGGCCGCTGGTTACGCGGGCGGTAATCTTGAGCGAGCCGAGCGTGAAGGATTCGCCATCGCGCAGCTCCGTGGCACCGGTGAGCGACTCGCTGGGGTGGGCATAAACTTTGCCACCGGGCTCAAGGCGGGCTTTGAGCGAGCTAAGGTCCTTAATGTGATCGCGGTGGGTGTGCGTTATATAAATAGACTGCAGCGTCCAGCCTTTGCGTTGCAGCATGGCGATCAGCGGGGATGCATCGGCACCGGTGTCGAAGGCGGCGGCCTGGCCCGTGGCGGGGTCGGCGATCAGGTAGGCGTTGACCGTCATTTCCTCGTAGCCGGGGACGGGATGCGGGGTGTTGATCTGCGCGAGTCCGTCGAGCTCGATGGGGTCAGGATACCAGGTCTTTTCGCCGAGGGCGATTAGGGCGTCGGCGTCGAGACCGAGGCTGGGCGCGATGACGCGAGCGGTGTCGGCACAGAAGGTGCCTTTGCGCAGTTGGCGGATGGCTTGGCGGTCGGCCCCGCATTGTTCGGCGAGCTCGCCGTCGCTAAGGCCGAGGCCGGATTGTGCTTTGCCGACGACGTCTTCGGCGAGGTCTTCAATGGGAATGCTCATGGCGAAATGAATTGCGGTGATTGGCAGCTTGTCCAGTGTTGGCGGACGTTTTATGAACACAAGGGGAAAAACATTTTGGGCCGTCGTGGCGTTGGCGCTGTTGACCGGATGCGCGACCTCCGCCGGCACGGGCAAGGTGGCCTACTACGATGTGCCCCAGCGCGGCGCGGTGGCGCTGGAGGAAGTTGGCGAGTTGCCCCGCGCCATCAACGAATCATCCGGCCTGGCGCGTGGCGCGGAAGCGGGTGTTTACTGGACAATGAACGACAGCGGCGACCGTGCGCGGATTTTCGCGATCAATGCCTATGGGCAAGTGATCGGCAAGGCCGGTGCCGAGGGCGTGGCGGTCGAGGGCGCACGGAATCAAGATTGGGAAGACCTCGCCAGCGATTTTAACGGCAACCTCATCATTGCCGACTTGGGTAATAACAACAACCGCCGCCGCAACCTGACCCTCTACCGCGTGCCGATGCCGGACTACGCGACCGCAACGAGCATCACGCCCACGGAGACTTGGCGTGTGCATTATCCGGAGCAGTGGGAGTTCCCGCCGCCGATGAATAACTTTGACTGCGAGGCCGTCTTCGTTGCGCAGGATCAGATTTATCTCGTCATGAAGCACCGGGCCGACCGCGACGCCGCGCTTTACCGGATGGACACGTTCGATAAAGAGAAGTCCAACGCGCTGACCTTGGTCGCGAAAGCGAACCTCCGCGAGATGGTCACTGCCGCGGATTCCTGGAACAACGGTGAGCGCATCGCGGTGCTGACTTATACGGGTGTGTGGGTGTTCGACCCGCCCGGAGGCGATGCCGACAAGATGTTCGAGGGGCCGGCGCTGTGGCTGCCGATTCGCGAAGGCCAGATCGAGGCCATCTGCTTCATGGACGCCGATACGTTGCTCTTAACGAATGAGCAGCGTGGCGTATTTCATTTGCCAATCTCGCGGATGCTGACGGTGGGGCGGCGGTAGGTGTTGTTACCGCTTGGAGGGTTCTTTGAGGTGGCGGCCGATGTCCCTATCGGCCAGAGCAGCGGCCAATAGCTAGGGATATTTCAATAGACTTATCTGCCATAAGCTGCTCTCGCGAACTTATGGATGCTGGCAGCCGAGTCTCTGGCCGATAGGGATATCGGCCGCCACCTTTGGGGAATGGCCTGTGGTAGAATTAGCTAGTTTGGCCGATCAGCCCCTGGGCATATCGCTGGGTGGACTTAGCGTCTTGGCAGAGCCAGCGGGTTAGAATGCGCTCTTGTTCCTCGTCGCTGAGCCGCCAGGGGAGGTCGCTGTCGCGGAGGCGTTCGGTGAGCTCGTAGAGGCAGAGCGAGCTGAAGACGGACAAATTGTAGCTCTGAGTGAAGCCGTGCATCGGCAGGCTGAACCAGACATCGGCCGCGTCGTGGGCGGCTTGAGAAAGACCCTTACGCTCATGGCCGATCAGGACGGCCAGGGGCTTGTCGAGGGGGATCTCGTCGAGGGGCAGCGCGTCGTCGCGCAGCGTGGCGGCGGCGGTGCGGTAACCCTGCGCGCGGAGGCGGTCCAGGCAGTCGGTGGTCTGCTCGTAGCGCTCGACATCGATCCACTTCGCGCCGCCCATGGCGACCTGGTTGCTGATCTTGAACTTCTTGGTGACCTCGGCCACGTGGACCGTTTGTACGCCAAAACATTCGCAGGTGCGCAGAACGGCGGAGCTGTTGTGCGGCTGAAAGATGTCCTCCAGCACGACCGTGAGCCACTGGGTGCGCTCGCCGAGGACGCGCTTCATCTCGGTCAGGCGGCGCGGGTGGTCACGCTCGATAATGAGCTTTTCCCGCAGTTGGGCGAGCTGGTCGCGCGGCATGGACTCCAGCGCGGCGACGAGCTCATCGGGCAGAGGATCGAATACGGGATTGGGCATCGGGGGATAATAGCGAAGGCCGAATGGGGAATGGCGAATGTTTTATTTGGAATGGCGAATGGTGAATTTAGGATTGCGAATGGCGAATAGCTCAGGGCGAATCCCCGTGGCATGGAAAGTGGAATATCCTTCATTTCGGCATTCGCTATCCACAATTCGTCATTCGTTATTACTTATTCGCTATTATCTACCGAATTTCGCTTGACGAATGGCGGAAGATGTCGCTTTATCCTCTGCTTTTTCCCACAATTACTTTTAAGAATTCCTATGCCAGTTGATGTCAAAGTCCGTAAAGGCGAGCCCATGGAAAAGGCGCTCCGCCGCTTGAAGAAGAAGCTCGACCGCGAGGGTGTCATCCGTGACGTCCGCGCCAAGCGTTATTTTGAAAAGCCCTGTGAAGTGCGCCGCCGCAAGAAGAAGGTTGCTGCCTTCACTAACATGCTGCGCCAGCGTTACGAGAACCAGTAAGCGCATCAACGCAAAAGCTTTAGCCGGCGTGGACAGCAGTCCCGCCGGTTTTTTGTGTCTCCATTTGGCGACTTTGTAGGCGATTGACGCCGGACAAACTGAGTATTTGGCCCGATGGCGGGCCGTTACCGTTTGCCAAATGCTCGTAAAAAACCGCCCCGTGGGCGACAGCATGCTTGCGTTTATCTTATTAGCGCCTAAACACTTAACACCGAACTGCTCCGGCTGTCGGGCGACTACCACTCCGGCAAAATCCATCATATCATTAATAATCTGCTGTCATGAATTCATTCTACGGGATTACTCTGGGAGTCTTGGCTGGCTCGCTTTTCCTTTCCGGCTGTAAGGGCGTCAATAATTGGTTCGAACGCGAGCACGAGCTCATGCCGCTCAAGGAACAATACTTCAACGGCGAGCTCTCCTGGAACGAATATCGCGAGAAGAAGGAGCTGCTTCTTGAAGACTTGGAGCGCCGCGAGTACCACGAGAAGCTGAAAGATAAGCGCGAAGCTGAGCGCATGGCCAACGACACTCATACGGTCAACCACATGGTGGAAGAAAAGACCGAAAAGGAGGTCAATGACGCCGTTCTCGCTGAAGATAACGCGATCATTTACGAAAAGCCGGAGCCGGTTGTCTCGCCCGAGCCCGAGTCCCAGTCCGCTGATGCAATCGACATGGGTCTGCTGTCACGCAGTATTAAGACCAAAGATACACCCAAAACTGGTCGCGACACAGGCATTGTGCTGACTTCCGAGCCGACGGTCGCGCCCGGTGAAGAGCTGATTACGGACAGCAAGGACGTCAAGTGGACCAAGGGTAAGGACGGCGTTGTCACTTACGAAGATCCCAAGGGCGCTGAGATGGTTGAGCAGATCATCCAGCGGGCCGAGTCACCGCAGCCCCCGGCTCAAGTGCAGACCACTCCCGTCGATCAGGCTCTACAGGAAAAGGCCAAGCAGGCTCCGAACCCTGAAGAGACCGCCAAGCAGGTGCAGGAGAAGGTCGAAGAAGCTAAAGAAGACCCAGCCAAGGCTGAAGAAGAGGAGCCGGTCATTATGGACTTTGGCACTATCGAGTAGACGGTATAGACAGCTAGGCTTTCGATGTGGCGCTCCATGGGGCGCCGCATTTATTGTACAGATACATTAGGTAGCCCTAAAATATAAGGGATGCTTGGCGTTGTTCTTACTTAATTATTTAGTATGATTTACAACATGAAAAAACTGCTGCCTTTTCTGTGTTTCTGCATTTTCTCGCTTCCTTCACACGCCTTGCTGCTCTTTACGCTGCAAGAAAACGGCCCCGACGTTGAGTTGACGGTTTCAGGTTCGTTGACGAGCTTGTCTGGATTGAGTTCGGCGGGTGTCTCGGCTCCTATCGTGGGTTTGGTTAATCCAAACACCGTGATTATTCAGACTGGGACGAACCTAACTGGTGAATTGTTTTTACCAACTGTGGGTAGTATTACTGGCGATTTGAACTTCGGTGCCGGGACATTGCTTAATGCCAATTTGAATGATGGAGGCTCGGCAATCGTGGGACTTGATCTAACGTTGGGGTTGGGTGCTGGTGCCTTGATTTTACCTAGCGGATATTCGGCAGGCACGCCAGTTACCGGTGGTGGCACTTTCACTGGGCAATCACTGGCGAGCATGGGAGTGACTCCAGGAGTGTATTCGTGGACTTGGACTGGCGCAGGTGACTCTGTCCAGCTAAATGCGGTTTCAGCAATTCCTGAGCCGGGGACTTATATTGCAGCGCTCGGGATGTTGGGACTGGTCGGCTTTGTTTGGATGCGCCGTAAACGTATGGCATCGACCATGTCTGAAGTCTGAGCTTATTAGATGTCGAAGCGCCAGTAGTGATCGCTGCTGGCGCTTTTTTGTGTTCACCTAGTGGATGTCGCTCTTGCTTAGGCCGAGCAGGTATTCGCGGTTGCCGTCGCCGCCAGCGACAGGGCATTCAATCTGGCCAATGATTTTGCAGCCGGGCAGGGCGGTGGCTTCGGCAATGACGCCGGCCAGCGTTTCGGCGCGAAGGGCGTCGTCGCGCAAGATACCCTTGGTTTTGGAAATTACTTCCTTGGGGGCCTCGAATTGCGGCTTAACCAGTAGGATGGCCGTACCTCCCGGGGCGACGCGGTTCCAGATTGGCTCGATGACCTTCTTTAAGGAGATGAAGGACAGGTCCGCCACGACGATGGGGTAAACCTCGTGGGGCAGTTCGGCCTCATCGAGGTCCTTGGCGTTGAGCCCTTCTATATTAGTAACGCGTTCATCGTCGAGCAGGCGAGGGTGGAGCTGGCCATGCCCGACGTCGATTCCGGTTACGTGTGCCGCGCCGCGTTGGAGCAGGCAGTCGGTGAAGCCGCCCGTGGAAGCACCGACATCGAGCGCAGCCAGGCCGCTGAAGTCCAACGGATGCGCGTCGAACCACGACTCCAGCTTCTCGCCGCCCTGGGACACGAAGCGGGGCGGGGCGGTGATGGTCAGCGGCTCGTCGGCGGGAATCTTGGTACTCGGTTTGGCGATGGTGGACCCGTCGGCCCGAAATGCCTGACCGGATTTGATAATTCGCTGAGCGATTGCCCGGGATTCGACCACCCCTTGGGCCACGAGAAGCTCGTCGGCACGTTTGGGGGGCGTGTGGGGGGCGAAGTGGGACGTCATTTTGGGTGAATATCGGTTTTCGGGGAGTTATTCACCAAAATTACCAAGTTATTCACAAAAATCAGCCTCCAAATTTGCCAAAATCGTTACGTATGACGTGTTTACGGAAGAAAAAAGGTTGACGGGGGAGCAAAGTGGGGCATTGTGGGATGTAGTGGGACTACTGAGACGCGCGCACTTATCTCCATGATCGACTTCAACCAGGGCTTTTACGCAGGGGAGTTCAGACACAATCTGGACGCCAAGCGGAGGCTCACGGTCCCGTCCAAGTGGCGTAGTGAAGGTGACGATTCTCAGACCTACCTCGCGTTCCCCGATCCAGCGGGTTGCGTGACGGTCTATCCGCCCGAGATGGTAGCCGAGCTGAAGGAGAAGATTTCCAAGGTCAGCATTGGCGACAAGAAGGGCCGCCGGGCCATCACCAAGCTTCTGGCATCGGCTGACAGTTTTTCCTTCGACAAGAACGGGCGGATCACGGTCAACGACCGTTTGTTCCAGCACGCTGGCATTACCAAAGAGGTTGTGTTGGCGGGCACCGTTAACTTCTTCCAGCTCTGGAATCCGGAGCGCTACGAAGCCTACGTCGCCGACGACGAAGAAGACGAAGACGGCGATCTGAGCGACATCCTCGCCGATCTGGGCTTCTAATCCAAAGACACATGAAAATTTCCAACCGAACACCTCACCATGAAAATCAGCAAACAACTCTACAACGCCGGCATCTTGGGCCGCCAACGTTCAGGACCGACCGACTGGGAATTTGACCAGCCACGCCGTCCGCTTGGCCGCCAGGACCTGCCCTTTCTCGAGGGGGCAACCCGCGAAGAGCCTTCCATGAAGGTTTCCGCCCGCGGCTGGAGGGTCCTGTCCCATGTGCTTCACCTTCGCTAATGGCTCAACCGCTTTGACTCGGACTATGGGACACCTGCCAGTGCTGCTCAACGAGGTGCTCGAATGCTTCTCGCCCATTCAGCAAGGCCGGTATCTCGATGGCACCTTCGGCGGAGGCGGCCACACGACTGCCATCCTCGAAGCCAGCGAACAAGCACACGTCACCGGACTCGATTGCGACCCTGCCGCTGCTGAGCGGGCCGCCGCCCTGAGGGAGCGTTATCCCGACCGACTTTCGTTCTTTGATCTTAATTTCCGTAAACTGGACAAACTGACGCAAACTGGGTTCGCCGGGGTCTTGTTGGACCTCGGCGTTTCCTCCTTTCAGTTGGACCAGGCCGAGCGGGGCTTCTCCTTTCGGGAGGACGCGCCTGCGGACATGCGCTTGAACCCGCGTCAGGGCGTGTCCGCAGCCGAGTTTCTTGAAACCGCCAGCCGCGAAGACGTCATCCATGCCATCCGTAACCACGGTGAGGAAAAACAGTGGCGCCGGGTGGTCGACGCGATCTTCAACGCCCGCGGAACCGGCGTCCTGCAATCTACCGCGAAGCTGGCCGATTTGATCGCCGCTAACGTTTCCCAACGCCGCGGTGAGCGCATCCATCCCGCGACCAAGTCGTTTCAAGGCATCCGCATTGCCGTCAACGACGAGTTGGGCGCGATCGAGGAGGGCCTGCCCAAGGCGTTTGACGCCCTGGCCCCCGGAGGCGTGCTGGCCGTTATCAGTTTCCACTCCCTGGAAGACCGTCTGGTGAAGCGATTCTTCAATCGCGTGACCGGGCGACCCGAGCATGGACGCGACTACCGCGCGCAAGATGAGCGCGTGCAACTCGCCGAAAGGCTTACCCGCAAACCGATTACCGCCGCCGAGGCGGAGATCGCCGCCAATCCGCGCAGCCGTTCGGCCAAACTACGGGCCGTCCGCAAGCTGACTTCACCTCAAGACTGAGGGTTATGAAGACCGCCATCCAATCAGACCACATCTGGGATATGCTCAAGCGCCGCTCTACGACACAGATGACCGTTCGCCGTTGCAAGCGTGCGATATTCCGTCGCCTGCGTGGCGCTTTGCCCGGCCTGAGCCGGGACCACCGTTAACCTCAACTTTTCTGCCATGACTCATTATACGCAAAACATCAACATCTGCCGATTCTCGGCCTTCGCGATGGGCGCACTTACGTTGCTCGTTGTCGCCGGGGGTGCCTTTGGCGTGGTCTACTTGCGCAAGAGCGTGGCGACAACCGCCAAGGAAACGCAGGCCATCCAAGTGCAGATTACCCAGGCCGAGCGCCAGGCTGCCGCGCTGGATGCCCGCATTGCCAAGGCGCACAGTCCGCAGTATTTGACGTCCCGCGCTCCGGCCGGTCTGCGCCCGACCCAGGGTGACCAGATCGTTTGGATGCCGCGTGCCACGCCGCTGCGCCCCACGGATTACGTCGACCCGGCATTGCCGGTCCAGGCACCCGCTGCTCCAGCGGCACCGATCAACCAACCCGCCACTGCTGTGGCTGTGGCCCCCGCCGCCGAGCCGGAGTCACCACTATCCATTTCTTTCGCCTTACCATAAACCACTGCCAAGGGAGGCTGCAGGCCTCGTAACCAATGAACCGCGCATACGTCTCAGGAATTAGATTCGCTTTTTTAACCGTCGTCATTTTCACGTGCTTCGTCGTCCTGCTTGGGCGATTGATCCACCTGCATCTCGTCGAGGGCGAGAAGCTTGCGCGCATTGTTGAGCAGAACCGGGAACGCTTCCTGGATATCAAGGCCCGTCGGGGCAACATCGTGGACCGCCGGGGCAACCTGATGGCCACCACACAGGCCGTTTACGAAATCGGCGTGGACCCGCAGTCCGTCAATCCGGAAGACATGGTCCGCGCGCCGGAACTGGCCGCCGTTCTTGGCCTCGACCCCGAGCTGGTTTGGGAGAAATTCGAGCAAAAGCTGCGCACCGTCGATACGCCCAGTGGACCGGAAATTCGCAACGTGCGCTGGGTTGAACTCGCGGACGCCGTGGACGAAAAAACCTACGACGAAGTCATGGCCCTCGGCATTCGCGCCGTCTATGGGAATCGCAAGTATGAGCGCGTGTATCCCAGTGAGGGACTCGCCGCTCACGTGTTGGGCTTTGTCAATAAAGAGGAAACGCCGGTATCGGGCGTCGAGCGCTTTTGCGATTTTTATCTGGCCGGACAGGACGGCTGGCGCAAGTCCGAGAAGGATGGTCGTCGCCGCGAGTTGGTGCAGTTCAGCTCGCGCGAAGTCGATCCTCGCGATGGCTTGAATGTCGAACTGACTATCGACCTGAATATCCAGCACAAGGTGGAGCAGGAAATCGCGAAGCTCGTCGACGAATACCAGCCCAAGGGTGTCGCCGTAATCGTGAGCGAGGTTGCCACAGGCCAAATCCTCGCGCTCGCCAATTACCCGACCTTCGACCCGAACGAGTTCTGGCGCTTCCCGATCGAGAACCACCGCAATCGCGCGGTGACGGATATTTACGAGCCGGGTTCGACGTTTAAGATCGTGCCCGCCGCTGGTGCGTTGAACGAAGACTTGGTCACCGCAGACCAGCTCTTTGACTGTGGGCAAGCGACCGTTAATTACAAGGGCCGCACCCTGCGTCTGCCCTCGGATCACCACCCGCTGGAGGAGCTTAGCGTCACTGAGATTGTGATCAAATCCAGCAACCGTGGGGCAGCTTTGCTTGGCCTGGAGCTAGAGGAAGAACGTCTTTACGAATACTCGAAGCGCTTTGGCTTCGGCGAGCCGACGGGCTTCCCGCTGGACTTGGAAGAGAATGGCATTCTCCACCCGGTCAATCGCTGGGATGGCTTGACGATTACTCGCTTGCCGATGGGGCACGCCATCAGTGCCACGCCGATGCAGGTACACTTCGCGATGAGCGCGATTGCCAATGGCGGCGTGCTGATGAAGCCGCAGATCGTGCGCCAGGTTTTTGATAACAACGGCGAAGTCGTCGTGCAGTATTCGCCCGACGCCAAGTCGCGCGTCGTTTCTTCCTACACCGCAACGCAGATCACGCAGATGCTTGCTGGCGTTGTCGGGGAAAACGGCACGGCGCGCCGCGCGTCGATTGAAAATTACGGCGTGGCTGGCAAGACCGGCACCACACAAAAGATCGTCGATGGTCGCTATTCGCGGCAACATCATGTAGGTTCTTTTGTGGGCTTTTTTCCGCAGTCAAATCCGCGACTCGTCATCACCGTGGTGGTGGATGAGCCGGAGCTGAAAGGCGTGGGCTATGGCGGCGTCGTGGCGGCGCCTGTCTTTAAAAACATCGCCGAGCACTGCATTCAATACCTGGGAATTCCGCCTGAACCGGAAAACCAAATGATGGCCTTTACGGAGGGCGCACGATGATCGGATTTGCTTCTTTAGAAAACACACTCAGCTGGGGCATGGCCATGCGCAGCAACTCTTCGCAGGGCGGTGCCTTGGCGGCCAAGCGCACCATGCGCGCGCTGACCCACGGCGTGGACTGCATTAAGTCCACCGGCGATAGCGATGTGCCCGTGACTTGCCTTATCACCGACAGTCGTCGCGTGGCTCCGGGCGCTTTGTTCTTCGCCATCGAAGGCGCGAACACCAGTGGTTCTTTCTACGTGGAAGAAGCCATCGACCGGGGTGCCGTCGGCATTGTCGGCGAGCGCGAACCTGGCCCCCGCATGAGCGTGCCTTACTATCAGGTGAAGGACGCCCGTGTGGCGCTGGCCGAGATTGCCGGCCGTTTCTTTGATCACCCGGACCGCGCGATGGACCTGGTGGGCATCACAGGCACCAACGGCAAGACCACGGTATCGATGTTGACGCAGCACCTGCTCGCGGAAAAACCGAGCAGCGTTGGCTTGCTGGGCACGGTTCGCTACGACCTCGGTCGCCGCACGTTGCCCAGCTATAAGACGACGCCCGAAAGCGTGGACATTTACTCGATGCTCGACCAAATGCGCATCGAAGGTTGCGAGTCCGCCGTGCTCGAAGTCAGCTCCCACGCGATCGATCAGCACCGTGTGCGCGGCATGCGTTTCCCGGTCGCCGCGTTCCTGAATCTGACTCAGGACCACATCGACTACCACATGTCGATGGACGAATATTTCCAAGTCAAACGCCGCCTCTTTACCGGCGAAACCGGCAACCAGCCGGAAGTCTGCGTCATCAACATCGACGACCCTTATGGTCTCCGGCTCGCGAAAGAGCTGGAGGCCAAGGGACGCGTCATCACCTTTGGCACGCACGAGGCGGCGGAGATTCGCGCTGAGCAGATTCAGCTCTCGCCCAACGGCAGTGTTTTCAAGCTGACCTGGCAGGGTGGCGAGGCAGAGGTCGCGACCGAACTGGCCGGTAAATACAATGTGAGCAACCTCTTGGCCGCATTGGCGATTTGCGCTGGCATGGGCAAAGACTTGCAGCAGGTGCTGCCGCGCGTGGCGAGTTTCCCTGGCGTGCCGGGTCGCATGGAGCGCATCGATGTGGGCCAGACTTATCCGGTGCTGGTGGACTACGCGCACACCGACGACGCCCTGCGCAACGCGCTGAGCATGCTGCGCGAAATCACCCCTGGACGCGTGCTGGTGGTGTTCGGCTGCGGTGGTAATCGCGACCGCGACAAGCGCCCGAAGATGACCGCTGCCGTGCAAGAGCTGGCCGACCACGCTTGGGCTACTGCGGACAATCCGCGCCGTGAGAAAATTTCCTCGATCTTCGACGATATGCACCAAGGCGTGACGAAGCCCGATGCCATTGAATTCATCGACGACCGCCGCCGCGCGATCAGCCTCGCGCTCGATGCCGCGGCCGCTGGCGACTGCGTGCTCATTGCCGGCAAAGGCCACGAAACTTATCAAGAATTTGCTGACACCGTTGCCCCGTTTGACGACCGACAAGTCGCGCGGGAATTACTCAACCTCAAAAAACTGCGACCTCACTGATGCCACGCTTTAGCCCACAGCTGCTTGCCGATTGGACCGCCGGAAAGTGGTTGGGCACCACGCCAGACAAGCAGATCACTGGCTTCTGCCAGGACACCCGGAAGCTGAAACCGGGTGATTGCTTTGTCGCGCTCGAAACGGAGCAGCGGGACGGTCATGCCTTCCTCGCTTCGGCGCGCGATGCCGGGGCAACCGCCGCGCTCGTGAGCAAACCGCGTGACGATATTAACCTGCCGCAGTTGTATGTGGGCGACTCGCTGGGCGCGTTTCAGACGATCGCTTGCCAGCACCGTCATGCATTTCCAGGGCAGGTTGTAGGCGTGACGGGGAGCTGTGGCAAAACGTCGACCAAGGATCTCATTGCACGTCTGCTTGGCGATGAGTGCCTGAAGACAGAAAAGAATTTAAACAACACCATCGGCGTGCCGTTGACCTTGACCCAGCTCGATGCGGAGAAGCATCGCTACGCGGTAGTCGAGGCGGGCATTAATCAGCCTGGTGAGATGTCGACCCTGGCCGCGATGATTTCGCCGGACGTGTCGGTGGTCACCATGATTGGGCCGGCTCACTTGGAAAAGCTGGGCAGCCAGGAAAATATCGCCCGCGAGAAGGCTGAGCTGGTCCGCCTGTCTGCGCCCGGTTCTTCGCTGCTTTGCTCGGCAGGGTGTTTGCAGTATCCGGCGTTTCATCAGTTTGGCGGAGAAATTTTCAGCGTGTGCCAGGCTTGCGGAGAAGATTCCACACTCGACTACACGGAATACCACAGCTGTTTCCGCTTCTTCCGCGAAGGGCAGGGGACACGGGTTCAGGTGAAGAGCGCTTTGTTCGCAGGGCAGTTCACCATCGACTCGCACCTGACTAAGGGCATGGTGTCCAACGCCGTGCTCGCCGTGCTGACCGCCATACTTTGCGGTGCAAAGTGGGAGACGGTGAAGCAGCGCTTACAAGGCTGGAAGCCCGGTGCCGACCGTGGCTCGATTTACCTGCGCGGCGATGACCTGTTTTACGTGGATTGCTACAACGCCAACCCCGCTTCGATGACCGATGCACTGGAGACATTTGCCACGCTGGCACCTCCAGATGCGCCCCGGCTGTATGTGCTCGGCGGGATGAAGGAGCTCGGCGAGCATGCAGAAGCTTTGCATCGCAAAGTGGGTGCGGATGTTCCGCTGCGCGCACAGGATCGCGCGGTGTTAATCGGCGCGGAGGCCGAGGCCTACGCCGAAGGTTTGCGTGAGGCCGGTGCCTCGGCCAGCCAAGTCACGGTGTTTGATAGCTCCGATGTCGCTCAGGATGCGATGGGTGATTTCCACGGATCGATTTTTGTAAAAGGCAGCCGCGCCTATGCGCTGGAATCGTTGCTGCCGGAGGGTTTGATGACGCGTAAGGAGACGGCTGCATGTTAACGTATTTGGCAGGATTGGAGGAAGTTTGGGGACCGTTCCGATTGTTCGGTTCGATCACTTTTCGCATGATGATGGCGGCGGCCACGGCATTGGCCGTGGGCTTTATTATCGCGCCCCGGATCTTTGATCGCCTGCGCCGCCTAAAGGCCGAGCAAATTTTGCGCAACTCCAGCGAAGTCGGCAAATTGGCCGATCTACACGCCAGCAAAAAGAGCACGCCAACGATGGGCGGGCTCATGATTTTTGCCGCCGTAACCGGGAGTTCCATTCTTTGGGCCAAGCCGAATGTTTACGTGATCACGGCGCTGGTCGTCTACGCGGGGTTGACCGCGATTGGCTTCTTTGACGACTACCTGAAAGTAACGAAGAAAAGCAGCGCCGGTTTATCGAGCCGTTGGAAGCTGGCGGGGCAGGCTTTGTTGACCTTTCTCGCGCTTGGCCTACTGCTCGGAAACTCCGAGACGCGCGGCGTGATGAGCGAGCTTTGGCTGCCGTTTTATAAATACGCGGTGCTGGCACCCATGCCGATTTGGTTCGCCTTTGTCTTTTTCTTTTTCGTGCTGGCGGGTTCGAGCAATGCGATCAACCTGACTGACGGCATCGACGGCTTGGCCATCGGTTGCACGGTGACGGTGGCTCTGGTTTACGCGATCTTTGCCTACGCTTCGGGTAACACGATTATCGCCGATTACTTCCTGATCAGCTACATCCCGGGGACGGGGGAACTGGCCGTGGTTTGCACTGCGCTGGTGGGTGGTAGCCTGGCGTTTCTCTGGCACAACAGTCACCCGGCTACGGTCTTCATGGGAGACACCGGTTCGCTGGCGCTCGGCGGCCTGATCGGAGCCATTGCCTTCATGGTCCATCAACCGGTTACGCTGGTTATCGTGGGCGGTATTTTTGTGATGGAAGCCGTGTCGGTTATCTTGCAAGTCGGTTCGTTTAAGCTGACGGGCAAGCGCATCTTTCGTATGGCACCGATCCACCACCACTTCGAGCTCGCCGGTTGGCATGAGTCGAAGGTCGTTATTCGCTTTTGGATTTTGTCGTTCATCTTCGCCTTCATCGGACTCGCCTCACTCAAACTTCGCTAATTCATGACTCGCATCGCCAAGCAGATTCCCGACTTGCAAGCATCGCCCGCCGCGGTGCTGGGGGCTGGCGTGAGCGGACTTGGCGCGATGGCGCTGCTGCGCAGCCAGGGTGCGTGGGTAAATCTTTTTGACGAGCGCGGAACCTCCGGGGCAAAAACCGACTTCACCGAGCGCGACGCCAAGCAGCATCGCGTCGTGGTGCACAGCCCGGGCTTTGCGCCGAGTCACCCTTGGCTAGTACGCGCACGCTCAGCCGGAGCCAAGGTTTATGGCGAGCTGGATTTTGCCTCCATGTTTTGGCCGGGCGGCCTCGTTGCCGTGACGGGCGTAAACGGCAAGACCACGCTGACCGAGTTTCTCGTGCACGCACTTAAAAACAGTGGGACGGACGCGCTGGCTGCGGGCAATATCGGCTACCCACTTTCCCGCTTTTTCGAAACCGCAGGTGCCGAGAACACGGTCGCGGTTTGCGAGGTCAGTTCATTCCAGGCCGAGGTCATGCATGCGTTTCGTCCGCAGGCGGTGCTCTGGACGAATTTCGCTGAAGACCATCTGGAGCGGCACGGCTCCATGAAGAATTACTTTGCGGCGAAGTGGCGCCTGGTTGAGCGCTTGGCCCGCCCGCATTTAATCATTGGGCCCAGTGTGGCGCAGTGGGCAGCGGAGCTGGGATTCGCGCTGCCGACCTACACGAAGATCGTGAATGTCGACGCTGTGTCATCACCGGCGGACAGTCCCTTTGCGCGTGCGCCGCAACGTGAAAACTACGCGATCGCGCGAGCCTACTGGGAAGCTGAGGGCAACGACATGGCCGAGCTCGAAGCCGCGGCGCGCACCTTTAAATTACCCGCTCACCGTCTGGAGCTCATCGCCGAATGCGAGGGCGTGAAGTTCTACGACGATTCCAAAGCAACGAATTTCCATGCCGCTGAAGCTGGTTTGATTGCGACAGATGAACCGGTTATCTGGATCGGCGGCGGGCGTCGTAAAGGCGGGGACATCGCGGGGTTTGCCCAGCGCATTGCCCGAAAAGTTCACTTTGCCTGCCTGATCGGGGAGTCCGCTGCCGAGCTGGCTGAGGCATTAACCGCTGCAGGCACCCCAAATGCGGTGTTGCCGAATCTACCCGACGCCGTCCGCGAAGCCTGGAAACGCCACGAAAATGGGGGTTCTATCCTACTTAGCCCTGGCTTTTCCAGTCATGATCAATTTTCCAGCTATGCGGAGCGCGGGGAATGCTTTAAACAAGCGGTTTTGAGTTTGAAGGGCGTCACTGCCGCAACTACCGTCACCGAATGCGTCAAATCGTAAAAACCATCACCATGAAACTTGCCCACATTTTCACCATCGTTCTCGGACTGCACGCGGTTGTTATCCTCGCGCTGTTCGTCGGGCCAGGATGCGCCTCGGACAAGGGGGAAACCAACGCTGCCGCAGCTCAGCCGACTGGCGAGCCCAGCCATGCGCAGGAGCAACCTTACCGCCCGGCCAATGCACCCGTGCGCCCCAACCCAACCGCTGCCCAGAGTGGCAGCCAGACCCGCTACCCGCCCACGCGGCCAGACTGGAACATCAGTGACTCTTCATCGCCAGAGGTTGTCGTGCCCGCCAGCCAGACCTACGTGGCGCGGGACACCTATGTTGCCGAGTCTTCGGAGCCGCTCGTTTACGAGGACAGCAGCGTGCAAGAGTTTAACAAGGTGCGCTCCTCCGGGACGCCCAGTACTCCGGATGCACCGGTCACGACTGTTGCCACTCCGCAACCCTCGTCTGGCGGAAAGACCTACATTGTGAAGAAGGGCGACGTGCTTTCGAAGATCGCCCGCAATAACGGCGTAACGCTGGGAGAGGTCATGGCCGTGAACGGCTTCGACAAGAGCTCGGCCAACAGCTTGAAGATCGGCCAGGTCATCATTATTCCGGCTGCGTCGGATGACGAACCCTCCGCTCCGGTCAATGCGCCCACACCCACCTACGCACCGGTGCAGATCAGCGAAGAAGGCCAGGTTTACACCGTGCAATCGGGCGACAACCTCTCCAGCATCGCCAAGCGCTACAACTCGAATGTGCGCACCATCCTCAGCGCGAACGGCCTGAGCAGTGACCGCATTTTCGTCGGCCAGGAGTTGCTGATCCCGAAGGTTGAGGCCGCGCCGCAGCCAGAGGTAGGCGTGCCCAATGCCGCCGGTGAAGTGCCTTACGTCGTTGCCTCGGGTGACACTTTGGGGGCAATCGCCAACCGCTATGGCGTGTCGGTAAAAACCATCATGCAGTCCAACGGAATTTCTGATCCGCGCCGTCTGCGTGTTGGCCAAACGCTGATGATCCCGACCGGTCTTGAGCCCGTTGCTCCGGCTCCGAAGCCAGCCCCGAAGCCCGCTGCGGTAGTTACGCCGAAGCCAGCGCCACTGGCACCCGCTGCTCCCGTTGTCCCAGCACCGGTCGTGCCTGCACAGCCACAACCCGTCTTTGTTGAAGAAGAAACGAACGAGCTCGACGAGATCGATATCGAGAACGCGCCGGTAGTTAACGTCCAGGAATAATTGATGAAAGCCATTAGCCAGCACACTTTCCGCTACCTGCTCCGTCCTGGAGCAGGGTGGGCGTTGCTGGCTTGTGTCTTCGTGTTGACTTCGCTCGGCCTGATCATGTTGACCAGCGCCGGGCAGTCCTACAACCAGTCGATTGACGCCGACCCGTTTTACCTGTTTCGCAAGCAGGGGATGTGGCTGGGTATTGCATTGTTCGCGGGTATCTTCACCTCGCTGATCAACCTGGAGTGGCTGGGCAAGATGAGCCACTACATCCTGGGTGTCGTGTTGATCCTACTCGGTGTCGTGCTGGTGCCGCAGATCGGGGTAGAGGTCAATGGTGCGCGCCGCTGGCTGGACCTCGGGCTGATGCGCTTGCAGGTGTCTGACTTGGCGAAGATCGCCCTCATCATTTGGCTGGCGCAGTATTACGGTTCGCGCCAGCGCAAGGTGACGCATTGGTTTCATGGCTTCATTGCGCCGGGCATGGTGGTTGGCTTGATTTGCGGCATGATCTTTTTGGAGCCCGACTTCGGGACGGCTGCGCTTTGCGGCGCAGTTGGCTTCTGGGTGATGTTCCTTGCCGGCGTGCGTCTGTGGTTCCTGCTCCCCTCGGCATTGATGGGGGTGGCTGGTTTCAGCGTGGCCGTTTACATGGACCCCGTCCGTATGCGTCGGATCACGTCCTTCCTCGATGTGGAGGCGAACAAAGCCGACAGCGGTTATCAGCTTTGGCAGGGCATCCTGGCTTTTGGCGCTGGCGGTGTGCCCGGCGTTGGCTTGGGGCAAGGGCGCCAACAGTTGTTCTTTTTGCCCGAAGCGCACACGGACTTCATCTTCCCGGTCATTGGTGAGGAACTCGGGCTGACCGCCACGGCCGCCGTGGTGCTTCTCTTCGCCACGATCTTTGGTGTCGGGGTAATTGCGCTGCGCCGTGCGCCGAACTTGTTTCATTTCCTGCTCGCCACCGGTGCCTTGCTTTTCCTGACGCTGCAAGCGCTGATCAACATGGGCGTGGTCACCGGCCTGCTACCGACCAAGGGCATGTCGCTGCCGTTCATCAGCTACGGCGGCACGAACCTGGTGACGATGTTTGTCCTGATCGGATTGATCTTTAACTGCTTTGCGAATTGGTCCGCTAAACCCCTGTTGAAGCCGCGCGAACTATGAGTAATTTTGTCATTTCCTGCGGAGGAACGGGCGGCCACTTGGCGCCGGGCATCGCCATTGCCGAAGCCTTGATGGAGAAGGGGCACCACTGCCGACTGATCATCAGCAACAAGGATGTCGATTCCCGCCTGGTTAAAAATTATCCGCAACTGCAATACGCGCGCTCGCCGGGTGTGGGCTTCGCGTGGAGCCCGGCCAAGTTTGTAAAATTCAACATCGAGCAAGTGCGCGGCCTGTTGTTTACGATCAACTTGATGCGCGAGTTTAAGGCCGACGCCGTGATTGGCTTTGGCGGCTTTCTGACGGTGGGCGCGGTGTTCGCGGCGTTCTTTACCGGTGTGCCCGTGATGCTGCATGAGGCCAACCGTCGTGCCGGTCGCGCGATTCGCATGCTGGCCGGTTTTGCGCGCCGGATATATCTACCGCCGGGCGTGACGATCAAGGGCCTGCCGCGCAAGATGATCCACCACTGCGGCTACCCGATTCGTAAGGAAATCCACCGCATGCCGCAGGACGAAGCTCGTGCGAAGCTGGGTCTCGATGTCACGGGTAAGCTACTGCTGGTCATGGGAGGCAGCCAGGGAGCGACGGCACTGAATAAGTGGGTCTCGCGTAATTTTGAGGCACTGGCCAAGGAGAGTATCAGCGTGTATTGCGTCAGCGGTTTGAACAAAATGTCGGTCGATGTGATCGAGCGAAAGTCTGCTGACGGACAAACCGTGCGCGCGGTTTTCACCCCGTTTGTGGATGACATGGCGGCTGCTTTGAGCGCGGCTGACCTCGTGGTCGCACGTGCTGGCGCAGGCAGTATCGCTGAGTTTGCGCGCTGCCGTTTGCCATCCATCCTGGTGCCGTTTCCGCACTCGGCGGATGATCACCAACTGGCCAACGCACAGTTCCTGGAGCAACAGGGCGGTGCGGTGGTCATCGAGGAAAAAGAAATGGACCGTCTCTTGGGCGAGGTGACCGATACGATTTTTAACGACTGGTTGATTAAGCGCTTTCGCGAAAATTTGGAGCGCCTCGACCGGGCCAATCCCGTGGATAACATTGTCAAAGACATGGCGAGCATCGCCTTGACGACGCATGATTAAGATGATGCCAGAGCCGACTACTTCCTCCCTGCCGGACGCCGTGTTTATGCTTGGCGTGGGTGGCATGGGCATGGCACCGCTGGCCATCTATTTGGCCGAAGCCGGTGTCGCGGTCACGGGTTGGGACGACGGTTTGCGCCCCGAGGTGGCGACGTTGTTGCAGCGCCACGGTGTGCAGCTTAGCGACGAACTCCCCGAGTCCCCCAAGCTGGTTGCGCGGTCCAGCGCTATTGGCGAGACGCACGAGCTTTACCTGGAAGCCAAGCAACGCGGTGCCCGTGTGCTGCGTCGTGGCGAACTGCTGGCGGAAATCGTTGCGGGCAAGAAACTGCTCGCGGTGGTGGGCAGCCATGGCAAATCCACGACGACGGGCATGCTTATTCACCTGCTGAACCAAGCCGGCTATGACTGTGGATATTTGCTGGGAGCACTGTTTCGTGATGACAGCTCGCCCGCGCATTTTTCTGCCTTGAGCGACTGGGTGATCGCCGAAGTCGACGAGAGCGATGGCACCGTAGAGGGTTTCTCACCGGAGATCACGGTGGCGGTAAACTTCGATTGGGACCATGCGGACCTTTACCCGAAGGAGTCTGATTTACGCGCCGCCTTCAGCCGGTTGTTCAGCCGGACAAAGAGCAGTGTGATCATCCCGGAAGACTGTTTCGTGCTCAACGAAATTGCCCCCGAGAACAAGGCGCTTCGCTGCCACGCCGCGGCGGGTTTCAATGCGTCGAACACGGCCTTGGCGCTGGCAGCTGCGCGAGAGCTTGGGGCCGAGGTAACGCTCGGGATGCTAAAGGGCTTTGCCGGCATTCGCCGCCGCCAGGATGTGATGTATCAGGCAGGCGAGGTAACGCTGGTGGCCGACTACGCGCACCACCCGACGGAGATCACCGCCCTGCTGCAACATGCGCGCAGTGAATGGCCGGGTCGGCAAATCGTCGTTTTTCAGCCGCATCGTTTCACGCGCACGCGCCAGTTTGCGGCGGAGTTTGCCAAGTCCCTGGAGATTGCCGATGAGGTCTTTCTGCTGCCGGTTTATGCCGCGAGCGAATCGCCTCTACGCGATGGTGCCAGCGAGGCCATTGTCGAAAAGGCCGGGCAGGATTGGCCCGTGCTTGATGCTCAGCAAATGTGCCGCGCAGTGGAAAACGCCATGGGTGACGAGCGACCGGTTACGGTGATGTTTGTCGGCGCTGGGGATATCGACCATCTGGCGCATCGTTTTGCGGCGGATTGGCGAACCACCGAGTCGTGGCGTAACGGGCTTTCCCCGAACACCGTGCTTAAACTCGGTGAGCCGCTGGCGAACAAAACCACGTTACGCGTGGGCGGCCCTGCGCGCTTTTATGCGGAGCCCGTCGATGCGGAAGACTTGGCGCAGCTCATTAACTTTGCGCGGCAAAGTAAGTTGCCATGGTTTGTTTTGGGCCGCGGCTCAAACTTGATCGTGGCCGACGCTGGCTTTGATGGATTGGTGATTAGCCTGAAGAGCGACCACTTCCGTGAGTTTAAACCATTTGATGATGGCCGAATCGAAGTCGGCGCAGGCCTGGCGTTGAAGCGTCTCTGCGGCTTGGCTGCGAAAGAGGGGCTGGGTGGTTTTGAGTTTCTCGAAGGCATTCCCGGGACCGTGGGCGGCGCATTGCGGATGAACGCCGGTGCGATGGGCGGCTGGATGTTCGACGTCGTCGAAAGCGTGACTTACATGACTGCCGACGGCGAGATCCGCGAGCGGTCGTGTGACGAGTTTCATGTGGAATACCGCTGCTGCCATGAACTGCGCGATGGCATGGCCTTGAGCGCTGTTCTTAAAGTCGGTGCCCAAGTCGAGGGTGATGATATTCGCCAGCAGATGGATGCATACGCCGGTAAGCGCAAGGAGTCGCAACCGCGTGAACCCAGTGCGGGCTGTATCTTTAAAAACCCGGCTAACGACCACGCGGGCAAACTGATTGATGAGCTTGGCCTGAAGGGTAAGCGCATCGGTGGGGCGGAGGTGTCCACCGTGCACGGTAATTTTATCATTAACCGCGAGCAGGCGAAAGCCTCCGATGTGCTGGCATTGATTCGTGAAATCCGCGCAGTCATCAAGCGAGAACGCGGCATCGATCTGGAGCCGGAGGCGCTGCTGGTTGGCCAACGTTGGGAGGATGTCCTATGAGCGAGCGTGCGCATGTAACGGTCCTTTGCGGTGGTGCTTCGCCGGAGGCCAAAGTGTCGCGGGTGACGGGGCCATCGGTCGCGGAGGCGTTGAAGCAGTTTTACGATGTGGAGCTGATTGATTTGGCCGATGATTCTTTGCCCGCTTTGGACGCGGCAAAGACTGTGGTCTTCCCGGCGATGCATGGGCCTTTCGGTGAGGACGGGCAACTGCAGATGCTGCTTGATCAGGCAGGCGTGTCTTACGCCGGTTGCGATGCTGCATCCAGTGCGCTCTGCATGAACAAGGTCAACACCAAGAATGCGGTGACAGACAGCGGCTTTGCCCTGGCCAAGGACTTTACCTTTGCAGCGCAAAGTAAACCGTCGGCCGAAGCCATCATTGCTAAGCTAGGTGAGGGCGTGGTGATTAAGCCGCTGGACAGTGGCAGCAGCGTGGGTGTCCATATCGCTCATGGTCGTTACGAGTTGAACGCCGTATTGGAGCGCGTTAAGGCTGGCGACTGGATGGCGGAGCAGCTCATCGCCGGGCGCGAGATGACCATTGGCCTGCTCGATGGCGGCGCGATGGGCATCGTCGAAATTCGCCCGAAAGACGGCATTTACGACTACGAACACAAATACACCACGGGCGCCACAGAGTATCTTTTTCCGGCGCCTATGGATGAAACTTTGTCTTGCAAAGTAAGGTCTTTTGCAGAGAATGCTTTTGCATCCTGCAACTGCCGGGACTTCGCTCGATTGGATTTTATACTAACTCACGACGACCAACCATTCTTCTTGGAGATTAACACCATCCCCGGCATGACGCCCACCAGCCTCCTGCCTAAAAGCGCAAGTTGCGTTGGGCTGGGATTTCAGCCTCTGGTGAGAAGAATGATGGAACCCGCAATCGCACGCGCGGCGAAGCACCGCGCTGCTTCCTGATCATGGCCAAGAAAAAGAAAACCAAGTCCAACACGCCAAGCACCTGGCGGAACATTCAGCAATCCTTTACCGGACGCGCGGTGACGCCGCATGCCCGCAAGCGACGCTGGATGCTCAACCTCAAGCTCTTGGGCGGGGTTGTGGGCTTGGCCTTGGCTGGTTGTGCGCTGTGGGCCGGTGTTCGGTATTTACAAAGTGATTCCTTTGCACGGTTAATGGCGGGCGGCTCAGACCCCGTGCGCAATGTTTATCTGGAGAGCGATGGCGTGCTCGACGAGCAGTGGCTCAATGCGCGTATCGACCTGCCGGAAAACATTGAGCTGATGGCGATCGATATCGACTCCATGCAGCGCGAACTCAATAGCGATGGTCAGGTGCGCTCGGTGTTGGTGGAGCGTGTATTTCCCGACGCACTGCGCATTCGCATCTCGGAGCGTCAGCCGGTTTTACGTGTTGTGGTGCAGGATGCCACGGGACGGAAATACCTGCGGCTGATTTCGAAGGAAGGCATTGTTTACCCGGGGAAGCGTTACCCGGCTGAGGTGGTTCGTAACCTACCCTATGCCGCGGGGGTCACTCTGCGTCGCAAAGTAACGGGCGATTATTTCCCGGTTGAGGGGGTTCCCGAAGTGTCGGCTTTCCTCTCACACGCGCGCTCGCTAATGCCCGAGCGTGTCCAAAATTGGGAAAGCGTTTCGCTGGCCAAGTTTGATCCGTCGGGTAAGGCTCACAGCTCCTGCCTGGAGGTGGTGACGGCCGAGGGCTATACCATTGTTTTTTCGCCACATGAGCTGGACGAACAATTCGCGCGGCTCAATGCCATCCTGTCTCAGATGGAGTCGCAGCGACAGCGCGTTGACCGCATCGACCTGTCGATGGAGGACGCCGTTGTTAAAGTCGCAGACTCGACCAGCCGGGGCCCAGTTCGTTTTCGATAATTCCTTTACCTCAATGCTAACCGAACGACCGCACCATGAGCCAAAGTAGAATAATCGGAGCCGTCGACATCGGCGCCGCTTCCGTCACCGTCTTAGTTGGCGATATCGTCAACGGGCGTAGCCTGAACATTATTGGCAAGCAGGACGCGACCTCCGAGGGCGTCAAGAAGGGGGAGATTGTCGACTTTAAGGCAGTCAGCAACGCCGTGCACGCCGCCATCATGGGCGCGGAAAAAAGTGCGGGCGCACAGATTGAGGCCATCTACCTTTCGCAGACGGGTAGCCACCTCGAAGGTTTTTATAACAGCGCCGCGGTCAATGTCAGCTCCAGTGAGAACCGCGTCAGTGAGGCCGACATCGCCCGCGCGATGAACGAAGCCAAGGCCAAGAAACTTTCCGACGACCGTCTTTATATTCACCACATTCGCAGCCACTTCATGCTCGATGGCCGCCCGACGCATGAGCCCCTCGGCATGGAAGGCGAGAAGCTAGAGGTCGGCTATTGGTCGATCCACGGCGACGAGCGCAAGGTGCGTGACCACATCCACGTGATCAACGGCTTTGGCCTGAACGTGGAGGACATTATCCTGTCGAGCATCGCTTCGGGCACCGTGATTGCATCCGACGAAGAGAAGCGTGCGGGTGTGATGGTCATCGACATGGGCGCAGGGGTGACCGACTGGGCAATTTACCAAAATGGAATCGTGGCCCGGACTGGCGTGCTCCCCGTGGGCAGCGACCACATTACGAACGACCTCGCCCTCGGCCTGCGCGTGAACCGCAAGTATGCCGAAAAGCTGAAGCAGGGCTTCGGCAAGGCGGTGCTTGAAAACGACGACAAGCAGGAGAAGGTCTGGATGGTGGGCGACCAAATGATCGGCGACCGCCGCATTCCCAAGCAGGCGTTGATCCAGATTATCCGCGAGCGTGTCGAAGAAATCTTTGAACTGATCCACAAGCAAGCGGGCGAACTTTGCGGTGCAAAGTATCTGCCGGCCGGTGTGCTGCTGACTGGCGGTGGTTCCCACCTGGAGCAGATCGATGTGGCGGCGGAGAAGATCCTCGGCGTCACCACGCGCCAGGGCGAACTGCCTTCCTGGGTGCATGACAACCTGCAGCGTCAGGAATACAGCACGGGCCTGGGCCTGCTGCACTTCGCGCTTTCCGGCCAGTCGCTGGACGACTCTGCAATGCAGAGGAAACAACGCGGCCTGCTGCGCCGGGTCACTCAACTTTTTGCCCACTAAAGGAGATACGATCATGAGCGAACATACCGGAAAATCATTTCGCAGTGACCTGAACTCCGAAGGCGTACGGGTAAAGATCATTGGTGTCGGCGGTGCCGGCGTCAACGCAGTGGACCGCATCCAAATGACGCCGCACGAGAGCATTCATCTGGCGGCGGTCAACACCGACGCGCAGGCGCTGGAGGGCTCGCCCATCGGCGAAAAGCTGCTTATCGGTAAGTCCGTAACGCGCGGTTTAAGCACGGGCGGCGATGTCGAAATCGGCCAAACGGCGGCGGAGAAGGACGAGAACAAACTCCGCCAAATGGTCGATGGGCAGGACCTGATTTTTATTGTCGCCGGATTGGGCGGTGGCACCGGCAGTGGCGCGGGCCCGGTAGTGGCCAAGCTTGCCTCGGAGCAGGGCGCGCTGGTGATCGCATTTGTCACGCAGCCGTTTACCTTTGAAGGGGCGCGCCATCACGAGGTGGCCGAGAATGCCTTGGTGGCTATGCGCGCGCATTGCGATGCCGTGATCCCGCTACCCAATGATTTGCTGCTGCAGCAGATGGACGAAAGCGCGACGGTGCTCGATGCTTTTGCGCAGGCGGATGCCTGGATCAGCCGCGGCATTCAATCGATCTGCGCGATGCTGACGCAGACCGGCCTGATCAACTTGGACTTCGCCATGCTGCGCAAGGTGTTCCAGGGCCGTTGCGGCAAGACCTTGTTTGGCCTTGGTCGTGGCGAGGGTGACGACTTTATGGCCGAGGCGTTGAATGACCTCGCGCTGTGCCCGCTGCTGCACACGCCGGGCTTTGCCAAGCGCGCCGACAGCCTGCTGGTGAATATCATCGGTGGCACAGATTTAGGCATCGCTCACGTGAACCAGATCATGACGGCGATTTCGGACAAGTTTGGTAGCAAAGAGCAGATCGTGCTGGGTGCCGTGGTGGACGAGAGTTGCCAGAACTCGGTGGAGATCTGTGTCATCGGCACGACGCACATTGGCGGCTACCGACCGGAGCGCAAGGTGCGCCGCGTCGCGCCGCGCGTGGACATTGCCCCCGAGCCCAAACCAGCTGCCCGGCAGACGGCGGACGACGAACTTTTCTCCACGGTCGACGCGAAGTCGAAGATGCCAGTTCACGAGAGTAAGCTCGGCAAAAAACGGCAGCCCGAAATGGAGCTTGATCAGGAGGAGTTCATGTTTGTCGCCGAGGATGAGCAGCGCGGATTCTTTGAGAATACCGAACGTAATATCTTCGACGGGGAAGACTTGGACGTGCCCACCTACTTGCGACGCGGCGTGCGCATTACTCTGTAGTGCAAAGCATTTGGCCAGGAGTGGGGCAAAAGATTATGCTTTCAAGCCTGAGCGGACTTCGGCAATAGTGGCGGGTTTATGTTGCACGTCCGGAATGTTTCTTTGGCCTTTGGTGGACCCTCGCTGGTGGATGGCGCTTCGTTTGAGGTGCGTCCGGGCGAGCGCGTGTGTTTGGTCGGCCGCAATGGCGCGGGCAAGTCGTCGCTGTTAAAAGTCTTGGGCGGTCGCATTGCGCCAGATGGTGGCGAGGTTTACACACCGCCCGGCGTCAAGGTGGCGATGCTCGAGCAGGAAGCACCCATGGATATCACCGGTCGTGTTTACGATGTGGTCGACCAGGCGTTGGAGTCTGCATCGCTCGAAGCCTGGGAGCGCGAGGCGCGGGTGGACCGACTGCTGCGCGACATGGAGCTGGATGGCGATGTGGCGTTCGAATCGATGTCGGCTGGCATGAAGCGTCGTGTGCTGCTGGCGCGCTGTCTCGTGATCGAGCCCGGCGTGCTCCTGCTGGACGAGCCAACGAACCACCTGGACGTGGATGCCATTGCGTGGATGGAAGAGTTTCTGCCGAAGTTTCGCGGCGCGCTGCTTTTCATCACGCACGACCGTGCATTTTTGCAAAGCCTGGCTACACGGATTCTCGACTTGGAGCGTGGCGTGTTGATCAGTTGGGACTGTGATTACCAGACCTACCTTCAGCGCAAGGAGGCGTGGCTGCAAGCCGAGGCACGGCAACAAGCCGAGTTCGATAAAAAATTGGCTAAGGAAGAAGTCTGGATTCGCCGTGGCATCGAGGCGCGCCGCACTCGCAACGAGGGCCGCGTGCGTGCGCTCTTGAAAATGCGCGACGAGCACCGTGGGCGCCGTGAGCGGCAGGGCTCGGTAAACCTCGGCATGGAGGAGGCTGATCGCTCCGGGCTAAAAGTTATTTCCACCGAAGGCGCGACCTTTGGCTACGGCGATCGCACGATCATTCGCGATTTTACCACGCTGATTCGGCGGGGGGACAAGGTGGGCATCGTCGGCGGCAACGGCGCGGGCAAGTCGACGTTGGTCAAGCTGCTGCTGGGCAAACATGCGCCGCAAAGCGGTTGGGTAAAGCACGGTACCAACCTGGAGATCGCGTATTTCGATCAACACCGCGAAGCGCTCGATCCGGAGATGAAAGTTGTCGACGCCATTGCGGGCGGCCTCGATACGATCACGATTAATGGCCAGCGCCGTCACGTGATGGGTTACTTGGGCGATTTCCTTTTTTCGCCGGACCGCGCGCGTGGGCCGGTGAAGGTGCTTTCTGGTGGTGAGAAGAATCGCCTGCTGTTGGCGCGACTTTTTACCAAGCCGTTCAACCTGTTGGTGATGGACGAGCCGACGAACGACCTGGATTTGGAAACGCTGGAGCTGCTCGAAGAGCGCCTGCTCGAATACAATGGCACGCTGCTGTTGGTCAGCCACGACCGCGCGTTTTTGGATAACGTCGTCACCGAACTCTTCGTGCTCAAAGGTGACGGCGAGGTGGTGCAAATGGTCGGTGGCTACAGCGACTACCGCGTGCTGATGAAAAAGGAAAAGACAGCGGCGACGGAGAAATCCAAAGCGCAAGCGACGCCGAAGGGCAAGACGCCAAAGCCGCGCAAATTCCTCAATCGCGAGCGCTGGGAGTGGGAAGCATTACCTGGCGAAATCGAAGCACTGGAGACCGAGCAGTCGCAGCTCGCTGAACAGCTGGGCGATGCCGCCACCTATCAAGACCCGGATAAGTTGGCCAAGACACAGGCTCGGTTAGAAGAGATTGAAAACCTGCTGCTCGAAAAATACGAACGCTGGGAAGAGCTTGATACACTGAAGGCGGAGTTGGAGGGGTAGTATTCTGGAGGGCAACACTCCGTTGTTGCCACTACTTGGAACATTCAGCGTTAACTGGCGAGTGGTGGCAACGACGGAGCGTTGCCCTCCGGCGAGTGAAGCCGATTTCGCACTGCTATTCCGAGCCGCTGGGGAGGCGTGCAAGGCGTTCTTTGTCCGACAGGCCGTGGATGGCGCGTAGCTTGGCAGACATGGCTGCGACGAGGTCGGGGCGTTCGCCGTAGAGGTTGCGGCTTTCGCTGATATCAGCGGAAAGGTCGTAGAGCTCGCCGGGGAAATCGTGGTGCGTGTAGCCGCGTTCGGCTTTGAACCAGTCAGGCTCCGGGCTGTCGGTGTCTTGGCCGGTGGGTGCGTCGATGTAGACCCAGTTGTCCTGACGTATCGCGAATTGGCCGTCCTGACTGTGGTGGACCAAGTGGTCGCGCACGGCGACATCTTTACCTTCGAGCAGTGGCAAATTACTGACGCTGTCTTCGGCGGCACCAGGGGGCAGGGGAGTGCCGGTGATCGCGGCACAGGTTGCCATGAAATCGCCGAGTGAGGCATATTGCGTGCAAGTTTCGCCACTGGGTGTAACGCCGGGCCAGCGTGCGATGAAGGGCACGCGGTGTCCGCCCTCCCAGTTATCTCGCTTCACGCCGCGCAGCTCGCCCATGCTGTAGTGCCGGTGGTTGCGAATGCGCTCGTAGGCACCGCCATCGGCCCCCTTGAGACACTCCGGTCCATTGTCACTGGTGAAGACGAGCAGCGTGTCATCGGCGATACCTTTGCGTTGCAAAGCTTCCATGATTTCGCCGACGACCCAATCGACTTCGACCACGAAATCGCCGTATAGGCCCGCGCTGCTTTTGCCAATGAACTCGTCGTTGGGCACGATCGGAGTGTGCGGCGAAGTAAGCGCGAAGTAGAGGAACAGCGGTTGGTCGGCGACGTTTTCAATCTCCTCCTTGGCCTTGTCGACGAGTTTGGGAACAACGGCTTTTAAGTCCCAACCGGGTGCCTGTAATCCGGTGTAACCGGCGACATGCCCGGGCCGCTGCTCGGTCGGCTGGATCAGCAGGCGGTCCTGCTCAAACCAGGTGAAGGGTGGAAAGTTTGGCACGTCGATGCCGAAGTGGTAATCGAACCCACAGTCGATGGGGCCACCCCGATAGGGTGCCTTGAAGTCGATCCGTTCGTTGTGCGCGCAGCGTTCGGGTATGGACATCACGCCGGGCGTAAAATCATTAGCCGTCGATGTGCCGTCTTTCTTGGTCCAGTCCAGGCCGAGGTGCCACTTGCCGATGCAGCTCGTGCGGTAGCCCTGGTCGCGTAAGTAGCTGGCAACGGTGGGGCGGTCGGGCTCGATGAGCGGGCCGTCCCATGGCCAGAGCACGCTGCTTTTCAGGTGGGTGCGCCAGCAGTAGCGCCCGGTAAGGATGGAGTAGCGGCTCGGCGTACACACGGCAGAGGTCGCATGCATGTCGCTAAAGCGCAGTCCTTCGCCGCAAAGGCGGTCGATGTTGGGCGTGGGGATTTTCGAGTCCGGATTGTTGCAGGGGAGGTCGCCGTATCCCAAATCATCGGTGAGGATATAGACAATGTGCGGCTTGCGGGGCATGACCACATTGCAATCACATAACGCGAAAGGTTAAAGCCAATTCTGAAGCGAAGTTTCAAGCCCCGGACAAGGTGCTGGACAATTATTAATAACTTAAGGATAACATGGATGTGATAGAAACAGATGATGCGAATTGGGGACGCGCTTGCTACTGCCCTGTTGATGGCTTTGCGATGGCGCGGAGTGGGCGCGCGGAATCGCCATACTTTATTTGTCAGAAGTGCCAAGGGGTTTGGGCACCAGGAGCATCCGTGCGGCAATTCTTCCGAGAGGCCAGCTTAAAGCAATTCATCCAAAAGGATGCGGAAGCCTGCCATTGCCGGAATTGTGCCAGTTGTCAGCAGCGGCTCTCGGTGATTCTCTATAAAGGCGTGGAGCTGGATTACTGCCTAGGCTGCGGCGGCATCTGGTTCGATGTCGGTGAATTGACGAAGCTGAGGCAATACCTCAATACGAGTGCCATGGAGAATCGTCAGATGAAAAGAAAAGGACGCTGGGGAGACGCGGTAGGCGACTCACTGATTAGCTTGGATTTTCTGGAAGTTTTGCTCGTTTTTTTCGATTGGTAGCTGAATTACCGCCGCCGTCTCCACGCGACGATTCCCAGCATCGCCAGCGCGGCGATGGCCGCGAAATGCCCGGGCTCGGGGACGGCCATGACGCCGGTAGTGGTCTCGATCCAGTCGATGAAAGGTTGTAGATTGATCGCTCCGGAAAGATCGCCGTAGTCGGAGTTGAAGCTGCCGTCGGTGACGCCGCGAAAGCTGTTGATGCCGATCAGGTAATCGAAATCGCCGATTTGGGTGAAGACGCCGCCGCCGCTGTCAAAGGGGGTCAGCTGGCCCTCCAGGGCAGTGGGAAATGGGTCGGACTTTTCGTTAAAATTTTCGCTGCCATCAGGGCGGTCGAAGTCGGCCACGAAGGCATCGGCGGTTACGCCTATCTCGTCGCCCGTGTATTCGATCATGTTGGTGAATCCGCGCAGGGCATATGTCGCGCCTTGAGCGCCAGTAAGGCCGTCGCCGCCCTGCCCGTAGCCAACCCAGCTACCTTCGCGGCCCAGGACGCCATCGGGCGAGCTGAACTCCCACAACTGTGCCGGGTTGATGTCGCCAATGGCCGTTTCCAGTCGCACCAAGGCAAGGTCATAAGCGTGGTTCGAAGAATACGACTGATAGTCTGGGTGGACAATGATTTCGCTGCTGCCAACGACATGGTCGCCGATGGTAAACGTCATGCTGTTGCTGAAGTCGGCCACGTGTCCAGCGGTTAGCACCCACTGGCTACTGATCAGGACACCGCTGCCGCTGAAGGCCCCGTTGAGCTTGCCGACCGACGGGAAATTCGCGGCGTAGTTCACGTAATCCGCGTCGCTGATGCCTGGCGCGTCTTCCGTTGCGATACGGGTAGAGGCTTGGGCGCTGATGGCGAGCGACAAACTTGCGACTAATGGCCAGTAGGATTTCATGGGATGGAGCATGGCAGTTGTTTTTATTATGACAACTACAGCATTGTTAAAATTCCCCGTTAATTTAAACCGCGAAGTGAGCCTCGACATTTTGCTGCCAGGAGAGCTCGGCGACGCGGGCTTTGCCAGCCTGGGTCATCTCTTCGCGCAGTTGCGGAGACTCGATTAGCTGGGCAAAGGCGTTGGTCAGCGCGGCCTCGTCTCCGGGCTTGATCACGAAGCCCGACTGGCCGTGGCGCACGGCTTCGGCGACGCCGCCGGTATCGTGTGCGATGACGGGGAGCCCACAGGCGGCAGCTTCCAGATAGACCAAGCCGAAGCCCTCAATGCTGATGCCGCTCTGGATGCTGGTCATCGCAAAAATGTCGGCATCGGCATAGATTTGCGGCAACTCGTCGTCATCGACTTCGCCCACGAACTCCACCGGGATGCCCGACTCGGCTGCGGTTTGCTTGAGGCTTTCCGCGTAGTCGCGGCCGCCTTTTACGATGGGGCCGACGATGTGATACTCCACCTGCGAGCGGAGATTTTCCGGCAGTCGGGCGAGGGCCTCCATCACGTAGTGCTGTCCCTTGCGCGGGTGGATGCGGCCCACGGTCAGCACGCGCACGCGGCTGTAAAGGTGGTCGCGCTTGCGCAGGGGCGGGTTGGCGAAATCATGGCGTAGCGCGCCCGGGACGATGCGGATTTTCTGCGGGTCGGTCGCGGGAAATTTCTCCAGCAGCAAGCGTTGATTATACTCGGATACGACGCCAATGCGGTCGGTTTTGGCGAGGAGTCTTTTAAAGAGAAACCGGCGGTGCGGGCTTTGGCTGTAGCGTAAAATCTCGGTGCCGTGGAGTGTTAGCGCAAGCGCCTTGGGGCGGGGTAGGCCGAGCAGCGGCGCGTACATCATGGTGAAAATCGGGCCGGGCTCAGGCAGGTAGAGCAGACTGCGCTCGACCTCCGCGTGATGGGTGCGAAGCATGGTGGCGGTGGCGTGACGACAGGACCAGCCGAGGCTGCCGATATTGGCAATCGGCTTGAGCGGAAACGGGGTCCGCCGGTCGAGCATACCTTCGCGGTTCGAGGCCCAGACGTTGACCTCGTATCCGGCCTGCTGGGCGGCCAGCGCCATCTCCTCAGCATACGTGGCGATACCCCCGCGCTTCGGATAGAATTCGTGGGTGATCAGAATGATTGGCGTAGCAGTAGAAGGCGACATCACGATTGACCAAGCGCGAAAGTTTGGGAACATGAGCGGTTTATGCAACCCTTGTCGCAGCGATATCGCACCGCTTTGGTCACGGGAGCCAGTTCGGGTTTGGGCCGCGCCTTTGCCGAAATGCTCCTGGCCGAAGGCGTGGAGGTGTGGGCGACCAGTCGCGACGCCCAGCGCTTGCCCATGCACGACCAACTGCACCCGCTGGCGCTTGATCTGGCTGATGGCCGCAGCATGGAGGCCTTTATGCGCGGCATGCATCCGCTGTTTCCGGAGATCGATATCCTCGTGAACAACGCGGGCAACGGCGTTTTTGGCGCGTTTGAGGAGATCGCCCCCAACGACATCGGCGAGCAACTGCGCGTGCTATTGCATGGGCCGATCGCGCTTTGCCATCAAGTTTATCCGCACATGATGGCGCGCGGTGGCGGTGCGATTGTCAACGTGGCCTCGCTGGCAAGGGATTTCCCGCTACCGTATTTCAGCCTCTACAATGCGGCCAAGGCCGGTCTTTCGAACTTTACCCGCAGCCTGCAAACCGAGTGCGTCGACAGCGGCGTGACCGTGATTGACTTCCAACCTGGCGACTTTAAGACGGCGTTCAATGCCTCCTCCAAACGGGCCGAGGACTTCAGCAACGAACGCGTTGCGCAAGCTTGGGCGAGCCACGAAAAACACCTCAACGCCGGGCCCGATCCGAAGAAGGCTGCGCTGGATCTGCGCGCCGCACTGCAGCGTGAGAAGAGCGGCGTCGTCCGCACGGGGGACTTTTTTCAGGCCGCGATTGCACCGTTTCTCACGCGCTTTAGCTCGTGGAACCTGACCGAGCGCGTCATGCGTGCCTACTACAAGCTGTGAAGATCGCAATCGTCCAGGACTGGCTGCGCACGGGCGGGACAGAGAAGCACACCGTGCATCTGGCTAACCGCTTTGCCGCTGCGGGCCACGACGCCGTGGTGGTGACGTGCCGGCCGCGTGGGGCCTTGGCGAAAAACCTGAATGCGCGCCACATTTCGCTGCAGCCCATCGACACGCATTGCAACATCTGGACGCCGGGGCTGACGACTACTCTACGCGCCGAAGCACCCGAGATCATTTTGCTCATGGGCAAGGTGGCCAATTGCCGCGGTTTGCGTATTAAAGAGCGCGTGCCGGAGTCGGTCATCATTGGCACGCTTCGCACGGGTAACGCGATCCCGCATCACTACGAGCGCAGTTTGTGCCTGGACGACGCCGTGGTGTGCAACTCCAACTGGACCGCCGAGCGCGCCAAGAAAATCGGCGTGGCGCACGACCGCGTGCTCGTCGCCCCCAACGCAGTGGGCCGCAAATGGGACTGGGAGCAACATGATCAACTCCGCGCCAAAATCCGCGCGGAGGAGGGCGTGGGCGGGGCCCCCGTATTGGTGAAAGTGGCGGCCTTTCGTCCGGGCAAAGGTCAGATGGAGCTGATCCATGCGCTGGCAAATTTTCGCCCGGGCTCAGACTGGCGTCTCTGGTTGGCGGGGGATGGCGTGACGCGCCGCGAATGCGAGGCAGCGTGCCGTAACTTTGGCTTGGCCAATAAGGTGAAATTCTGGGGCAACGTGGCCGATCCATACCCGCTTTTGGCGGGCGCAGATGTGGCGGTGTTCGCCTCGCAGGCGGAGTCTCAGCCCAATGCGCTGGTCGAGGCGCAGTGGTGCGGGTTGCCTGTGGTTGCCTACTGCACCGGGGGCGTGCGCGAGTGTTTCATCCCCGGCGAGAGCGGCTATGCCGTGCCTTTAAATGACGCCAGTGCATTTCGCGAAAAGCTGGGTGCTCTGCTGGATGACACGCCTCTATTGGAGCAGATGAGTGAGCGCGGACGAGCCTTTGCCGTGAAGAAATTTCAATCTGGCGACAATGCCGCGTGCTACCTGGATTTGTTTGAGCGCCTGCTGAAAAAGCGCCGCACTGCGATCTAGGCTTTTGTTGGCCAGCTACAATCTCCGGTATTGGCCTCATTTCTGTTTGCCAAAGATGCACGCATGCTGTCATGCTTATGGGGTCAGTGTATCACCTTGCATTGGCGATTTTTAAACTACTGCATCGATGAACAAGGACATCCAAATCTTTGCCTGCCTGTGCATCGGCAACGGCGTGCTCGATGTTAAATCCTGCCAGAAACTGAAGAAGTTGCTCGATGACGATGTCGAGCTGCTGGAGTTCGCGCAGGCCATTCTGGACCACGAAATCTTTGACGATTTCGACGCGATGCAGGAAATGCTCGATCAGGCTGTGGAAATGTCTGAGCAGGGGGACGAGCCGCCGTTTGACCCCTTCATGGAGCTCAAAAAGAAGAAGGGCGGCTCGCGGCCAAGTGTTGTGCTAAAGCCGGAGATGTCCGAGCTGGAGCCGGAGCCCGAATCGGAGCCCAAGAAGCCGTCTATCAGCTTGCGTAAACAGCCGGAACCCGAGCCCGAGCCAGAGCCAGTGGCGGATGAGCCTGAAATCTCCGACTTGGCCTCGGCGGTCAGCGCGATCTGGCAAGCCACTGGTGAGAAACCGCCGGAAAACGCCGTGGCGGGCGTCGACATGTCCAAAGTCGAGGCCGATCCCAGCTTTTCATCGGAAAATGCCAAGAAAGCGCTCTTCGCACTGGGCGAGCATGCCGACCAGATGCAGGAGTTCCGCAAGATGGCGGAGGAGATTTTTGCCCAGATGAGCAAGCCGGTGGAGGAGCGCACCAAGCCGCGCGAGGCTGTGGTGAAGACTCAGGGCGCGAAACCGGTTTGGCCGGACCCGGGCCGCCTCGATCCGAACAATGCCAGCCAGATGCGCCAGGCGCTGATCGGGCTGCTGCTCCAAGCCTCGGAATACGGCGCGAGTGATGTCCACATTTCGGCGGATAGCCGGTTGTTTATCCGTCGCAGCCGCAACGTGGAATACATCTCGGAGTCCATCGTGTCGCGGGAGCTTTCCAAGGCGATTAATACTAGCGTGCTTAGCGACGAGCAGCGGGAGTTTTTTGACCACGAGAAGGATTACGACTTTGCCATGCCGTTCGACTCCGGCCCGCGCTTTCGCGTGAACCTGATGGAGCACAAGGATGGCGTGGCGGGCACGTATCGCATTGTGCCGGCGCGAATTCCCGACCTGGCCGACCTCGGTTTCGATCCGCAGGGGCAGGAGACGATTACGAAGCTGCTTGCTTATCACAACGGCTTGATCCTCGTCACCGGGCCCGTCGGAGCGGGCAAGACGACCACGCTTTCCTCGTTGGTGGACATCCTTAACGCCACGCGTCAAGACCACATCATTACGGTCGAAGAGCCGATCGAGGTCATCCAAAAATCCAAGGAGTGCCAGATCACGCAACGCGGCGTTGGCCCGCATACACAGACTTTCAAGAGTGCGCTCAAGGGGGCCTTGCGCCAGGACCCGGACATCATCGTGATCGGCGAAATGCGCGACCTGGAAACCATCGAAATGGCGATCAGTGCCTCGGAAACCGGTCACCTCGTGATCGGCACGATGCACACCAGTGACGCCTCCACGACGCTCAATCGTCTGCTCGATGTGTTTCCGCCCGCCCAGCAGCCGCAGATTCGCGCGATGGTGGCCGAGAGTCTGCGCGGTATCTTGTGTCAGCGTCTGCTACCGGCCAAGGACGGCAACGTTGCCCTTTGCTACGAGCTTTTGCTCAAAAACACCGCCGTGTCCGCGCTGATTCGCGAAGGCAAATCCGAGGGCTTGAGCAACATTATCGAGACCGGCAAACGCGATGGCATGGTCCTGATGGACAACTCCATCATGGGCCTGTGGGAAGCGGGCCGTATTGACGACGCAACTGCGATTGCCAACCTCCGCAGCGACCCGCTAAAGTTGCGCATTCGCAATGGCGGAGCAAGTGCTGGCGCTCAGGCTTCGTTCGTTTCTTCTCAGTCGCCGGAACCACCCAAGAAGAAGGGTCTCTTCGGACGTTAACCGCCATGATACTCGCCACGATACCCGTCATCCGCGTCAAAGACGCACCAACCGCCGAGGCCTTCTACTGCGGTAAACTGGGCTTCACGAAGCAGTGGGAATTTATTCCCGGCGACAAGCCGAACCCCGCTTACCTGGGGCTGCAGCGTGACAATCGCTGGGTGTATGTTTCCTCGTTTACGGGAGATGGTATTGTCGGCAGCGTGGTGAACTTCGTCGTGGATAACGTCGACGCGCTTTACGAAGAGTTTAAAGAGCACAATGTCGCCTTTGCCCTGGAACCGTTCGATCAATCCTGGGGCAACCGCGAGATGTATCTCGACGACCCTGACGGCAACAAACTCCGCTTCATTCAGGAGTCGTAACTTCCACCCCTCCACACTTCTAAACTTTAAAAGATGGCTGAAATCGACGCACTGCTCTCCGGAATGCTGGATAACGACGGATCGGACCTCCACCTCACCGTGGGTTCGCCGCCGAAGATTCGGGCCTCGGGGGCCATCGTGCCGCTGACGGACGAGGTCATCACGGCCAAGAAAATGGCGACGCTCCTCAGCCAGATCACCAATGAGACGCGCTGGAATCATTATCTGGAAACGCGTGACCTCGACCTGGCCTACGAAATCAAGGGCCTGGCGCGTTTTCGTGGCAGCTATTTTTATAATCACTGGGGGCAGGCGGCCGTCTTTCGCCAGATTCCGGCCGAGATTTTATCCTTCGATACGCTGAAGCTGCCCGAGGTGCTGCGCGAGGTCTGCGCGTATAAAGAGGGGCTCGTTTTTGTGACCGGGCCGACCGGTTCGGGTAAGTCGACCACGCTTGCGGCGATGATCGACTACATCAACGACAACTACCAGAAGCACATCATCACGATCGAAGACCCGGTCGAGTTCGTGCACCCGAATAAAAAGAGCGTCATCGTGCACCGGGAAGTCGGCGAGCACAGCCACTCGTTTGCCAATGCGCTGCGCGGTGCTATGCGCGCCGACCCGGACATCATTCTCGTGGGCGAAATGCGTGAGCTGGAGACAATCAAGCTCGCGCTCGGCTGCGCCTCGATGGGCATGCTCGTCTTTGGCACGCTGCACACCAACAACGCCCCCAAGACCGTCGACCGCATCATCGACGCGTTCCCGGCGGAAGAGCAGGGCCAAATCCGCATCATGCTTTCGGGCTGCCTCTCGTGCGTGGTCTCGCAGCTACTCTGCAAAAAGGTGCCCAAAGGGCGCGTGGCGGTACACGAAATTTTGCTCAAGCACGACGCCTTGCCCAACACTATCCGCAGCGGCAAGACCAGCGCGATTCGCGGCATCATTGAGAGCAGCATGGCTTCCGGCATGCGCATGATGGACTTCTCCATCAAGCAACAGCTCGACGCCGGCAACATTACCGGCAACGAAGCCTACATGAAGGCCGCCGACAAGGAAGCCTTCAAGCAATACCTCACCTAGCCAATCGCGCTATTGTCAATCGCAGTTGGCAGCCCTACAAAGGCAATCCATCCGAGACGGAGACTTCTTCGACGTGGCCATCGAAGAACAGCGCCAGGCGGACATTTCCGTAAATGGGTGCTTCGGGGGTGCTGCTGGACCAACTGCCAACGCGCGGGTGCTTTTGATCGACGTCCATCATGGCCCAGGTTGCGGCGGGGTCGATAATGCGTGAGGTGGTCACCGGGATCGTTTCGCTCTCGTTTTCCGTTAAATTTGGATGCACGCCCCAGGGGTTGATGATTTCATTAGTATTCGGGTTTTCGGCCTTGTCGTTCAGAATAAAGGTGCGTGGCTCGGTGACACCGGCAGCGAGCATTTCTTCCAGCGGGTAGGCAGGCGGGATCATCGACTCGACACGGGTGGGAGGCGTCGGGCTATCCGTCACATCCAGATAGGGAGACAGAAAATAGGCCAGTCGGCCGTCTTCCTCGCCGCGGTCGGGCTCATAAAAGGGGACCTGTCCCGGCCACAGCGGGCCTGGGTAGGCACCCAGGTTATCCTGAGTATACATGCTGATGCCGGCACCGATATTACGCATGTTGTTGACGCCGTTAGACTTCTGCGCGGAGTTGCGAACGGCCCCCACGGCGGGGATCAGGATAGCGGCGAGAATACCGATGATGGCGACGACGACGAGCAGCTCCACCAAGGTAAATGCGGAGCGGTAGTGGTATTTTGGAAGCATATTCATAGTGTAGTGCTTTTCCTATCACTTCGCAATCCGCGAAAGTGTGTTTATGGAGAAGGAATTTCGTTGCCTCAGGCGGGCGCCTTCCGCGAAATCTCTCCCCATGCCCAAGCAAGCCCTTATTTCGGTCAGTGATAAAGCAGGCGTGGTGGATTTCGCCACGTCGCTCGTTAAGGAGCACGATTACGTGATCCTCTCCACCGGCGGCACCGCCAAGATTCTTGCGGAGGCGGGTCTGCCCGTCACCGAGGTTGGCGACTACACCGGCTTCCCGGAGATGATGGAAGGCCGCATTAAAACACTGCACCCGAAGATCCACGGCGGGCTGCTCTGCCGCCGCGACAAGGAAGACCACCTGGCCCAGGCCAAGGAGCACAACATCGGCATGATCGATCTGGTCTGCGTGAATCTTTACCCGTTCGAGGCGACCGTGGCCAACCGCGATGCTACCTTCGAAGACGCCATTGAAAATATCGACATCGGTGGCCCGTCCATGCTCCGCAGCGCCGCCAAGAACCACGCCAGCGTGAGCGTGGTCTGCGACCCGGCTGACTACGACCGTGTGCTCGCCGCGATGAAGGAAGGCGATGAGGCCCTGACTGCGCTCCGTCGCGAGCTGGCGCTCAAGACCTTCCAGCGCACCGCCGCCTACGACGCCGCGATCAGCAATTACCTGGACAACAAGCTCGCCAGCGAAATCCCGGGCGGCACGCTCGGCCTGCCGACGCAAATCAACGTCAACCTCAAGCGCGCGCAAACGCTCCGCTACGGCGAAAACCCGCACCAGAAGGCGGCGCTTTTTGGTCGTTTCCACGAGTGCTTCGAGCAGCTTCAGGGCAAGGAGCTTTCTTACAACAACCTGATCGACATCACCGCCGCGGCCTACCTGATCGGCGAGTTTGAGAAGCCGACCGTGGCCATTCTCAAGCACACGAACCCATGTGGCGTCGCCTCGGACCTGAACCTCGTCACTGCGTGGGAGCAGGCTTTCGAGACTGATAAGCAAGCTCCATTTGGCGGCATTATCGTGATGAACCGCACGCTCGACGCCGACTTGGCCAAGATCATTTCCTCCATTTTCTGCGAGGTGATCATCGCGCCGGACTTCACAGCCGAAGCCCGCGAAATCTTTGCCAAAAAGAAGAACCTGCGCCTGATGGTTTCCCGCGACTGGCTGCGCGCCGAGTCCCTGCAAGAGGTCAAGACCGTCATTGGCGGCGTGCTCCTCCAAGACCGCGACAGCAAGAAGATCGACCCGCGCGAGTTTAAGGTCGTCACCAAGCGCCAACCCACCGAGGAAGAATGGGCCGCGCTGCTCTTCGGCTGGCGCGTGGTTAAGCACGTGAAGTCCAACGCCATTGTTTACGCCAAGCCCGAGCGCACGATTGGCGTTGGCGCGGGCCAGATGTCCCGCGTGGATTCCAGCAAGATCGCCGTTTGGAAAGCCGGCGAAGCCGGACTCGGTCTCGATGGCAGCGTGATTTGCTCGGATGCCTTTTTCCCATTCCCGGACGGCCTGATTGCCGCTGCCGACGCCGGTGCCCGCGCCGCAATCCAGCCCGGCGGCTCCGTCAAGGACGCCGATGTCATCGCCGCCGCTGACGAACGCGACATGGCCATGGTCTTCACCGGCACCCGCCACTTCAAACACTAAGGCTTCGCCTTAGGATCCCCGATGCTGCGCATCGTGATTTCGCCATTGGCGAAATGGGTGTGCGGCAGTTCGGGGGGAAGGTGTGAGCGTGGGGCTTAGGCGAAGTTGTCCAAGGCGGAAGCCTTGGGTGACGGATATCTGCCTGGAGTTTTTGTTAACCGGCTAGGCGAGGGCACCGATCAACTCGTCTGCCTTGGCGCGGAGGGCGGATACGCCCGCCTCCGGTTGCTCGACGTTGGACGCCAGGCAGTTGACCAAGGCGCTGCCGACCACGACGCCATCGGCCACGGAGCCAATGGTCTTCACGTGCTCAGGGCGGGAGACGCCGAAGCCGACGACCAGCGGCACATCCGTTACGGAGCGAATCTGCGCCACGGAGTCCTTTAAGTCAGCGGACAACTCGGCCCGCTCACCGGTGACGCCGGTGCGCGATACGTAGTAAAGAAAGCCTGTGGCGGCGTTTGCTATTTTCGCAATGCGCTCGCGTGGGGTGGTGGGGGCTAGGATGAAGACGGTGCCCAAGCCCTCGTCCGCGCAAACTTTTTGCCAGCTGTCGGCCTCTTCGGGCGGCAAGTCGAGCACGAGGAATCCATCGACGCCGGCTTCCTTGGCCTGGCGCGCATAGTCGGCCTCACCCGGCGCGAAGACGAGGTTGTAATAGGTATAGAGAACGACCGGCACTTCGCTGAATTTGCGAATCTCGCGGACGAGGTCCAGCACCTTGGCCTGCGTCATGCCGCCTTCCAAGGCGCGTTGCGCGGCCAGTTGGTTGGTCAAGCCGTCGGCCAGCGGATCGGAAAACGGCGCGCCGAGCTCCAAAATGTCGGCACCGGCCTCAATGAGCGCGCGGCAGGCTTCCAGCGAGGTCTCAAAGCTGGGATCGCCCGCGCAGAGGTAGGAAACGAATAGAGGGCGGCCGGTTTCGCGGCCTTTTTGGAATGCTTGGGAAATGCGACTCATGGTGGGAATTTCTCGCTCTAGGACATGTCTGGCACTGCGGGGTGACAATTGTTTTCTGCTTATGGGTGAAATTTTTGCCATCCATGGGATACTTTTACAGATATCGCCTTGCGCCGCGCCCGCTGCGTTGCCTAGATGAACTCCGTCATGTCCTGGGATCGTTTTAAAGAAAACTACTTATTTATCGAACAGCTCGACTTCGCGCTCGACATCAGCCGCATGAATTTTGCGGACGATTACTTCGAGACGATGAAGCCGAAGATCGACAAGGCTATCGCTGCGATGGAAGAACTCGAGGGTGGCGCTATCGCCAACCCCGATGAAAACCGCATGGTCGGCCACTATTGGCTGCGCGACGCGAGCCTGGCACCCACGCCGGAGTTGCAAAAGGAAATTGCCGATACCGAACAGTCGATTAAGGACTTCGCCAAGAAGGTCCTCGGCGGTGAGATCCAGGGCTCGGCGGGTAAGTTTGAAAACCTCCTGTGCATTGGCATTGGCGGCTCGGCCCTCGGCCCGGAGTTCGTCAACCAGGCGCTCGGCAATCCCGCCAGCGACCCGATGCACGTCTTCTTCTTTGATAACACGGACCCGAACGGCATCGACAAGGTGCTGGCGCAGCTCGATGGCAAGCTCGGCAAGACGCTGGCCGTCGTCACCTCCAAGAGCGGTGGCACGCCCGAGACGCGCAATGGCATGGTCGAGGCGGAAAACGCCTGGGCCAAGGCTGGCCTGAAGTTCGGTCAACACGCCGTGGCGATTACCGGCGTTGGCTCCAAGCTGGACAAGCATGCCGTGGAAAACGGCTGGCTGACGCGCTTCCCAATGTGGGACTGGGTGGGTGGCCGCACGTCTGAGCTCGCAGCCGTGGGTCTCGTCCCCGCTGCGCTGTCGGGCTACGACATCGACGCCATGCTCCTCGGTGCGAAGGAGATGGACGCCGTTACCCGCGTGAAGGACTTTAAGCGCAATCCGGCTGCGCTGCTGGCGCTCATGTGGTACTATGCGACCGATGGCGCGGGCAAAAAGGACATGGTGATCCTGCCTTACAAGGATCGCCTGGAGCTTTTCTCCCGCTACTTGCAGCAGCTCGTCATGGAGTCGCTCGGCAAGGAGCTCGACCTTGACGGAAACACCGTTCACCAGGGCATCGCCGTTTACGGTAACAAGGGCTCGACCGACCAGCACGCCTACGTGCAGCAGCTGCGCGACGGCGTCTTGAATTTCTTTGCGACCTTTATCGAGGTCCACACCGACCGCGCCGGCGAGTCTCCCAAGGTGGAGGCCGACTTTACCGCGGGCGACTTCCTGCAGGGCTTCTTCCTGGGCACGCGCGACGCGCTGGATGAGAAGGGCCGCGAGTCGATCACCATCACCGTCAAGGACGTCACCCCGCACACGGTCGGCATGCTGATCGCCCTTTACGAGCGTGCCGTGGGTCTCTACGGATCACTCGTTAACATCAATGCCTACCACCAGCCAGGCGTAGAAGCCGGTAAAAAGGCCGCCGCGATCACGCTGGAGCTCCGCCAGAAGATCGTCGACACGCTTACGGCCAAGGCCGGAGAAGCCTTTACCGCAGAACAACTTGCTGCGGAATTAGGTCTTGAATCGAAAACCGAACTCATTTTTAAATTGCTAGATCATATGGCGGCCAACCAGAATCGCCCCTTACGCAAGCTGGTTGGTGAGCCTTTCTACGAATCTAAATACCTGATTGAGCAGTAAGCTCTAAGAACCATCCCCGAAACAGACAATATCTCCTATTTGACATTATGAAAGGTCTCTCCATAGCGCTTCGCATTATCGCGATCCTCGGCGCCGCTGCCGCCGCATTCTTCTGGTATTCCACTAATGGTAAGGTGAAGGCCGCCAACGAGGAAATCGCCGCCATTGAACAGCAGAAGAAGGCCGCTGAATCTCAGATTCAGGACCTCGAGGCCGAGAAGATGAAGTTTCAAGGCATGGCCAATGACCTTGACCAAAAGCTCGCCGACGCCAATTCCAAGATCAACTTCTCGTCCAACGAGCTGAACAAGCTTCGCCGCGACATCAATCGCCAGAAGGATGATTATCAGGATCTCGAAAAGCGTTACTCCACCCTCGACACCGCTCACGAGCAGTTGAAGGTCGAAATCTCCAATGTGCAAAAGCCGGACACCGCTTCGGTTGATCCCGCGATTATTAAGGATCTCGAAACGCAAATCGAAACCCTGCAGTCTCAGGTTGGCGACTACAAGGACAAGATCGACGCCCTCAATTACCAGATTAAGAACACCGCCAGCGCAATCCCCTCGGGTGATGGCTCTCCGGTGACGCTCGCTGGCGGCCCGGTTGGTCCCGTTAAGGAGCAGGATGCTTCCATCCTCCGCACCGATATGGACCGCGGTATCCTGATCATCAGCCGTGGCCAGGTCGACGGCATGCAGAAGGAAATGCAGTTCGATGTTGCCAAGGGCTTTGGCAAGAAGGTCCGCGTCAAGGTGGGCACCGTTGCACCGACTTACAGTGTCGCTTACGTGCTCCCCGGCCAGGACCCCAGCCACCTGCAAGAAGGCGATCCCGTCAATATTACTCAATAGGACTTGTCGGCGGTCAGAAGTTGGCTACCGTAATCCCTCGATGAGAGAACAATTGAAACAGCATTCGCGGCTCTGGCTAGCTGCGGCATTCGTAGCGCTCGGCGGTTTATTCCTGTCCGGTTGTGAATCCGCAGATCCTGAGCAAAGCAACCTGCCTTGGGCGCGCCCGGCTACTTGGGAAGGCGGCGCGCCTGGTATGGGCGGCGGCGGCTTCAACGCTGGTCGCGACTCCTACTAATCCGAGCCCAGCCCTTTGCGGCGGCAGTCCATGGATGATTCCTCCGCAGAGCAACTGGAGCCGGGGCTCTATGTCGTCTCCACGCCAATTGGCAACCTTGGCGACCTGTCTGCGCGCGCGATTCGTGTGCTCCGGCTAGCTGCGTTGATTGCCTGCGAAGATACGCGTACGACCGGTCGACTGCTTGCGCACATTGAGTCACAGCAGCCCACGGTTTCCTACCACGAGCACAACGAGCTGGCCCGCGCCACCGAACTGGCGGACAAAATCGAAGCCGGGCAGGCCATCGCCCTGGTCTCCGATGCGGGCACACCCACGCTCAGCGATCCCGGCTTTCGTGTCGTACGTGAGTGCAAACGCCGCGGCCTTCCGGTGATTCCTGTTCCGGGTGCATCGGCGCTGTTGGCCTCATTGGCCGCCAGCGGGGTGCCGACTGACGCATTTTTCTACGCGGGCTTTTTGCCGCCAAAGTCCGCGGCCCGCCGCACCTTTTTGGAGCGTCACAAGGACTTTCCCCACACGATTATCCTGTATGAGTCGTGCCACCGTATTGAAAAATTCATTGCGGAGATGGCGGACGTCCTCGGGCCGGAGCGCGTAGTCTGTCTCGCACGCGAACTCACTAAAAAATACGAAACGATTCGCACCGCACCGCTCAAAGAACTTGCGGCAGGTGGAAATTCGATTAAGGTCAAAGGTGAGTTCGTCGTACTAATTGCAACCGAAGGTTTTACATTATGAGATTGGGAGTCATCGATATCGGCAGCAATTCCATCAAGCTTTTGGTGGCGGAAACCGGATCATCACTCGCCATTCACTATGAGACCACCTGGGAGACGCGCATTGGCACGGTCATGGGCATGGATCACCCGGTGCTCACGCGCAAGTCGATCGAGAACGCCTGCGCCGCCGTCAAATCCCTCATCGAAGAAGCTTCCGGGTATGACGTGGAAAAATTCTTTATCGCCGCGACGTCCGCGGTGCGCGATGCCTCAAACCGTGACGACTTCATTGAGGCCATTCGCGAGGCCACCGGCCAAAAACTCAAGGTACTGACCGGAGATGAGGAGGCAGCCTACATTGCCTGGGGCATTTCGACGGACTCCGTGCTCGCGCAGTATCAGGAATTTTGCCTCGCCGACTTGGGCGGTGGCAGCCTGGAGCTGATCCACGTGCGCAACCGAGACATTGTGTCCAAGGTTAGCCTGCCTCTTGGCGCGATTCGCCTCTCGCAGCAGCTTCTCGACGACATGAATCAGCCGATGAAGTCCGTGGAAATGCGAAAGATCATCCGCCGCGTGCGTAAGACGATCGACGAATCCGGGTTTCAGTTTCCTAAAGACGTCAGCATCCTGGCTGGCACCGGTGGCGCGCTGACCGTTGCTCGGGCGATCCGGGCGTCCTGGCTTGGCCAGACCGAGCAGGAGGCGGGTAACTCGCTCAGCTTGGCATATTTGCGTTTTCTGTATATTGAACTCGCGGCGATGAAGCTGGAGGAGCGCACGAAAATTCCGCCTTTACCGGCGGAGCGGGCGGACATCATGCCCGCAGCATTGCTGATCCTGCTCACGGTCGCTGAGATGGCGGGTGCCGGTTCCTACATTTTCTCGTCGCACAATTTGCGCTACGGCATTGCGGCGAAATACTTCTCCAACGAGGAAGGGACGCCCCAGTTCCTTGCCCACGCGGCACAAGCCGGGCTGAGTCCGGAGCGCCGGATCGAGAAGCACCAAGATCTCAATGCGGCCAACCGGAGTGCGCCAGGTGCCAACTAGAGCGCTTCTGCAGGATTGATGGGATATTTTCGCAAATGATATTTGCGCCGATTCGATCCGCGTCTATCTTCCCCGGATCGTTGGTCCGCATCTTAGGCGGGCTCACTACGCTAATATTTTGATCTATGCCTACCACCTCAGAAATTTATGGCTGGAATTGTGTAATGCTTAGCTCCGGCGGCGCGACACTCGCCATCCCGACTGAAATCGGCCCCCGTATCGTCTCCTGCACGATCGACAACGGCGCGAACCTTTTCCACAGCGTCAAGGAGGAGCGTGGCGGCAGCGGCGAAAAAGAATGGCTCCTGCGCGGTGGCCACCGCCTCTGGCATTCGCCGGAAATCAAGCCCCGCACTTACGACCCCGACAACGCCACTATCAATATTGCCGAGATCGACGAAGGCCGCGAGTTGTTGCTTGAAGCGCCGACGCCAGACCCGTCCGGCATCCAAAAAACCATCCAAATTGCCGCCCTCGGCGCGGAAACGTTCAAGCTAACGCACCGCATCCGCAACACCCTGCAATGGCCCGTCCAATGCGCGCCCTGGGCAATGACTGTCATGGAGCGCGGCGGCTACTCCACCATCCCACTGTTGCCGAAGGGAAGCCACGAGACGGACCTGCTGCCCAACTACCACATGGTGCCGTGGACCTACACCGACTTTTCGCGCCCCGAGTGGGAATTTCACCCGGACTTTATCGGCATCGACACCACCAAGGCGCAGGTCCCGCAGAAGCTAGGCCTGAGCAATTATCCCGGTTGGGCGGCCTACTGGCAGGAGGCGGGCACCTTTGTGAAGGCGGCGACGTTTGACCCGCGCAAGACCTACCCGGATTTTGGCTGTGTTTATGAGACCTTCTGCAATGATTTCATGATCGAGCTGGAAACGCTTGGGCCGTTGGTCACGATCCAGCCCGGTGCCAGCGTTGACCACGTCGAGTATTGGGGCGTCTTCGCCGGCCTGCCCAAGCCCGAAACCGACGAAATCTACCGCGACGAGTTTCGCCCGGTCATCGAAGGCTGGCGCGCGGATTTGATCAGCTAGGCGGATTAAATTTTTGAGCAGCAGGTAAGAAAGGGAACGAAGCCAGACGGGCGTGTTCGCTTTTTTAACAGCAAGATCGGGAAGAACGGGAAGCGAACTCGTAGGATCTTTCCGGTCTTCCCGGTCTTCCTGTTTATACCTACGTTGGAATTGATATTATTCTTACACGTGGTTTCGCTATCTCAGCAACCTTCTGTTAAATAGTCCTATCCTCCGCTGCATTCGGCCTTTTTCCTTTAATCTTTTTCCTTTAATCTCCCTTCATGCCTAACGTCGTCTTTTTCGGTTCGGATCCGATATCGCTCCCGTTGTTAAATTACCTCCGCGAACGTGCGCCCGATGGGGTGACATTGGTTGGTGTGGTGAGTCAGCCGGACCGGCGGAAGGGGCGGGGCAAGCAGCTCTCGCCCAATGAAATCTCCGCCTGGGCGCTGGAGCACGGCATCGAGCTGCTGCGTCCGGAAAAGCCCGGGCCCGAGCTGGAGGACTGGCTGCGCGAGCGCGACGTAGCGCTGGCCTTGGTCATGGCCTACGGGCATATCTTGAAGAAGTCGCTCCTGGCCGTGCCGCCAAGGGGCTTTGTTAATTTCCACGCGTCGCTGCTGCCGGCTTATCGCGGTGCCTCGCCGATTGAAACCGCCGTCGCCAGTGGCGAGTCCGAGACCGGCGTTTCGCTAATGCGCATCGTGCCGAAAATGGACGCTGGCGCGGTCTGCGATGTGGAGCGCGTCGATGTCGGCCCGAGTGACACCGGGGCCTCCATGCGTGGCAAGCTGGCCGATGCCTGTGCACCGTTGATCGAGCGAAATTTGCCTGCTTTGCTCGATGGGACGACGGCGTTTACCGAGCAAGACCCTGAGGCTGTCACCTACTGTCGCAAGCTTGAGAAAGCCGACGGCGCGTTGGACTTCAATGCTAAGGCCCCACAGCTTGCCGCGCGGGTGAATGGGCTCTTTCCGTGGCCAGGCTGCTACTTCGACCATGAGGGCGTGCGGATCAAGGTGCAGGGTGGTCACGCCGAGAGCGGTCATGGCGCACCGGGTGAGATTTTATGCGCGACGGTGGATGGCCTCGTGGTCGCGTGCGGGGAGGGGGCCCTGCGCATCGAAAATTTGCAGCGGTCTGGGGCCAAAATGCTGACCGCTGGCGACTTTTTGCGGGGATATCCGCTGGAGCCGGGAACCTTTCTCGAAAGCGGCGAACTTACCAAATTAGTGTCAAAAGCGCCTTTTCCGCGCAAAGTCTGACCCATACGCCGGATTTTGCTTTTGTTGATGCCCGCTGTTTTCTAAGACATTGTCATGTATCGATTTCTTTTCGTTTTTCTGGCCCTGAGTTGGCCGGTTTTCGCCACTGCGCAAAATAACGCCTTTGCGCGGATGTCGCAGGATGTCCAGCTAATGCAGGAGCAGATCGGCCAACTGCGTCTGCAAGTCGAGCAAATGCAGCGCCAGCAGGACCAGATGCTAAAAAACTATGAGGCGCTGCTGAAGCGGCAGGATGCCGTTACCACGAGCTTGAACACCTTCGTCGCGCAGACGGAGACCAAGCTCAGCGCCTTGCCCGAGCGCGAAGCCGCCGCCAAGCGTGAGATCCTGGCCGAGGTTTCCAAACAGATCGAAGTACTTGCCAAGCAGACCGACGCCGGCTTCAAGGCGCTGGCCGAGGCCATGAACGCCACGCCAAACGTCAATGTGCAGACTAATTTTTCCGAAGACTACCCGACCACGGGCTATTCCCACGTCGTCAAGGGCGGCGAGACGATCTCCGGCATCGCCAAGAAATACGGCTCGTCGATCAAGGACATCATGAACGCCAACCGCATTGCGCGCGCGCAAGATCTCAAGGCTGGCGAGACAATTTTCGTCCCCGTAAACGAGTGATGTTTAAATTGCCCGCGAAAGAATTTGAAACACCCCCAACATTCGTGCTGAACTGATTCATGGCAGCTTCGAAAAGCAGACTTGGCCGCGGCCTGGGCGGCATCATCGCCGGTGGCGGCGCAAAGAAAACGGCAACTAAAAAAGCCGCAACTAAAGCCGCGCCCAAGGCAGAACCCGAGGCCAAGCCAGCACCCGTGGTTGCCGGGCCATACCGCGACATCCCGGTCTCGGCCATCGTGCCCAACCCATACCAGCCGCGGCGCGAAATGGACCCCGCGCATGTTCAGGAGCTCGCTAATAGTATTTCCAGCGAAGGGCTGCTGCAGCCGATCGTGGTTCGCCCCAACAAGCAGAAGGACCAATATGAGCTGATCGCCGGCGAGCGCCGTTGGCGCGCCCACCAGAAGCTGGGGCTCAAAACCATCGCCGCCCGCGTGATGGACGCCAGCGATACGTCGTCGGCTGTGATTTCACTGATCGAAAACTTGCAGCGCGAGGGCCTGAATCCGATCGAAGAAGCTCTCGGCTATGCGAGCCTGATGAAGGATTTTGACCTGACACAGGAGGCGGTGTCTGACCGCATTGGTCGCCCGCGTGCCTCGATTGCCAACACTTTGCGTCTGCTAGCGCTGGATCGCGAAATCCAGGGTTACTTGGCCAAAGGCATGCTCAGCACCGGTCACGCCAAGGTGCTACTTGGCGTGGAAGACCCGGCCCAGCGCATCATTCTGGCCCGCCGCGCCATCGAGAGCGGCATGAGCGTTCGCGAGATCGAAAAGCAGGTGAAGCGCATCAAGTCCGAGAGCAATTTGCGCAAAGACAACGCCTCCACTGACGACGCCTCGGACACCGTTGTCCGCGATCTGGAGAAGCAGCTTTCCAGCCGCCTGAATACCAAAGTCCACCTGAAACACACCGCAAAGAAGGGGCGTTTGATCATCGAATATTATGGTAACGATGACCTGCAGCGCATCCTCGAACGCACGGGCTTGCAGTAGAAGGTTCGAAAGTTCGTAGGTTCGAAAGTTGTTTTATCGAGCGGATCAACCTCCGGACCTTCAAACTTCCAAACATTCGAACCTAATAAAAAACCTTGAAACCGCCGCGTTGAACGCCCATTCTGCGCGGTTTTCCAATTAACTCCCACATGAGTGCAATCATTTTTGGCCTTCTCACCCTTTTGCTGATCCTCGTCAGCGGGTATCTTATCCTGATCATCCTGATGCAGCGTGCGAGCAGCGCGGGCATGGGCTCCGCCATGGGCGGAGGTGCCGCCGAGTCCGCCTTGGGCGCAGGCGCAGGCAATGTGCTGACCAAGGGCACCATCTTTGGAGCCGCAGCGTTTTTTATTCTTTGCTTTGGCCTGTATCTGGGCCTGTTGGCGCAAGCCGAGGAAACCGGCCCGGTCAACACCCTGCCGACTGAGATCGCTGCTCCGGATGCTCAATCGACACAGAATCCTTCGGCTCCGCTCGTCAATTTGCCAGAAGGCATGGACTGGACCGCTGGTTCGCAGGCGTTGCAAAATGGCAACACCACGACGGTGACCAGTGATCAGGGTACGATGATTGTTACCGAGGACGCCATTGAGGTGACTCCCTCCACTGAGGCCACTGAGAGCGCGGAACAAACGGCTGACGATGCCAAGGCCGCTGCTGAAGAAGCTGCACCGGCGGCTGAATCTTCCGAAACAAAAGCTGAGTAGCCCTGTCTGCATTGCACGGCGGAAAGCCGACTTTTATGCGATTGGCACTCATTACTTTGACGCTTGTTTTTTTGGCTCCGCTTGCTTGGAGCCAGAAGCCCGGTGAACGCGCTCACGGCCCGAAAGCCGTCGACCCGATTGACCAGGAGGAGGGGCGTAAGATTATCGAAAGTTTCCGCAACCAGCGTTTGCGCGGCGACTTCATTTTCACCTTCCAGATGGTGCATCAGCCGGCGCGTGCCAAGGATGTCGTTTACGAAGGCGTGCTGTGGGGCACATGGAATGAGCACGGACCGCTGGACCGTGTAGTGGTTTGGCCCAAGGGCCAGCGCGACACCAACTCACGTGAGTTCATCGTTCAGGGCGGTGCCGACCCGCATGTGTGGACGCTCCAAGATGGTAAGCCTGTCGAAATGAGCAAAGAGCAGCAGGGCGAACCGTTTTTCCCGGAAATGGTTTATACGCCATACGACGTCGTGATGCCGTTTGCGCATTGGGACCTCTACGAATACGTTTCCTCCAAGCGCATGGCGCGTGGTCGCCCAGCGCACTTTTTTGTCTTTTATGCTCCGGCCGATGTCGCCGACCTAATGCCAGACCTGGCTGCGGTGGAGCTCGCGATCGACGCCAGCTTCAACGCACCCTTGAGTGCCAAGATGCTCGACACTGAAGGCGAGCGCCTGCGCACGCTCGACATCGGCGGTTTCAAGGAGATCGATGAGCAATACATCGTCAAGGAGATCGACTTGATCGACGAGCGATCCGGCGACAAAACCCGTTTCCGTGTGACCGGTGCTGCACTCAATCTGCTCCTGCCCGAGTCTCTGTTTCAGCCGGAGACCTTGACGAAGGATCCGGACATTTCGCAGGTGATCTTTGAGCCGGTTTAAACCCCGGCTTCAGTGGAATAAGGTGGCGGCCGATGTCCTCATCGGGCAGAGCAATCACCTTAAGCGGTGCACGTTTCAAATCATGCATTCTGGTGATGCGTTTATCGCGGACTCATTAGTTCTTTTCGAATCGCCTCTGGCCGATGAGGACATCGGCCGCCACCTGTTTTCGTACGCTAGCTCTGGACGTCATCCAGGCCGTGGCCGAGCAAAGCACCGCCGAGTGAGATCAGCGCGCAGAAGCCGATTGCCCACGCGTAGCCGAGCGAGGAAAGGGCACCGCTGATCCCACCGAGTAGAATCAGTGCGATGCCGATCAGCGTGTTGGCCAGAGCTACCAGGGTGCTGCGGTTGTCGGCATTGGCGAGGTCGATCACATAAGTTTTGCGGCCGATCCGCGTCCCTTGGTGGACGACGGCCAGCGCGAAGAAAACCAGCATCACCAGCACTGTGCGCGTGGTTGAGGCGTTCATTTGGGCGATTAAGATGGAAACGCCCGCCAGCGTCGCGCCCAGATAGCCGACGATGATCAACACCAGACGGCTGGATTTGTCCGAAAGACGCCCCCAAATGTAGGAGCTGAGCAGCGCGGCCAGCCCACTACCGCCCATCAGAATGCCTAGGCTTTGCGCGCTGCCCTTGCTCTCCTGAAAGGCGATCATCACGACCATCGGCAGCACGAGGGCGTTGCCAATCAGCCCAGTGCGCACCGCGATGAATGAGCGGAAGCCGCGGTTTTGCTTGAGCTCACGAAGGCCACTTTTCAATTGGTTTACGAAGCCGTTGCCGTCGTCATCGACCTCGCTCGGTAGCTCTTTCAACTGAGCAAACAGGATGGCCCCCAGTAGCCACAAGGCCGCCGCGATGCCAAGGATCACGCACAAGGTCGGCACCGTGACGTCGTCTTCGTCGAGAAAGATAAAGTAAGCCGCCACCAGAAGGGCACCGCCGCCCGCCAACGCACTGGCCGTCCCGCCTGCGAGGCCGCGCCTTTGCTTGGGCAGCGTCTTGCCGGTCAGCTCCTTGCTGGTGATCGACTGGAACACGCGACCGAGGCTGAACAACGCCAGCAGCGCCAGCAGCAACCAGCCCGCGAGTGCGCCCTCGAACAGCAGCGCCACCGTGATCATTAGCAAAATGCTAGCTGCCTGCGTGACCGAGCCGCCGACAAGAAACCACTTGCGAATCGCGTGCTGGCGCATCATCGCCGCCGCCGTGATTTGCGGGAGCAGGGACAGGGATTCGCGCACGGGCACGATGAGCGAGATCGCCGCGGCCGGGGCACCGATGCTGGCCATCAGCCAGGTCAGGAGTAGGCGCGGGCTGAAAAGCTGATCGCCGGTTTTGGTCGCCACCGAGCCGATGACTTGCACGAGGAAATTGCGCGGCACATGTTTGGCTGCCTCCTCGGTAATGTCATTAGCCTGCGCGCCGTTCTCATCGCCGGACAAGCGGCGGTAAATGACGTCGGCGAGGCCCATGGCTTAGCCGCGCAAAATCTCGAAAAGCGCCTTGAGCTTGGCGGGGTCCTTGATGCCGGGTGCCGACTCGACGCCGCTATTGACGTCGATCGTTTCCGCGCCACTGGTCCGCACCGCCTCAGCGACGTTGTCCGGGGTGAGGCCGCCGGCGAGGATGAACCGCTTGTGCGAGTACATCGTGGCCCAATCGGCGAACTGCTGCCAGTTGCCGGTTTGGCCGGTGCCGCCGTATTTATCCTTGTGGTAGGCGTCGATGAGGATGGTGTTAGAAAACTCCAGCAAGGTCTGCGGAAAGGGTTCGCCTGGCGGGATTTTCGGCGCGAGCCACAAGCGTTCCTTGCCCACGATGCCGCTCCACGCCGCGAGCGTGGCGAGGTTTACGTCGATATCGCAGTGAATCTGAAAATGGTCGAACCCGCAGTCGGCCCAGTCTTCGAGCTCGTCGGTGCCGGTGTTGACATCCACCATCACGCGCATGCCCGCAGGGATGCGTTGGCAGAGGTCCCACGCCTGGTCTCGCGTCACGGCGCGCGGTGACTTCGGGTAAACGATCATCCCGCAATAGTCCGCGCCCAAGTCCAGCACCGCGCTGATATCGACACGGCGCGTCAAGCCACAGATTTTGATCTTTAGTTGCGAGTTCACAGTTTCGAGTTCAGGGGTGACGAGTGGTATTTACTACAAACTCGTAACTCGCAACTCGCAACTCCGAACTAACTCTTAAAACGCGTTCCAGATCGCGTCGATGTCGACGTGATCCAGGATCAGGTTGCGAATGATCGGGATTTTGTCGGTGTCCTGCGGCTGTGTTTTGACCGTCATCGAGTTGATGCGGCTGGCGACCGAGTAACTTTCCTCGCTGCAAATGACGCACGGGATGTTGGTCTGCGCGAGCATCTCCATGAGCTTGGGGTGGGGGAGGATGTTGCGCGTCAAAATAATACCACTCACTACCTTTTTGCCGGAGATGCCAGCGCTGGCGATGGCGGAGAAAATGATGTCGTCGCGGTCGCCGGGGGTGATGATCAAAACGCCGGGCTGGAGGTAGTCGATGACGCCCTTTGCGGTCATCGCACCGATAACGACGCGCAGGATGCGCTCGTTGGCGGCTTGCTCGCGGCCATTGATCCAGCGGCCACTGATTTCCTCGACGATCTGTGAAAGGTTCGGTGCGGCCAGTTGCTTGGCCAGCGGAAGCACGCCGAGTAGCGGCACGCCGAGGCGGCGCAGGCCCTCACCCGCGTAGGTGCGCACGGTGTCCATTTTGTCCGGTAGCACCTTGTTCAGAATCGCCCCGATGACTTCCACACCGTGCTTGTCGAAAAGGGCCTTGTTGATCGCAATTTCGTCTACCGGTCGGCCGATGCCGCCCTGGGCAACGATGACGGCCTTGGCACCGAGGAGCTTGGCAACCTGGGCGTTGGAAAGGTCGAACACGGCACCGACGCCCGCATGGCCGCTACCTTCGATAATGCAGACCTCCTTCTCGTAAGCGGCGCGGTCAAACGCGCGGCAAATGCGGTCCTGCAAGATGCCGAGGTTCTCCTCGGGGTTGTCGAGGAAGCGTCGGGTAAAGGTGCCATCGACGGCGACCGGGCTCATCGCGTCGATCGGGATCTTGACGTCGTATATCGAGTCGAGCAGCACGGAGTCCTCGTCGACCTTATGGCCGTCTTTTTCGACGAAGCGTTGGCCGACAGGCTTGATGAAACCGACGTCCGGCGTGCGATTACGCATGGCTCCGTAGAGGCCGAGGCTGGTGGTGGTTTTACCATCGTTTTGGCGCGTGGCGGCCACGAAGATACGCTTCGTGGTGCTATTGCGCGGTGCAGTCAGCAGCGTGGCGGTATCTTCGTCACCCGCGAACGGCTTGGAAGTGATGGTGCTCTTGGTCTTTTTTCTCGGCGGCATATGTGGCGCGTCTAAATGGGTTGCAGTCGTAGGTTCCGCGAGATCAATCCATCGGGAAGAGATACTTCGGGTCGACGGCTTGAGCGGCAACAATCACCGAGGCACCAAAGATGTCATGCGCGCTCGCACCGCGGGAAATCTCGGCGGCGGGCTTGGACAGACCGGTGATGATCTGGCCGTAGGCACGACAATCGGCGACGATTTGCGCGAGCTTGGCGGCGATGTTACCCGCGTTCAGGTCCGGGAAAATGAGCACGTTGGATTTGCCAGCTACGCTGCTGGAGATGCCCTTTTGCTCGGCGACACCGGGCACGAGCGCTGCGTCGACCTGCAGTTCGCCGTCGATGTCCACATCGATGCCCAGTGTGCGGGCCTTGTCGCGGGCCAAGGCGGTGGCGGACTTCATTTTGAGCAAAGACGGGTTCTTGGCGCCTTCCTTTTTCGAAGCATAGCTGAGCATAGCCACGCGGGGCGGCTCGTTGGTCAGGTGCTTGGCCAGCAGCGCGGTGGTGATGGCCATGTCCGCCAGCTGGTTTTGGTCCGGATCGGGGATAACGCCGCAGTCCGAGAGGAAGAGCGCGCCCTCAATGCCGAGGCGGTCGTCTTCCTTTTCCAAAATCAAAATGGAGGAGGCCGTTTCCACGCCTTTTTGCATCGGAATGATGCGGAAGAGAGGGCGCAGGGCGCTGGAGGCGACGGCGGTGGCTCCGGAGACAAGCGCGTCCGCCGAGCCGGTGGCGAGCATCATGGTCGCGAAATACGAGGTGTTGAGCAGATAGTCGCGCGACTCTTGCTCGTTGAAACCGCGGAAGCGGCGCAGGCCCTGGAACTTGTTGACAAACTCCGGCATCTCGTCGCTGTCGGACGGGTCGATGATGCGGATGCCGTCCAGCTTGATGTCGAGCTGCTCAGCGCGTTGTTTGATGACCGCGCGCTCACCTAAGAGGATGGGAGCGCCGAGGCCGCGGTTCACATAGAGTCGGGCCGCCTGAATAATGCGGGGGTCAGCGCCTTCAGCATAGACGAGGCGCTTGGGGTGGTTTTGCAGGCGGATTGATAAGCGGTTAATCAGTGACATCGGGAAAGTTTCAGGTTGTCGGGGAATGACTTGTGAAATTGAGTAGACGTTCTCCACAAAAGACAACTCCTCCTTAGAAGCAAACTAAAAGCCAACTGTGTCCCAACGCCTGAAAAGCATGATTACCGTCTCCGCCAGCGTGCTGGGCTCTCGCGTGCTCGGGCTGCTGCGGGATTCGCTGACGGCGGCATTCCTGGGGGTTTCGTTGGCCAGCAATGCCTTTATTTTCGCCTTTCTGGTGCCGAATCTCTTTCGACGGATGTTTGGCGAAGGCGCGCTGACCTCGGCCTTCGTGCCCGTGCTGTCTGACCACGCCAACCACGGTGACGAGCGCGCTTTTCGCTTTGTAAACCAGGTGCTGCTTCGGCTGGCGATCCTGACGGTGGGCATCATGGCGGTTCTCTGTGTGTTGTTTTTTGGTGGGGCGATTTTAATCAAAAACGTCTGGCTGGGGCCGGACGGGTGGACCAAGCCCATTGCTGAACAGTGGCAGCTGGGCGCAGTTTTGAGCGTCGTGATGATGCCCTACATGCCGATGATCTGCGTGACGGCGATTCTTGGCGCGGTGCTCAATGTGCGCAGCCGCTTTGCCGTGCCAGCGCTCTCGAATATGCTGCTCAATGTCGGCATGATTGCGGCGCTGCTCATCGGCGGCCTGATGATGCATTTGCCGGCGATTGAGCTCGTCTGGGTGTTGACGATTGGCGTGCTCGCGGGCGGCGTGATGCAACTGGCCACGGCGATCTGGGCGCTCTGGCGCGAGGGCTGGCGGCCCAGAATCGAGCGCGGGCCGGTGGAGGGCATGGACGAGCTGAAGCGCCTCTTCATTCCCGGACTCTGGGGCGCAGCGATCTTGCAGATTAACATACTCGTCTCGCGGTTGCTGGCCTTCGGGCTCAACGAAACGGCGACGACGACGCTTAACTACGCCAACCGTCTGATCGAGCTGCCGCTGGGTATCTTTGCGGTGGCGATCTCCACGGTGATTTTCCCGCAGATGAGCGCCATGGTTTCCGCCAAAGACCGCGAGGGCCTCGTGGAAAGCTACGGGCACGGCCTGAGGATGACGCTGGCGCTAACGATGCCGGCCGCCGTGGGCCTGATCGTGCTCAATGAGCCCGTCCTGCGGATGCTGTTTCAATGGGGGCGCTTCAGCGAGGGTGATGTCGCCATGACTGGTCCGCTGTTAATGATTCTGGCCGCGACGACGCCGTTTTTCGCCGTGAGCAGTTTTATCACGCGCGGCTTCCATGCGTTTAAGGACACGAAAACGCCGGTTGCCTGTGCACTGGTGGCGTTTGTGGTTAACGCGGGCCTCGGCGCGGTGTTGATGTTCCCACTGGAGGCCAAGGGGCTTGCCTTGGCGAATCTGCTTTCATCGCTCGCACTAACGTTTTTCCTCGCCCGTGGCATCGTGAAGAAAAAGCCGGAGCTGTCCGGCATTCGCCTGATGCGCGCGGTGGGCAAGATCACGGTATCTGCCATCGGGATGGCGGCGGCCACCTATGGTATGCTGTTGGCGGTTGGCGCGCTGATGGGCGAGACGAAACAAGCGGCCTTCGTGGCCTGCGGCGTGATCATCCCGGCAGGCGCGGCGGTGTATTTCGCGATTTTATTTGCGCTGAAGTTTGAAGACAGCGCGGAGATCCTGAAGCTGATCCGTCGCGTGCTGAAGCGGGGTTAGGTCGAAGCGTAGCACAGGCGTCTCGCCTGTGTAAATTAGTTGGATTGGTGAACAGGCGAGACGCCTATTCTACGAACTGCAAACTACTTCCACCCATCCACCACCTTTTTCCTTTAATCTTTTTCCTTTAATCTTTTATCTCCCTCCTCATGCCCAAGCGCAAGAAACAGCCAGAGCCCGAAGAAGAGGGACCCAAGAAAAAGACGCTCTACACGATTAAAATCACCGACGAGCAGATGATGCTCGTTAAGGAGTGGTGCGAGAAGCGGCTGTGGGAATTTTACGCGGTCGATTACGCCTACTTCGGCTACAAGGGGGACCAGGTGAACATCGTCGGCTACGAGTCGGGCAAGCTCGTGGTGCAGGGCAAAAAGACCGAAGACTGGGTGACCTTCGTGCTCGAAGGTGAAATTACCCATGACCCCAAAATGGGCTACGACGAGGTCAACAACCCCGAGTGGTTCACTGATCACGCCGGGCTCGACGAGTCGGGCAAGGGTGACCTGTTTGGGCCACTGGTGTCGTGCTGCGTGATCGCCACGGGCGACATGGTCACCGAGTGGCGTGAAAAGGGCATCCAGGACTCGAAGAAAATCACCAGCGACAAGGCCATCCTCAAGCTGGATAAAATCATTACCGAGACCAAGGGCGTCGTCGTGAAGCGCATGTGCCTGCGTATGGCGAAATACAACGAGCTCTACACCAAATTTGGCAGTAACCTTAACCGCCTGCTGGCCTGGCAACACGCCAAGTGCCTCGAAGCCGCGCTCGACGAAAAGAAGGTCAAATGGGGCCTGCTGGACCAGTTTTCCAAGCAGCCGCTTGTGCAGCGCGCTTTGACCAAGGACCACTACGCGGCGACTGAGTTCGACCTGCAAATGCGCACCAAGGCGGAGTCCGATCCCGTGGTTGCGGCGGCGTCGATTTGCGCGCGCGCGGAGTTTGTCCGCCGCATGGCCGCGCTGTCCAAGGAGGCGGATATTCCGCTGGCCAAAGGTGCCAGCAAGAAAGTGAAGGATCAGGCCAAGGAGATCGTTAAAAAATTTGGCGACGCCCGCCTCGGCGATTTTGCCAAACTCCACTTCCGCACCGCCTTCGAGGCCCGCGGCCTTCCCGTGCCCGAGAAGAAGGTGTGGAAGGGGTAGCGTGTTGAGTCTGTGACAGAGGCTTATTTAGGCCTTTGATCGATGCTTGTTTAGGCTGAAAAGGCCGAATTTTGATAAATTAGCATTTATTCTTTGACGAATTGGCGATTTTTGTATAACGATTTAGTTAACATTGATTCGTTCTTCTTATCATCAACTCAATACTACCCCTATGAAAAGTACACTACCGGTTAACCCGCTCTTTACCAACAAGCTTGGCGCTCGCTTGTTGATCTCTGCATCACTGATACTTGGTGTCTCCTCGGCTGCCCATGCCGATACTTTGGCCTATGATGGATTTGGCGTTGGTGGCGATGGTTATACTGATGGCGCTGGAATCAGCGGTAACGGCAATGGCACGGGATGGGCAGGAGCCTGGACCGGTGGCTCGCAGTATGCGACGGTCACCGGGAGTATCGCGCCCAGCTCGGTTGAGAGCGAGAACGGCATGGTTACCTTTGGCGATGGGACGTCCAGCCAAGCTTTGGGACGCCAGTATAATGCTAGTTTCAGCGCCAGCGGCCTCACGGAAGGGTGGGCCAGTTGGACGGTTCAGCGAAATGGTTTGCGCGAGTTCCGGCTAAATCCTTTTGCGACTAACACCACCGGTGCGGGTCAGTTTATGGGGATCCACGCGGAAAATTTCAGCACTACGTTGGTGGCGAACATCCGTTTCGGCTCGGCAGCAGACATCGCTGTAGGCACCTCGTTTGAAATGGCCGAAGACACCAGCTATTTCATGGTGGCGCAGGCGCTGCTGAACTCCAGCGGCACGCCCGATACCTTCAATGTCTGGATTTTTGAATCGAGCAGTTACACGGGTGCCGCGCTCGGGACACCGACGATTTCGGTTTCGCACGACTCCGACCACACTTTTAACTCTTGGTCGATGACTGACCAGAACCCGCAAGGAAACACCGCGAATGTCATTTATGACGAGTTCCGCCTCGGTGAATCTTTTGCAGACGTGTCTGGCGTTGTGCCCGAGCCCTCGACTTACGCGCTTTTGGCCGGTGTGGCTTGTGTCGGCGTAGCCTTTTTGCGTCGCCGCAAGTAAGTCTAGCGACCGGGTTTAATAATACACGCGCTCCAGCCACAGCCCTTTAGACGGGGCGGTGGCGACGCGGTTTGTGCGCTCGCGGCTTTCTAAAATCGTGCGAACTTCAGCTGGAGTGAGCTTGCCTAAGCCAACCTCTACCAATGTGCCCGCCAAGCTGCGGACCATCTTGTAGAGGTAGCCACTGGCCTCGGTGACGAGGGTCAGTGTGGGGCCTTCACGATGGACCTCCAGCGTGCGCATGTCCTTGATGGGGTTGTCCTCGGAGCCGTCGCCGCGGTTGGCACCGAAGGCGGTGAAATCATGCTGCCCAAGGAGCTGCGCGGCAGCGGTGTTCATCGCAGATTCGTCTAGACGGCGTCGGCCGAGCTCCCAGCAATAGCGAGCATCCCATGGGCGCGCCCAGCCTTCATAAAATCGGTAGGCATAGCGCTTACCAGTTGCGGAGAATCGGGCGTGAAAATCGTCCGCCGCCGGTTCAACTTGATAGACCTGAATGCCGGCCGGCAGACCGCTGCGGAAGGCGCGTTCGAGCTTGTCCGCGCCGTGTTCCCAGTCGGCTTTGAAATTGAACGTCTGCGCTTTGGCGTGGACCCCGGCATCGGTGCGACCGCTGCCATGGATACGCAGCGGCGTTTTAAAAATTTGCTCCAGCCGCGCTTCTATGAAGTCCTGCACGGTGTTGCCGCCGGGCTGGCTTTGCCAACCGTTCAGGCCGTTGCCATCGTAGGCGCAGGTGCACTTCCAATTCATCGGGTTAGGGCTGCATGGAGAGCAGTTCCTCGGCGGCGCGTTCCTGGAAAAACTCCTTGAAGACAGCGCGGGCGACGGGGGCTGCGGTGGCACCGCCTGCATAGCGGTCGCCAGGCGTGAGTCCTTCCACGATGACGGCAATTGCAATCTGCGGCTTATCCACCGGGGCGAACCCGGCAAACCAAGCGAGCGTCAATTTGCCAGACGGGCGTTTTACCTGCGCGGTGCCGGTTTTTCCTGCGATGCGGACGCCGTCAATCATGGCATATCGGCCAGTGCCCTGTGGGCCCACTACGCGCTCCATGCCTTCGAGAATGGCCTGGTATTGGTAATCGGTTAAGCCGATGGGCTCGCCACCATGATCTATGATTTCTCCGGTGTCGCGTCTGAGCAGGGTGAGGTCCGTGCGTGTTTCGCGACGGGCGAAAGAGGCCATAAACGAGGCCACATGCAGTGGCGTCATGAGCAGGTCGCCCTGGCCGATGGCGACGTTGGCGGTGTCACCCGCACGCCAGCCAAAGCCACGTACCTCGCGCGACCACTCCATATCGGGGACGATCATGCGGGTCTGCTGGAAGGGCAGCTCGATGTCGAGTGGCTCGTCCATACCAAAGCGCCGGGCCTCGTTAGCAATATTTTCAATGCCGGTGCGGATGCCCATGTCGTAGTAATAGACGTTGGAGCTCTTCTCGATGGCTTTGCGGACGTCGGTATCGTAATACGGGCCGCCGGAGTGCTCCGGGAACAATCGATTACCAACGCGGAAATGGGAACCGCCTTGCACCTGCTCGTCCGGATTTATGGCACCGGAGCGCATGCCTGCGATCGTGGTAAGCAGCTTAAAAGTCGAGCCGGGCGGGTAGAGGCCTTTTGCCGCGCGGTTGACCCAGGCACCTTTCTCGTTGATCTCGTTAACGGTCTCCTGGGTGAGGCGGGGGCTGAAGTCGTTGAGGTCGTAGCCGGGGCTGCTGGCCAGCACGAGGATTTCGCCGGTTTCCACCATGATGGCGGCCACGGCACCGGTCCGGTCGCCCAGGGCGCGCTCAGCGGCAAGTTGAAGATCGATGTCGAGGCTGGTGTGGACATGGCCTCCCTGCTTGGCGTTTTGCTGGAAAATGGGCTCGCCGAACTGGTATTGGAATTTGTCGACGAGGTAAATTTCGCCACCGGACTCACCTTGCAGGATATCGTCAAACTGCTTTTCCAGACCGTTGATGCCGACTTCTCCCTTGTAAGTGTAGGTGCGCAGTTCATCACCCGGGATGCCTTCTGGAGGTACTATCCAACTTCCGCGCACGTAGCCCAGAGTATGTGCTGCCGCGGAGCCGTTTGGGTAGTCGCGGGCGGTGTCGGTGTAGATCCCGATTTTTGAGCCCAGCGGAAGCTGTTCGATGAGACGCGCGTAGTCCTCGCGAGGTAGGTCGCTAACGAGCTCAAACGGCATTAGCTGGCGTTCCACGAAGTGCCGGCGGAAATAGCGCTTATCGATCTGGTGGTCTGTTCCCAGGATATCATTAATCTCGGAGAGATAGCGCTGGATGACATTTTCCCGCGCTTGCCAGGAGGTTTCTTTCCAGTCGAAGGCAAATTTCTCTTCCGGGTTTTCGGCCTCATGCTGTGCCTGAAGCTCGCGCTTGATGTTGATGTATTCTTCCTGGATTTCGCTGCGGAGCTCTTCCAGGTAGACGACGGCTGAGAAGCGCGGCCGGTTGCCAACGAGCAGTTTGCCCGAGTAGTCGTAAATATTGCCGCGTGGTCCGGGCTGAATAATGCGCCGCTGGCTCTGACGTTGCTCACGCTCACGGTATTCCTGGTGCATCAACAACTGTCGCCACGCCAAGCCCGACGCCAATACGGCAAAGAGCAGGGCGGCGACTACATAAAACACCCCCATTCGGGGATTACCATGCCGATAATGATGGACAACGTTCACGAGCTAAAAGCCTTACCTTTAAGGCAATTGCGTGTTTCGACAACAACAAGCTCGAATTGGTTCAAATTTTACCAAGTTTAGTATTCGGGATTCACGATCCAGAAGCGCCGAACTGTTTGGTCGGGCATGAGTGTTTCCTTGATGACTATGAAGCGAATCGGCTCGGGGGTTGGGAAATCGAGCACGCCTTGAGGTTCGGATGCGCTTGGGTAATGATGGCCTCCCTGATATGAAATCGTGGCCTGTTGCATCTCAGGCGCTTGGACGTTGGGACCAACTTGTGGCAGCTGGTTTTGCATCGGCACGAGGTCCGTGGCACCGGGTGGAAAGTGGGGCGAGAGGTGGCTCTGGCCAAAAGCGTTGGCCGCTAAAAACAAAATGACGATGCCTGCGATGTGTTTCATCATATTCCTTTTGCGTCTTCTTTGTAGGTTACCGTGAGCAGCTTGTTCAGGACACGGCCGGAGTTCTCATTGTAGGCTCGTCCCTCGGCCATGGTTTCCAAGGTTCTGATGCTTGAATCGAGTACGAAGTCGATCGTGCCGTGTTGGGTTTGCACGTGGCTATGACCGCTATTGGCGAACTCTTGTTTGGCGGCTTGCAGCTTCTCGGCAACGCCGATGACGAGCAAAGGGTTGTTTTGCAAGTAGTCCAGCGTGTCGTGGAAGCTATCGTGATCACCCGCAAAGTAGTTGAGAACGCGCTTGGAAGTGACCTCAGCGGAGAAATCCCAGGTGCTGCCATAATAATAAGCCGAATAATAATAGTAGCTCCTGCCAATGGGCTTGCCAGTTTGGTTGCGCACAATGGGGGCACCGGCGAAGAGGTCATTGATCATGGTATGATAGCGACGCTGCGCCCGCTGCCAGGCATCGAATGAGTTCCGGCTTCGGCTATAATAATTCTCGAACCAATGGTCGTAGGAGCTCGGCAGCGGAACGGCGAAACGCTCATCCAGGGATTTTCTCATGGACACCATGATCTCGTCATACGTCTTGTGGTTTTCGAAGACGCCGAGCTTGAGCATGACTTCGTTTTGGCCCAGGCTACTGCGGGTGTAAGCAGTATATATTTCCGGCTGCTCAGCCTTCATGGCGTCGAGGTCAAACTTTTCCCACGGGACGACCATTTCATTGGCGTCCGGCGAAATTTTCACGGTTAAGCCTTCCTTGCTGGCCTTCAGAACTCCGGCAAAATCCACCTCCCGGCCATTGGCCCCCTTGAGCATGATTCCCCAAAGCGGGTTGAGTGCCGACAGCACCAGAATAACACAGAAAGCGTACTTCATTTTCATAAAAAGTAGGAAGGTAGTGGGCAATGTCCAGTGTGGATTGATTGTGGGCCGATATTGTTCGGGAAATTAGCTAACCTCCAGGGGCCTATTAATTTGACTGAGAGATTTTGAAAGAAATTGCGCGTTTTGTGGAGTATTGCTTGCAGAATGAGTCGTTTTTCTCCAAGTATTCGATGCTAGCGAAGCCAGGTTACGCCTGCTAATCTATCAACCCGAACGAACCCCGATATGTTTGACCAAGTTAAAGACTCTTACGCCGAGCTCGGCGTTGATGTTGAAAAAGCACTCGAAGTCATGGCTTCGACCCCGATTTCCCTCCATTGCTGGCAGGGTGACGATGTTGGCGGTTTCGAGGGAGGTGATGGCGAGCTGGGCAGCGGCTTGGCCGTGACGGGGAACTTCCCGGGCAAGGCGCGTTCGATTGCCGAGCTGCAGACCGACTTGGAGAAAGTGCTGTCGCTCCTGCCGGGCAACCACCGGCTGAACCTGCACGCGATTTATGGTGATTTCGGCGGCGAAAAGGTCGACCGCGACGAGATCGAAGTGAAGCACTTCCAAGGCTGGATCGATTGGTGCAAGGCACAGGGCATCGGCATGGATTTCAACCCGAGCTGCTTCTCGCACCCAAAGGCCGATGATGGCTTTACCCTTAGCTCACCCGATGCGGGCACGCGCGATTTTTGGATCGAACACTGTAAGCGCAGCCGGGCAATCGGTGCCGAGATGGGCAAGCAACTTGGCAGCCCTTGCGTGACGAATATTTGGGTGCCGGACGGTCTCAAAGACCTGCCTGCCGACCGCTTGGGCTTCCGTAAAAATCTTTCCCGGAGCCTCGATACGGTCCTGTCGGAAAAGCTCGATCCGTCCCACAATATTGACGCTGTCGAATGCAAGCTCTTCGGTATTGGCTCGGAAAGCTACGTCGTCGGCTCGCACGAGTTCTACATGGGCTACGCGATGAAGAACCAGACCGCGCTCTGCCTCGACGCCGGCCACTTCCACCCGACTGAGGGCATTGCCGACAAGATTTCCTCCGTCCTGCTTTACGTGCCCGAGCTGCTGCTCCACGTCTCACGCGGTGTTCGTTGGGACAGCGACCACGTAGTCCTCTTCGATGATCAGACGCAGGCCATCATGCAGGAGCTCGTCCGCTGCGACGCGCTGTCGCGCACCCACATCGGCCTGGACTTTTTCGATGCGTCCATTAACCGCATTGGGGCATGGGTGATTGGTACTCGTGCGGCGCAAAAGTCGCTTCTGCTCGCGTTGCTGGAACCGAGTGAAAAGATGCATGCTGCCGAGCAGGCGGGTGACTTCACCACGCGCCTCATGCTGCACGAGGTCAACAAGGCCATGCCGTGGAGCGTGGTGTGGAACGAGTTCTGTGCCCGCAATAACACTCCGTCCGATTGGCAGGCGATGTCTGCTATCAAGGACTACGAAGCCTCGGTGCTTTCCGGTCGTAGCTAAGCCTGCATGCTGTCGGCAAAAGCAATTTTCTGGTCGCAGCTTGGAGACGATAAAGAACTCCGGCTGCGGCTGATTTGCTTTTACCTTTGCTTGAGCTGGGAGCTCTATCTGGACCAGGCCGAGGTGTCGGATCAGATCGAGCAACTCCTCGTCGGCGCACAGCTGTCGGCGTATCAGCGCTGGGTAGTGGAGCTGTATCGGGAAGATCGCACGAGCCTGGAAGAAGGCCGCGCGGCTTTCGCCCGGCTAAAGGCCGCAGTGCGTCGTTGCCACAATGGTAAGAAGGCGCGCGAGTTTTTATTTTCGATCATTCCGGACAACAAACAGGCTGCAGCGGTAAAGCATCCCTTGATGGGTGATTTGGTCGGCCACCGCGCCGGGCCAACGCATCTTTTTTCCGTGCGCCGCGCGCGGATTACGAGTCGCAAGGCGTCGGTTGATTCTTTGCCCGTGGTGGAGCGCGAGGCGGAATTTGATGACTTTCTGCGGAAGCCCGGCTTTCTGGAATCCTTTGAACTCTTCTGGCGGCAGCCACCGAAGAATCGGGACAACAAACGCACGCGCGTGCTCATTCTTGCCGCCGCGATTGTTGCGCTCATCACGCCGCTGACTGACGAGGCGGACATGGATCGCGAGATCGGCCTGCTGCAGCGCAAGTGCCACTTTAGCGTGGAAACAGGCGAGGCGATTATCCGCATTTGCCATCACCTGAGCCCGGAATTTCTCGACCCGGATTGGGTGGCGCAAAGCTTCATAGCCGACGCGGAACCGGCCGACCGCGACAGCTACGAAACGCTGGTCCAGACAGCCGCTGACAATGAAAACTTGCCAACCAATTACCGGATGTTGGCCCGCCAATTGTTGGAAGCATTCAAGCTGGCACGGTTTTAATTTAACAACGCGGCGTGCAACACTTCGGCTGGGTGGAGTGCGGTTTTCTGGGCCCCGTCGTGGATCTGATGGCGGCAAGAAGTGCCGGCGGCAGCGATGATATCATTTTCATCGGCAGCACGGACAGCGGGTAGCAGTGCGAGCTCGGCCACCTTCATCGAGACGTTGTAATGTTCGTGCTCGTAGCCAAAGGAACCCGCCATGCCGCAGCAGCCACTCGGGATCAGCACGACGGCGTAATTTTGTGGTAAGGTAAGCGCCGCCAAGGATGGCTGCACGCCAACCAGCGCCTTTTGAAAACAGTGGCCGTGGAGGCGCACGGTGCGTGGTTCGTCCGTGAAAGACTCGTGCTTGATGCGGCCTGCCTCGAACTCGCGCACCATAAATTCCTCGAAGGTCCAGCAGTGCTGGGCGGTGTCTTTGGCGCGTTGTTTTTGCTCGCCGCGGGCGAGGTCGATCGCTTCATCGCGGAAGGTTAAAATCGCCGAGGGCTCGATGCCGATCATTGGCTTTTGCTTCGTTACTTTGCGATGCAAAGTATCGGTGTTGTGGTTGATCAGTTCTTGGGCTTGGCGGACAAATCCTTTGGAGAGCCAGGTGCGGCCGCTCTCTTCAACGGGTGCCAAATCCACCTTGTAGCCGAGTCGCTCCAGCAGCTCCACTGCCTTGATGCCTACGTGCGGATCGCCGAAGTTGGTGAACTCGTCATTGAACAACCAGACTTCGCCAACCTTACCTGCGTTGGCATGTGGGGTGTGCCGCTTGAACCAGGACTTGAGCGTTTGCTTGGGCATCAGGGGGATGGTGCGGTCCGGGTGAAAGCCAACGAAGAAGTTCAGCGCTTTGCGAATGGATTCTGTGCCGAAAAGGAGATTCCACGCCCATGGTGCCATGCGCGCGAGCTTCTGGCTTTGCACGTATTTGGCGATCATCTTGGCGCGTTGCGGGGCACCGTGAATGTCGTAGTGATGCTGGAGGAACTCGGCCTTGAGCTTGGCCATGTCGACGTTGGACGGGCACTCGGATTTACAGCCTTTGCAGGACAGGCAAAGATCGAGCACTTCCTTGGCATCCTTGCTGCCAAAGGCGGCGCGGGCGGTTTGTGGGCCCTCGGTGATCGTCTGGCGCAGGATGTTGGCGCGGGCACGAGTGGTGTCTTTTTCGTGCTTCGTAGCCATGTAGCTGGGGCACATCGTGCCACCGGCGGTGGGTCCTTTGCGGCAGTCGCCGGAGCCGTTGCATTGCTCGGCGGCGTGGAGGAATCCATGGGTGTCGGAGAAATCGAAGAGGGTCTCGTACTCGGGGTAATTTTTATCCGGCCCGTAGCGGAGCTGGGCGTCCATCGGGGGCGTGTCGACGATCTTTCCGGGGTTAAAAATGTTCTGCGGATCGAAGGCGGCTTTGACGCGCTTCATCATCGCGTAGCATTCCTCGCCTACCATGAGCGGGATGAACTCCCCCCGCAAACGGCCGTCGCCGTGTTCGCCGCTGAGCGAGCCATTGTATTTGCGTACAAGGGCGGCGATGTCTTCGGCGACGCCGCGAAATTTCTGCATGCCTTCCGGCGTCTTCAGGTTGAAGATGGGGCGCGTGTGTAGCTCACCGGAGCCGGCGTGCGCGTAGTAAACGCATTCGATGTCATACTTGTCGCGCATGATCTGATCGAACTCGCCAATGTAGGCTGGCAAGTCACGCACGTCGACGGCGGTATCTTCACAAACTTCACGCGGTTTGGCGTCGCCGGGAATGTTGCTCATCAGGCCTTGGCCAGCGCGTCGTAGCTCCCAGACTTTGCCTTGGTCAGTACCACGTAAAACCGGGTAGGCGTAGCCAAGCTGAGCGAACTTCAAGTTGTTAATCAGGTGCTCGATCTTGCGATCGACTGCGTCCTGAGTTTCGCCGCGTATGTCGACCACGATGATCGCGCCGGGATCGCCCTGGACAAAGAATCGGTTCTGCAGTTGCTCGCGACTGCGCTTGCTGGCATCGAGAATGTTTTTATCGATCAGCTCCACCGCAAACGGCTGCTCGCTGAGCGCCAGGCCGACGGAATTCAGCGACTCGAGCACAGTTTCAAAATGTGCGCAAACCAAGGCGCTGTAGGGCGGGGGCAGGGGGTTACAGTCGATCTCAAATTCGACGCCGATAAACAGGGTGCCTTCGCTACCGGCGATGAGCTTGCACAGGTTGAACGGCTGCTCGGAATCGGGGTCGAAGACCTTGGCGTCCATCAGCATATCGAGCGCGTAGCCGGTATTGCGCCGGGGGATGGATTTCTTCGGGAAGCGTTCGGTGATGGTGGCGCGGTTGGCCGCATCGCTGAGCAGGTCGCGGCACTCGCGGTAGATGTGCGCCTCCAGTGAGTCGCCCTCGCATTTGGCGGCAAACTCAGCTTCGGTCAGCGCTTTAAAGGTCACCTCGCTACCGTCACTCAGAAAACCACGGCAGGAGATCAGGTGGTCACGCGCGCTGCCGTAGACGACCGAGTTGGAGCCGCAGGAATTGTTGCCCACCATGCCGCCAATCATGGCGCGATTGGCGGTGGATGTTTCCGGGCCAAATAGCATGCCGTGCGGGTAGAGCACCTGGTTGAGCTCGTTGCGGACGACGCCCGGCTGAACGACGACGCGGCGGGATTCGGCGTCGATGTGCTTGATCTGATTCAGCCGCCCGAGATCGACGACAATGCCATGTCCCACAACCTGCCCGGCGAGTGAGGTGCCGGCGGTACGGGGGATCAGCGAAAGGCCGTTGTTTCGGGCAAAATGAATGAGCGCGGGGATGTCGCTTTCGGCCTCGGGAAAGGCCACTGCGGCGGGCATTTCCTGATACTCCGAAGCGTCGGTGGCGTAGAGTCGGCGCATCATGTCGCCAGTGTTGAGTTCGCCACGTAGGGAGGCGCTGAGAGACGTGAAGTCGATCAGGGGAGAAAGCATGTTTTTGGTTTATAAGTTTTCCCTGCAACGGCAAGTGTTTCATTGGTTAACCGACTTTATTATCGCCACTTTCCGGTAAGTATGGACAGATGTTTTTATAACGAGTATGACTGCTAATAAATTTAGAAATGAAGTGCCGCAAATTGCGCTGATTGGCGTGACTGGATTTGGCAATGCTCACCTGGAATCCTTACAGAAACTGGAAGGCGAGGGCCTGTTGAAGTTGGCGGCGGCGACCATTATTAATCGCGATGAAGCCGCTGAGGCCTGGGACGCGCTGGACGCCAGCGGCTGCCGAATTTATGAAGACTACGAGGCGATGCTTGGCGCGGAGAAGGGCAAGATTGACATTTGCTCCATCCCGACCGGCATTGGCTGGCATTGCCCGATGACGGTCAATGCGCTGGCCGCCGGTTGCCACGTGCTGGTCGAGAAACCCGTTGCCGCCACGCTATCCGAAGTTGATGAAATGATCGCCGCGCGGGATGCGACCGGGCTGGAGGTGCATGTCGGCTTCCACGATCTATATCAGCCCCCAATCATTCGGATGAAAGAGCACATTTTGGCGGGGAAGATTGGCCGCGTAAAGCGCGTCAAAGTCTGGGCCAGCTGGCCGCGTACGCTTGACTACTACCAGCGCAATAACTGGGCGGGACGCGTGAAAGTTGGCGATAATTTTATCTACGATTCGCCCGCAAACAATGCCTTGGCGCACTTCGTGATTGCCGGGTTGTACTTTGCGGGTTCGGAGCAGTTTGGCGTCGCGCGAATTCGTGAGGGGTTGGCCGAGCTATACCGTGCTAAGCCAATTGAAACGTTCGATACCGTGGTCACTCAGTTACGGATGGAAAACGGCGTCGAAATGCAGGTGAATCTCACGCACAGCGGGGCAGAGACGACGACTCCAATGGTAGAGGTGATTGGTGAGGATGGTTCGGTCATTTGGGAATTTCATGAGGAGGTCTCACTTCGTCCCGATGGCGAGAGCCTGCCTACCCCCGCCGGTCGAGAAAACACGGTAGAAATGTTTAGGCAGCTGGTGAACGCTATGCGCGAGGGGCGTCCGATGGGTTGCTCGCTTGAGATGGCGCGCGAGCACACGCGCCTGATCAACGCGCTGCATAACAGTTGCGAAATCCACTCTATCGAGCCGCCGCATCGCTATGAAATGGATTGGCGGGGCGAGCTTCTTTCTGCGGCCGAAGGGATAAATGAGGCCTTGGTGGAGTCTATCGACCAAGGGAAATTCTTTGCCGAGATGAACGTGGCCTGGGCAAAGCCAGCGACTCCGCTAACGTTGGCAGAATAGCTTATCATGGCTAATCGGTGCCGCCGCGTTTTAACCAGTATGATCGCATGTTACCTGAAGAATCACTTGGAGAGCTCTTTTACGCAAATCCACTGAACAGAGCCTCTGATTTGGATGGGTTTCAGTTTGAAGGTGATGCAGCGTCCAGCTTCCCTCTGAATCGGTGGCGACTGGAGGGGACGCGGGATCCGGGCGAGGGGCAGGCGGCGAATCTGGTGGCATGGTGTCCGCAGGAGTTTCCGGACGATGTATACATCAGCTGGAACTACCGCGCCGTGCAAGAGCCCGGGCTAAGCATACTGTTCTTTTCGGCCAAGGGGCGGCATGGCGAGGATGTGCTGGACCCATCCTTAGAGCCGCGTAATGGCCCCTACCAACAGTATCACTCAGGCGATATTAATGCGCTGCACGTGAGTTATTTCCGCCGTCGTTGGGAGACTGAGCGTGCGTTTACCACGTGCAATCTGCGGAAAAGCCATGGCTTTCATCTGGTAGCGCAAGGGGCTGATCCGATCCCGGGCGTCCCTGACCAGAAGGAGAGCTACCGCATTTGGTTAATCAAATCCGGTGCCCAGGTTCGCTTTGGGGTGGATGCGCTGGAGTGCTTCCGCTGGACCGATCCGGGGGATGCTTTCGGGCCAGTGCTCGGAGGCGGGAAAATCGGGTTTCGCCAGATGACCCCGCTCATCGCGGAATACTGGGACTTGAAGGTTCACCAGCTTAAGGAGCCGCTCAAGTGAACTCGTCGTGTAAGGTCGGGGCCTCGCGCCAGTGCCTTCGATCCACAGAAAATCCTAAATCATGCTCGAAGGCCCTGGCGGCAAGTGTGCGTATCTCAATGCTGTGGTAGACGAGCTTCCGCCGCTTCGCGTGATCGAATTTTAAAGCGGGAGATAAAGAAAATTAATATAGTGGCTTGACTTTGTTCAGGAAAATGAGACTCAGTCTAGTTTATCTGATCATGAGTCTCAACGAAATGACCACACACATTATTTATGGCACCGTCACCGGCAATGCGCAGGATTTGGCGGAACGCTTCTCCGACCAGTGCGACGCCAAGGGCGTAAAGCACACCCTGAACGCCGCGGAAGACTGGGATCTTTCGCGTTTCGCCGACGCCAAGCGCGTGGTGTTTATTTTCTCCACGTGGGGCGATGGTGAGCCGCCCGACGACGCCATCGAATTCTGCGAAGCCCTTTACGAACAGAAAATCGAAGTGGCCCACCTCGAATATTATGTGGTGGCCCTGGGCGACAGCGCTTATGATGATTTTTGCGGCTGCGGTCGCCAGCTTGATGAAGCACTGCAAAAGGGCGGAGCTAAGCCGCTGGCCGAGCGTGTGGAGCTGGATGTCGATTTCGACGAAGGCTTCGATGCCTGGATGGAGCGCTTTTTTGAGTCCAACCTGACTGTAGGGCAGGATGCGTAACGATCCGACCAAGTCGCGCGAGCCGAAGGAGCAGGCCGAAGAGGCTTGCCCTCATTGCCGCGTCGAAATGATCCACGCGGGTGAGCTGCACTGTCTGCCTGATGAGATCCTGGCCGAGGCCAACAAAGTCGGCCCCATGCTATGCTACGGGCGCAACCGCAATGCCATTCTCGGCTACTCCGGCTCGCTGCCTGTTATGCGGCCCGAAAGCGGTCTGCTGCGCGGTTCGTCGATGGAGACCTATCTCACGTTGGACGTCAACCAGTGGCATCAAATCTGCATCATGCAGGAGCGCTCCCTGCATTGCGGGGACCTGATCGGGCTGGAGGCTTTCGATGCCGAGCAAAGCGCGCTGTTTCGCATGGCGGTGGCCCCCGATTCGGATGCCGAAGTATGGGAGGAGCTGACCCGCACTTTTTACCGGCGTGACTTGGAGCTGGAACAGGTGAGAAACTTCGGGCGTATTGCTTCGTTGACGCCAGAAACGCACCAACACCAGCGTGGGCCGTCGGTAGATTTGACCCATAGTGAGCTGCGTTGCGAGCCGCTCTCAATCAGTAATGGCTTCCCCGTGGACTTCGAGATGGGCTTTGCCGGGGGTGAATTCCTGGCGCGTGCGATTTTCTCGGAAATTGTTGAAGAGCGTCAAAACGTCGTGGTCAGCATTGCTGGTGCCTTTGGTTACCTGAGCGTTTCCATGCAGCCTTGCTGCCTGGAGGCAATCCAGAGAGGTTGGCTATTCATTGGCGGGGAGGGGCGGGCGCTGCGACTGAATGCACAGGCGGTGATCTCCTATTGGATCGGCTACGCCTCACTGGGTGACCGCGACTTCAGCTACCTCGAAGCGCTCGATTGCTATGGCGATCTCATGTTCCGGCTGACTTCGGAAAACGCACAGAGCTACCGTTATTGGCAGGCGCTGGCCCGTAGCACCCAGCTTTAAGATACTGAGATTTCTTTTCAGAAGCCTGCGACTGCATATCATTAACAGGTAGGGGTTTACGCGTTCTTTAGCTTTTATTTTCCGGTATCCGTGCTAGAGTTATTCACAACAACTCAACGGATAAGTATTATGGAATCAACAGCCACACACACTAAGACATGCAGCGCATGCGCATACTGGAAGGAAACCACATCGGGCGAAGGCGAATGTCGCGTTCGTTCTCCCCAAGCCATCGTTTTTAAGGTGGATGCGGGCACGCAGTTCGAGAGCCGTTTCCCGGAAACCAAGGCCAGTGATTGGTGCGGTGAGTTCTCCGCCAAGTAAGCAAAATCGCTAATTTTCAATACAAGCCCGGCTGATATGCGTCGCCGGGCTTTTTCTTTGCGAAAATAATGCTTGCGATTGAGTCGCATTTGCTCCAGTTTTCGTTTCATGGAACAAATACTGCCCATCTTGCCGGAATCCGTCGTGCTGCCGCTCTGCAAGCCCTTTAGTAAAGCGGCTGACAGCCTGCTGGACTTGTATGGGATGACGCAGAACCCGAGCTCGCCGAGCCAATGTGTGCAGTGCTTTTTCAAATTGCTCCATGTGTCTGATTCTCAATCGCAGATTGCCTTGCAGCCGCTGCGTAGCTGGATTGAGTCCAACATCGAAATTTCCATCCAAGCGGGTGACGCGCCTTCGGGCAGCTTCCCCGTATCGCTTGATCAAGGCGATCTGGAGGAGTTTTGCCACCGTGCGATGGAGCGCGTGCGCATGGACACCATGTCGCACAACCGCCCGATCGAGCTTACTTTCCGCTACAAGCCCAGCGCTGCTTGACCATGGCCGAGACCGCTCATTCGGATCCTGCCGACCGCTTGGCCGAATGGGAAACGCTCCTCAAACAAGCCGGCCACCGGATAACTATTCCGCGCCGCGTCATCCTGCAATCCGTGATGGAGCAGGGTGGGGCCTTTGATGCCGAGCAGCTCCTGGCCAGCGCCCGGCAGGTTGACGAGCTCATTTCCCTCGCGACGATTTACCGCACGATCAACGTACTCGAAGACTGCGACCTCGTGCGGCAAATCGATGGCGTCGGCGAAAAACAGCAGTACGAAGTCGGCTCCGGCGTCGATACTCAGGCATATCTGGTTTGCGACGAATGCGGAAAGACGATCCCACTGCACGACGATTGCCTGATACTGCGCGAGCGATTCATGATCAAGCAAATGGGCTACACGGTCCGCCAAGTCAACTTGCGCGTCCGTGTTTGCTGCGACGCCCATAGCGCGAATTAAAATGCACCAGCTATAGCCAACCGGCAACCCTATGGAGATTCCGCCTTGAACTAAGGCGGGAATTTTTTGTTAATGCATTCGTCGAATTTGCTTAACAAAAGAAAAACTTATGGTATGGTTTTTTGCTATAAGTTTTTGATATGAAAGCTGGGTTCCAGTCAATCGCATCACCAGAAGGCCAAGCGGACGCGCTTGATGTCCGGCGGAGCTGGCACCCCTTTACGCAGATGCAGGAGTATTGCAGCCTGCCTCGCGTGCAGATTGCCAGTGGTGAAGGCTGCTGGTTGACCGACGTTGATGGCAAGCGCTACCTGGATGCCAACGCCTCGATTTGGACGAATGTCCACGGGCACCAGGATGCGGATTTAAACAACGCCATCATCGAGCAGCTTGGCAAAGTCGCGCATTCGACTTACCTCGGGCTAGGGCACGAGCCGGGCTCGCTGCTCGCGGATAAGCTTTGCGAGCTCACCGGTCTCGACCGCGTATTTTATTCAGACAACGGCTCGAACGCCGTGGAGATCGCGCTGAAGTTGTCCTTTCAATATTTTCAGCTCACTGGGCAGCCGCAGCGCCGCCGCGTAATCGCGCTCTCCAACGCCTACCACGGCGACACCTTTGGCACGATGTCGTTGGGCGATTGTGGCGTGTTCCACCAGCGCTTTGATCCGTGGAAATTTCCCGTAGAGCGCATTCCTGCGCCGACTTGCGAGGAGTTTGGCGGAGAAGTTTTCTCCAGCGACATGGAGGAATCCCTCGCCGCGCTCGACGCCCACTTCGCGAACTTTGGCGATGAAGTTGCCGCGGTGATTCTGGAGCCGTGGGTGCAGGGCGCGGGCGGCATGCTGATGCAGCCGCGCGGATACCTCGCTGAGGTGCAGCGCCGCTGTCGCGAAAAGGGTGTCCACCTGATTCTGGACGAAGTTTTTGTCGGCTTTGGCCGCTGTGGTCCCATGCTGGTCGGCGAGTCCGAGGGCGTGACACCCGACTTCTACTGCTTGGCCAAGGGGCTGACGGCCGGCTACCTGCCGCTCGCCGCAACGGTCTCACGCGAGGAAATTTACCAGGCCTTCCTCGGCGAGTTCGGCGAATACAAGGCCTTCTTCCACGGCCACACGTTTACCGGCAATCCACTGGGCTGCGTCGTTGCGCTGAAGAGCATTGAAAAGCTTGAAACGCTAATCCATACCGGTCAACTGGCGGACACGATTGAGGCCTTTAATGAGTTTTACCGCGAACTGCGCGCCGAGCTGCCAGAGTCTTTTTCAATGCGCCAGCGCGGACTCGCCAGTGCGCTGGATTTGCCCGCGGGCGATGCCTCACTGCGCCGCGGCATGCACTTCTGCATCGCGCTGCGGGAAGCAGGCGTCCTCTTGCGTGCGCTGGGCGACAGTCTGTTGATTGTGCCGCCGTTGGTCATTAGCCGCGATGAAATCAATTTCCTTAAATCAGCCTTGCTCGATACTTTGCGATGCAAAGCTTACCTTTAATTTTTAATCTGCTCACTCTAATCTAACCAACAACACCATGACACTCGACGAAATACGCGAAATCTACAACCTGCCAATCACCACGCTGATGTTCCGCGCTCAGCAGGTTCACCAAAAATACCAAGACCCGGCCGGTGTGCAGCTTTGCACGCTGAAGTCGATTAAGACCGGCCGTTGCTCGGAAGACTGCGCCTACTGCCCGCAGTCCGCGCACAACAAGACCTTCGTCGAGCCGGAAGTGCTGCTCGATACGCCTACCATTCTCAAGGACGCTCAGGCCGCCAAGGCTGGCGGTGCTTCCCGCTTCTGCATGGGCGCTGCCTGGCGTCGCGTTTATAACACCTCGCAGTTCGATAACATTATCGAGACCGTGAAGGGCGTGAAAGACATCGGCCTCGAAGTTTGCTGCACGCTCGGCATGCTCGATGGCAATCAAGCCAAGCGCCTCAAGGAAGCCGGCTGCGATGTGTATAACCACAATCTCGACACTTCGCGCGAATACTATTCCAAGATCATCAGCACCCGTAGCTACGACGACCGCCTGCAAACGCTGCAGAACGTTCGCGAGGCTGGCATGGAAGTTTGCAGCGGCGGCATCCTTGGGATGGGCGAGTCCATCGATGACCGCTTGAAGCTCCTGAAGGAACTTGCCGACATGGACCCGCAGCCGGATTCCGTGCCGATCAATGCACTCGTCGCTGTGAAGGGCACGCCGCTCGAAGACCAGAAGTTCGTCGATAGTTTTGAGTTTGTGCGTATGATTGCCACTGCGCGCATTATCATGCCCAAGGCGATGGTGCGTCTGTCGGCTGGCCGCACCGAGATGAACGACGAGATGCAGGCGCTTTGCTACTTGGCTGGCGCGAACAGCATTTTCCTGGGTGATAAGCTGCTGACCACCGCGAACCCGAGTGCCACGGACGATCGTCAATTGCTCGACAAGCTTGGCCTGCACCCGCTCAATCCTGACGACGCGCGTGCGATTCATGCCGCAGCCGACGCCAAGGACCACGCGCACGAAGACCCCTTTGCCGAACACCTCGAAGAAGGCGCGGCTTACTGGGCGCACGCATGCGAAGGCGGCTGTGATCACGATCACGGTGCCGAGGCGCAACCCGAAGCGGAACCCGTCAAAGCCTAGCCTGCCATGCCCACGGTTTTTATTTCTGCAAATGACACCGGCGTCGGCAAGACGTGGGTGTCCGCCGCGATTGCACGGATGTTGGCCGGGCAGGGCGCGAGCGTGCAGAAAATAAAACCAGTGGAAACCGGCATCGCCCCAGGTGGTGCCGGCGATGCCGAATTCGTGGCCCAAGCTTTGCATTGCAAAGAAACTTTGCCGGGCAAAGCTACGGTCCACACGCTTCAGCGATACACCAAACCGATGGCACCGGTAGAAGCGGCTCAAGCCGATGGCGAGGAGTTGTCCTTCGATGCTTTAGTGCAAGGTGTGTTAGAAATGACTGTGGCTGACTGGCGCATCGTCGAGGGTGCCGGTGGCCTCAGCGTTCCGCTGGAGAGCGGCCCCGCACCACGTGATTGGGCAGACTTCGCCTTGGCGATTCAGGCGGATTATGTCGTGCTCGTGGTGGGCGACCGGCTGGGCGCGATCAACCAAGCGCGTCTGCTGGCGCACTATGCAAACGCCAAAGGCTTGCACGCCGGATGGTGGCTCAATGAGTCGCAGCTGGGGACGTCGGACGAGGTGCGACTCGTTAATGAAAACGTGCTGAGTGAGTTGGCGTTTCCGCTGTGGGCCTTGCAGGATTTCGAGATGCCACTGCCGCGCAAACTGGAGGCACCATGGTTGAAGCAATGAGCAGCTTGTGGCACCGCGTGGATGAGTCATTGGCGGAGCGCGACGCGAGCGGCTTACGTCGAACGCTGACTGCGCGCAGCGCGGAGTCCACGCTAATCGATCTATCGAACAACGATTACATGCGGCTGTCGCAGCACCCCGAGGTGATTGCAGCCGGGCAGGCAGCTATGGCGAAGTGGGGTGCGTCTGCTGCTGCGTCTCCGCTGATCTCTGGCTACACTGAGGCGCACGCGGAGCTCGAAGCGCGACTTTGCCAATGGGCGGGTTTTTCCAGTTGTTTGGTTTGGAACTCCGGCTATGCGGCCAATCAGGCGGTGTTGGGCCGGTTACCGCAGCGGGGGGACCTTGTGTTGGCCGACCGGTTGATTCACGCCAGCATGATCGAAGGTGTCCTGCACTCCGGTGCGCGATTGCAGCGTTACCAACACTTGGACCTCGGGCATCTGGAGTCACTGCTGGAGCAACACACCGGCGATGAGCGCGATGTATTCGTGTTGACCGAGTCCGTGTTTTCCATGGATGGGGACTACCCGGACCTCGCTGCGATGGCGGAGCTTAAAGCGCGTTACGGTTTTATTTGGATCGTCGATGAAGCGCATGCGATCGGTTGGTATGGTGCGAAGGGAAGTGGCTTGGTTGAGGAAGCCGGCGTCGCGGAGTTTGTCGATGTGTTGGTTGGAACTTTGGGCAAAGGGCTTGGTTCGATGGGTGCCTTTACTTTGTTTCGCAAAGTAGAGCTGCGCGAATACCTCATTAACTTTGCCAACGAGTTTATCTATTCCACCTACCTTGCTCCAGCCTCAGCCGCGGCGGCGAGTAAGGCCGTGGAAATTGCTGAGGCTATGACGGAAGAGCGGGTGCAATGGCGTCAGCGCTCCCGCGACTTTCGTAGTGCCATTGCGGAGGCACCCGACGGAGATTCGCCAATTGTGCCGGTGCTGCTAGGCCCGGCAGATAAAACAATGGCAGCCGCGCAGGAATTGCTGATGAGCGGTTTCCGTGTCGGCGCGGTGCGTCCACCAACCGTGCCTGCCAATAGCAGCCGCTTGAGAATCTCACTCAATACGGGTTTAACCGAGGGTCAACTTGAGCAACTTACGGCAGTGTTGCAGGAGGTCGCCCGATGAAGCACTGGATTTGGGTTGGTGGCTGGGGCCTGTCGTCGAGTGAGCAGCAATGCGCATTTGCTGAGCGCTGGCCGGAGTTTGAGCATACGGTATTGGTGCCCGATTCACTTTGCATCGCAGAGTTAGTTCGCTTTTGCCGCGAGTACGAGGTCGAGCGAATCGGGGGGTATTCACTTGGCGCTTTCCTGCTGCTGCGGGAGTATGCGCAATTGCCAGAGCTGCCGATTATGCTGCTGGCACCGATCTTGGATTTTAAGCGCGAAGCGTTGAAAGGCGGGCGTGTCGATGGTCGGCGTTTGTCGGTGTTGCTGCGCTGGCTGCGCCGTGATCCGCTGGCGGCACTTCAGGATTTTTATCAGCAGGCAGGCATTGCGCGAGATGCGTCTGAAGTGCTGCCCTATGATTTTGATGCGCTGTATTGGGGCATCGAGCAATTGGCCGGGCCGGGAGTCGAGCATTGGCGTCGTGACAACATTCGCGCCTGCGTTGGTGAGCGGGATCATTTGCTCGATGCGGTGCAGTTGCAGCAACGGTGGCCGGACCTGCTCATCTTGCCAGATGCAGGACATGACTTTAAGGAACTTCTGCAGGAGGTTGCGGTATGATGAGATTTGACGAGCGAGCCCACGTATATGCCCAGCATGCTCATGTGCAGCGGCAAATGGCGCAGTGGCTGGGCGAGTGGCTGGACGCAGTGATGTTTGTTGGTGATCGCGTGGTGGAATACGGTGCCGGAGAGGGGCTGTTTACGCAGATGTTGACCGGACGTTTGGCGGACATTACGGCGGTCGATCTCGCCCCGCGAATGGTGCAGCAGGGGGCGCAAAATGCACCGGATGCGCAGTGGCGGCAAGGCGATGCCTGGGCGGGAGTCGCGCTGGAGCCGACGGTGGATATCGTGGTGTCTTCGAGCGTGATGCAGTGGTGCCCGGACCCGGTTGAGATCTTGCGCGATTGGCGGAGCCGATTGCCCAGTGGGGCGCGCATGCTGCATGGTTTTTATATCGATCCGACCTTGATGGAGCTGCGTGGCTTGCAGGGTGAGGAGTCTGCGCCACTCAACTGGCTGACCGCTGAGCAATGGCGGAACGCCTTTATCGAGGCCGGATGGGAAATCGAGCGCATGGACCACGAAACGAAGCGAATAGTTTACCTGAATTCTCTGGAACTGCTGCGGAGCCTGCATGGGGTTGGCGCAGTGCGGCGCGGGCAAATGCGCGGGACGCGTTTGCGCCGCCTGATTCGTGACTATGATCAACGTTTTGCAAACGAAGGTGGCGGGGTCTATGCCAACTGGACTTTTTGCCGGGTGCAGGCGAAATCCTGATGCTTGCGTGCGCGCTATTTTTATCGTTAGTTTATCGCCGTGTCTCATACCCATCACCATGTAGCGAACATTGATTCGATTTTGGACAAACTGCGTGCGCACGGCATGCGCATCACCGCGACTCGTAAGCGGCTGACCAGTGTCTTGTGTGATGCCGGTACGCCGCTCTCGATTGAGGCGATTCACCAGCGGCTTGGCCCCAAAAGCTTTGACCTCGTTACGCTATATCGCTGCCTGGACGCCTTTGAGGAAGTCGGTGTCGTACAGGTGGTGCGCGACGAGCATGGCAAGGCGCTTTATGAACTGATTGATGCCGACCACGGGCACCACCACCATGTGATTTGCCGCAACTGTGGAAAAATTGAATGCCTGGACCATTGTGCGATTGCGCCGTTTGAAGCTGCCGCCAAGCGCCTGGGCTATGATGACTTAGCCCACCGGCTGGAGCTTTACGGGGTTTGTGCCGATTGCCGGACCTGATTTTGATACGCAGCCAACGCTTGCCAATCCATGCGCGATCGCCTGTATTCGCATGCAAAATTCGTGGTAATCAAAGTCATACATTTTCTTGGCCTGATCCTGGCCCGTAGTCCGGAGGTGCTTAGCCGTGCCTTGGCGGCAGCCCTGGGTGACTTGATTTACTTCCTGCCCACAAAGCGTCGGCGCAGTGTATTGGCTAATCTGCACCATGCGTTCCCGGAGATGACCGAGGGTGAGCGTCGCAGGATCGCGCGCACGAGCTGCCGGCGAACCATGGAGATGGGACTGTTCGTACTGGTCTCGCCTCATTTTTCCAAAAAGCAATTGATGGCGCGCTTTTCGATTGATGAGAACTTCGAGCGCGAGATTCAGCAAAATGCGGCAAAGCCCGAGCCGGCCGTCGTTATCGTGCCGCACCTTTGCCTGATGGAAAGCCTGACGATTTTGCCCGCGCTGACGGGGGGCTCATTCCCGGAAGTGGGCACGGTTTATCGCCCGCTTAAGCAGGCTGCGATTGAGGACTGGGTCCTGCGCACGCGCCAGCGTTTCGGTTTGCGGCTGCTATCGCGCAAGGAAGGCTTTGCCGAAGCGATACAGATGGTGCGCGACAATAAAGTGATCGGTATTTTATTTGACCAGAATGCGGGCAACATTGGCGTGCTGTCGACTTTTATGGGGCGTGTGTGTTCGACCACGGAGTTGCCCGGCATGCTCGCGGCGCGATACAAAACCCGCATTGGAGCCGTGTGGACGGAGCGCACGGGCTTCTGGCGCGGCGTGATAAAACTGGAGGAGTTGGCTAAGCCCTCGGAGTCGATTGATGTCGTTTTTGCCGCCAACCAATGGTTTGAGGGTAAGCTGCGCTCAGAGGAGAAATTTCGCACCGACTGGCTATGGCTACACGAGCGCTGGCGCACGCAGGATGAGCCGGAACGGCGGCTACAACTGAAGCATCGCCGCAATGCGCTGGAGGACGAAATGGCATGGCGCGGCTGGGAATCTCTCCCGAGGCAAACCCGCATTTGGATACGACTACCGAACTGGCTGGGAGACGTGATCATGGCCATGCCGTTGATCCGCGCCATTCGCGAGGGCCGACCGGATGCGGAGATCACGGTGCTGGCCCGCGGGCAGTTTCGTCCGTTGTTGGAAGCTTTTCCCATTGCCGATCGGCTGATTACTTTGCCGGACAAAGGTTCCTCTGGAGCGGGAAAGTTTTTCCGTGATCTCGCGCTCGAGTATCCCGACACACAAATACTTTTTACCAACTCATTCCGCGGTGATCATGAGGCCAAACGTATCGGCGCGCCGCAGCGGTTTGGCATTTTGCGACCAGGGAAACCGCGGCCGTTACTGACGCATCATTGGGAGCTGCCGGCGGGCTTTGATGAGGCAACCGTGCATCAAACGGAACTCTGGCGACAATTCCTGGCTGAGTTTGGTTTGAAGCAAAAACCGAATTTTGCTCCCTATACCGCGGCAGAACTAACGGGCGTAGTGGCACCCACTTCGCGCAACACGATTGGCCTTATCTGCGGCACGGAAAACGAACCCGCCAAGCGTTGGCCGGTCTCGCACTGGCGGGCGCTGATTGAAAAATTTCCCGATGAGCATTTCACGCTTTTTGGCACGGCTAACGACCGGGCGATCACGAATGAAGTGGCGAGTGGTTTTGATGAGTCTCGCGTGATAAACCGTGCAGGCAAAACGAACCTGATGGAGTTCGCCAGCGAGCTGTTGGCCTGCCGCGTGTTGGTGACGAATGATACCGGCGGCATGCATTTGGCCAACGCGCTTGGTGTACCGGTGATCGTCGTTTTTGGCCCAACCAATCCGATACGAACGGGACCATGTTTTGACGCACCACGGGTTTTGCTGCAGCCGCCAAATTGCGCGCCAACGGGTGGTGGCGATATTAGCCAGGTTACGCCCGAAGTAGTGGGTGATTCGCTCACGACATTCCTTCAGGAGAGCGCTGCCCATGCTTGAACGCGATCGCCAGTTTATGCTTTTTGGGTTGTCGCCCGATCGCTATAGCCGTCGCGGTGTCTGGTTGTTTTTTGCAATATGGTTTGGCGCACTGCTTTTTGCGGGGTTATTTGCACCGATAGTATACTACGGCTTCTCGTTGATGGCCGAAGGGAATCCCGACGGCGTCGCGGCAGGACTCGTTGCGCGAAGCTTTGACAAGTTTGTGGATCGTTGTCGCTATCTGCCGATTTTGTTCCTTCTGCCTTGGTTGATGATTGTAGTGGGGCTGTTGGGCCGATCGGCAGGCTTTCTCAAAGCTAACGATTTAAAAGGAAGGCCCGGGAGTCTGCGATGGTTCTTCGGCAGCTGCATATTGGGTGTGGCCATGGCTGCATTGTTAATCACGTTGCAGCTGATATTCACTTGGTATTGGCCGGGTGAGGTATCGACGACCGGTGGTTGGCTCAAGGTTATTGGTGGTGCTGCGCTAAGTGCGATCCTGTTGGGCCTTATTGAAGAGGTGCTCTTTCGTAGTCTGATCTTTAGGATTTTCTATACGGGGTTTCGGCCAAAGGTCGCTATCGTGCTTTCTTCGATGATCTATGCGTATTTGCACTTTAGAGCCCCGGGAGAAATGTTGGCCGGACCCAATGCGAATCCTGGCTTTGTTGCGGGCTTGCAAATCGCGGGACTCAACGCAGCGGGTGCTTTTTTAAATTTTAACATTATCGAGTTTGCCAACTATACATCGCTCGGCGCGCTATTGAGTGTGCTGTATCTGCGCTCGCGGACTCTGTGGGCACCAGTGGGGCTGCATGTAGGCATTGTATTCATCATGCTCACCTATCAGCGGAGCGTCTGGGTTTTTTCCGATGAACTGCGTTGGATCTTTGCCGGAGGAGGACTAACCGACGGCATTTTACCGCTGATACTCACGCTGGCGTTGACGTTTGTTTTCGCTCTTCGCTTGCCGGTTTCCCGCAGATGACAGCGCCTAGAATTATTCACTGTATCGGAGACAGCCATGTCGCATTTTTCTCCGGTTCCAATTCTACCTGGATTGAGAATGGGGAGGATCGCGCCTGGGAATGCTTTCGGGCTTACCACTTGGGGCCGGTTTTGGCGTATAATTTGCCATCGACGAACACCACGACCAAGGGGCGTGAAAAGTTGTTTTATCTTTTAGACAATCACATTACCCCTGGTAGCTGGGTGATGACGGTTTTTGGCGAAATTGATTGTCGGGCACATTTGTTGAAACAAGCGGAGAAGAAGCAACTACCGATAGAGGATGTGACTGCGGCCTGTGTGCAAAGGTATTTTTCTGTCGTGCAGGAGATTGAGAGTAGGGATTATCATGTCATCGTTTATAACTCCATTCCGTCACTTCCGCTGCATGGAGATGAGCAGACCGGGCAGGCCAACTGCTATCCGGTATATCGATCTCAAGCTGAACGAAACGAGGCAGTGCAGGCTTTTAATTTTCAGATGTGCGAGCTTTGCTCAGAGCATGGTATAAAGTTTCTGAATACCTATGACAAGATTGTCGATGCTACTGGGCGACCCAACGGCGATCTATATTGTGACGAGATACATCTGGGCCAAAAAGCAATGCCGTTTACTTTTGACGCATTGAAGGAAATGTTTGGCGATTGGGAATTTGACCGCAATGCAAAGCCCAACGTTCCTTTAGCGACCGAAAATAAGACGAGCTATAACAAGCATGGCAATGCGATTAGCCGTATGCGGTCGAAGCTGGCAAATGTCGGCGAAGCGATTCACCCGCGCTCGCTTCAGGCTATTATTCGCGGTTCGAGCTCCGAGGAATTAAAGGCGATCCGGCGATCCTTGAGACCGGTTCCGCCAACAACGGAGGCTCAGATTCGCGTCCTTTCGGAAGTGTGCTCGAAGTATCGATGCAAGAATTATGTCGAAACGCAGTGCGATGACGGTGACCGGTTGGACGCATTTTCCAAGACACTCGCGCGCTGCTTCTCCATCGAGTCAAGGATGGATGCCTATCTATCGGCATGCTTACGATTCGAAGGCGTTGATGGCGCAACCGTGGTCCATCGTAAGGTTGCGTCTGGCATGGAGGGCATTTTATCCGAGCTCACTGAGCGAACATTGTTTTTTCTCTTGGATAATGAGCACTCACTGCCTGAGGCATCGGCACCAATCGAATATTTGCTTTCCCAACTTTGCCATTACTCATCAGCAGGGCATTGTATCGTAATCAACCATGCCGGGCGTTTTGGCCGTTCGCGCAATCTACCTTCTTTGCGCGTACTCAGAAAACTCGTGCAACCACACTTTTCGGGTTGGGAGATTCGAGATAATTTAATCATTATAACACCATGAAAACCCTTCGCCGCTTTAAGCCTTATTTTCCCATGTTCAAGCCTGTCGGGGGTGAGCTGGTCGTGGCCCTGGTGTGCGGCCTAATTGCTGGTGCCCTGGGTGGAGCAGGCATCCCGGTTATTCTTTATAAGATTGTGCCGGTGGTGTTTGAGGATCGCAACCTGACCACGACTGACCTTTGGTTTTATTGCCTGCTGCCGGCCATGGTCATGGGGGGGCGTGGGCTGACGACGTTTTTCAGCAACTACTATTTAGCTTACTGTGGCCAAACGGTGCTGGAGAAAATTCGTATCAATCTCTTTGCCAAACTGCAGCGTTTGCCGTTGAGCTTTTACCATAAGAATCCTCCGGGCGAACTGGTCTCTCGAGCGATGTCGGACTCCAACGTCGTTCAGCAAAGCATCATCACGATCACGCAAGAGGTCATTCGGCAACCGGCGACACTGGTCTTTGCAATCGGCATGCTGGCCTTCCTCTCGATGAAGCATGAGCAGGTGATTTACCTGATGATCTTTATGGTCGCGATTCCGGTTTGCATCGTCCCGGTTCAGATGATCGGCAAGAAGATGAAGAAAAAGGCGTCTTCTTTGCAGTTTGAGTTGGCTGATGCCACGAATCGAATTTGCGAAAACCTTGAAGCCACGCAGGAGATTCGCGCCTACAATTTGGAAGAGCGCGAAAATGAAAAATTTACCCAATCGGCGTCGCGGGTATTTACAGGCTTCATGAAGTTGGCGAAATACAACACACTTATTTCGCCGATTATTGAGTTTATTGGTGCGCTGGGCGTTGGTGTCGGCCTTTACTACACCTACAAAAGCCAGATCGATGAAGGTGCGTTTACGGCTCTGTTGGCGGCGCTCTACATGTGCTACGAACCGGTTAAGCGGCTGGGGCGACTCAACAACAGTATGCAGGCGGGCATTGCGTCTTTGGAGCGCATTGAGCACATATTGGATGAGGACGAGGTCATACATGATCCCGAATCGCCAAAGAATTTTCCCGCAGTGGTTACCGGGCAAATTACTTTCGATAACGTCTCGTTTGCGTATGCGGACGAACCGGTCCTGCGTGGGGTTTCGATGAGCATCGAAGCCGGAAAAACCTATGCGCTTGTGGGACCCAGCGGTGCGGGTAAGACGACATTTGCGAACCTGATTTTGCGCTACTACGACGTCACCGATGGAGCTGTCCGGGTCGAGGGAATCGATGTTCGGGACTTGCGTCAAAACGAACTGCGCTCGCAGATTTCGGTGGTCGCGCAAAGTCCGGTGCTGTTCAACGACAGCATTGCTGGCAATATCGCGGTCGGTGCTCCAGACGCCACGCAGAGCATGATTGAGGACGCTGCTCGGCAAGCCTATGCGCATGATTTTATCATGGCGATGCCTGATGGCTATAAGACGCAGGTCGGGCCCAGTGGCGCGCGTTTGAGCGGCGGTCAGCGTCAACGCATCGCACTGGCAAGGGCCTTCCTGAAGAAGGCCCCCATTCTGATTCTCGACGAGGCCACCTCTGCGCTCGACGCCGAGAGTGAGCGCTATATCCAACTGGCCATGGAGCGCTTGTCGGAGAAGAAAACAGTGATCGTCATCGCGCACCGATTCAGCTCGATTCAACGGGCAGACGAGATCCTGGTCTTTCAGCAGGGGCAAATTGTCGACCAAGGTTCGCACAGTGAACTGCTGTCGCGCGATGGCCTTTATAAAAATCTCTACATAGCACAAGGCGGTGAGGCCTAAGCGGACTATTTCTTATCGTCGTCTTCTTTGGGAAACTCTTGCTGCGAAAGTCCGGCGATTTCGATGTCGGGATGCTCTTTACGCAATGCCTTTAGTTGCTTTGGAGCGATGTCGATTCCGTGAAGGTAAAGTTCGGTTAAGGCAGGTAATTCTAAGGCGACCTTCAGGCCTGGTTCCTTGATCTGTGTGCCGCTGATATTGAGGTAGCTCAGTTGTTTGAGTTCCTTTAGCTTGGACAGGTCGGCGTCGGTCACGTTGCTATTTTCCAAGTGCAGGCGCTGGAGCTTGGGGAAGTCTTTTAGTTGCGCGTAAAACTCCGGCGGCCACTCCTGGTTGCCGGCATTGAGCCAGGTAAGCTTGTTGGCCAATGGTATTAACTTTGTCATGCAAAGTGACCAGTCGGGTGCCTCCATTTGGCTGAGGTTGACCAGCACTGTGCCGTCGCCCCACGGGGTGAAGTCTGCCGCCGCCCCCGTTTCGCGAAGTTCGTCAAGCTGCTTGATTGTCTTCGGGTCCAAGGTTGCTTCACTATCGGACGATTCGCCGGGAAACTGTCCGCCAGCTTCGATCCACGAGCGCAGGGTTTCCAACTGTTCGGCTGTCAGTGGCGTGCGTTTGCCCGGAGGCATGGCACCCTCGGCACCCCGGGGAAGCTCGGCGCGAATGATCAGCTCACTCTCGTCAGGTTTGCCGGCGACAATGCCTGGTTTATGGCTGTCACCTCCGGCGCGCGCTAAGCGCGGCACGTCGATACGGTAGCCGCCTTTACGCTTGTTCAGGCCATGGCACTCGATGCAATTGTTTTCAAGAATGGTATAAGCTTCGACGGCGTAGGGATTGCTGGGAGGAGCCTCACTTTGCGGTAGAGAGTTACTTTGCGTTGCAGAGTCTTTGGGGATGGTTCGCATGGTCGGCAGCGCTTCATCCAGCACGCCCTCGCCATGGGTGATGACGGCTCCGTAGTGTCCGGTTACAACCAGTGCGACAAACGCAAAAGTAAGGCTGACGGCATAGAGTCCGGCGGCAGCGTTGTTCGGGCGCCAGCGGCTCCACCAAAACATCAGCGTTGCCGCACCGAGAAAATAGACGAATATCAGGCCCATCTTCCTGTGCTCAGCCACCGTTTCCGGGCTGAAATCCGTGTCCGCCAATGCGATGCCGAGACGCACGGTTAAAATGCTGAACAACAGGCATAGCGGCAGCAGCACGCCGAGTGCCGTGTTGTAGGCTTCCTGATGCTTGTCGCGCGAGAGGCCGACTTCGAGCGCTAGGATGCCAACGAACAGCCCGATCGGGATGTGGAGCAATACGAGGTGCAGGGCACCGTAGGTATCCCAGCTCATTTAGAACAGCATGCGCAGCGGCTCACCCTTGTCGGCGAGCGTGAAGGGGCGTCCGCTGGGAGACATGACCACCTGTTCCACGGGCAGGCCGAGGGAGTAGGCAATGGTCGCGTTGAAGTCTGGAATGGTGACGGCTTTTTCGGCAACTTCGCCGCCGCGCTCGTCAGTGGCACCAAACACTTGTCCGCCCTGCACACCACCGCCCGCGAGCAGGCAAGTGAATGCGGCGGGGTGGTGGTCGCGACCTGAGTTGCGGTTGATACCCGGGCTGCGGCCAAACTCGGTGGCGACGACGATCAAGGTCTCGTCGAGCATGCCACGCCAGTAAAGGTCGTCGATCAGCGCGGAGAGCACTTGGTCAATTTCGTAGGCGAGGGCTTCGACTTGGTTGTGGTTGTCGTTATGTGTGTCCCACCCGCCGCGATTTACCTCCACATAGCGCACGCCATTTTCGACGAGGCGGCGCGCAAGTAGACAGCCTTTGCCAAATTGAGAATTTCCATAGCGCTCGCGCACATGGGCGGGCTCCTTGCGCAGGTCAAAGGCGGCAAGATCTTCGCTGGTCATCAGCTTGATCGCCTCCTCATACATGTCGCCATAGGAGGCGATTTGCTTGCTGTTGTATTTCTGGTGAAAGCTGAGGTCCATCAGTTCGGCTAGCGCGAGGCGCTCCTGCAGCTCGGTGTCATCGACGCGGTGGTGCTGCTTGATGTGGCGGAGTCCCTTGTCGGGATTACCAATGAATAGCGGGGCGTAACGCTTTTCCAGGAAACCTTCGCGGCCGGGCATTTGCGCGCTGCCACCGATGCGGACGTTGCCCGGGAGCGTGGTGTTCGTCTTGCCCGACATGTTCATTAGCCAGGCACCGAGGCCCGGGTGCTGAATCGTGCCGCGCGGCGCATAGCTGGTGCGCATGTAATAGGTGCCCGATTCGTGTGCGCCCTGGGTGGATGTCATTGAGCGGATCAGCGCAAGGTGGTTCATCCGCTGAGCGAGACCGGGAAGCCATTCGCCGACTTGGATGCCCGCGACATTGGTTGGGATGACGTTTACCGGGCCATACTGGGAGTCAGACTGCGGCTTCGGGTCGAACGTGTCGAGGTGGCTCATCCCGCCCGCGAGGTAAATATAAATCACGTTGCGCGCATGGGGGCGACCGGCCTTTGCGGCGGCGACATTGGCCCACAGCGGATTGTTGGCCGCGGAGGCTAAACCCACGCCGAGCAGTGCGCGGGCGGTGTAGTTGAGAAACTTCCGGCGCGAAAGGTCATCGAGTTTTTTCAGGTCGTCGTCCATGGTGCTCCGGCTATTGAATGAAGATGAATTCCTGCGTGTTGACCATGGCCCACGCCATGCGCTGGCGCGTCAGGTTGGGGTCGGCCTCCCACTGCGCGAGCACGTAGGCCTTCTCCTTTTCGTTGGGCTGGCGGGTCAGGAAGCCCATCGTTAAAATCTCCAATGCCTGCATCGGCTCTTTGGTTTTCCGTGCGCGTTTTATCGGGTCGGAGTGGTCGGCGAGCACGCCGTTGGTCTCGGAGGAGTTGAGAAGCAGCAACGCCTGATTGATCGTCGAGGTGTCGTCAGCATTGTCCACGATGTCGCGGTCGGACTGACCAAAAACGCGGAGCCAGTGGTCGACGTTTTCCGGGCTGTTGAGGTCGGCCGCGCGGTGTAAATTCTTTTCCCACCATTCGAGTTTCTTGCCCTTGTTCGGCTTGTCGTTATCGAGAGTTTCATCGCCTTCCATGCTGGCACCCATCATAGTCATCGAGGCGTCGACGTTGGAGTATTGCCGCCACTTTTGTTCTGCGTCGCGATGGGTTTGCTGAAGCTCTTTATACTCAGGCGTGTCGCGCAAATCAGGATCGTTGCGAATCTTAAAAAATGCGGTTCGTGCATCCTGACGCTCCTGCCAGGCGACTTCGGCGCTTTCCAAATAATCGGCAAATTGATCGTTGGTAAAGGTGCTAAGCAGCTGGACGGGAGCAGGGGGCGGTGGAATGGAGTCGCGGTAGTCGGCGGGCTTCTCATCGGCTTCTGGCTTGAGCAGGACGACGTAAGAATCCCACATCTGTTCGGCGGTCAGGCGGCGCAAAACGGGGCCGGTGTAATGGTAGTCCTGCGGCTGCTCGGGATCGAAGATGACCGCACTGCGCTGGAAGAAATCCGTTTTCAAAATGACGGTGTAAAAGGCCCGTATGTCGAAGTCCTTCGCCTGCATGATCTCGGTCAACGCCTCGGCCAAGCCCGGAACCTGGGACTTCGAGTCGGCGCGCAAGTCGTCAATCGGCTCGATGGCACCGCGGCCCATGGCAGCCTTCCACAGGCGGTTGGCGATTACGGTGGTAAAGCGCGGGTTATCGGCGGAGGTCACCCACTCGGCGTAATACTCGGTGCGCTCGGCGGCTTTCATTTTTTTGGTATCCGCGTTCTCGCCAAAGATCGTGTGCGGCTCCACGTTGGTATTCGCTTTGACGTCGTCGTATTGGTAGTCGTGCGGATACTTGAGCGGCTGTTCGCGGTGGGCGGTTTGCCAGAGCATCGGGCGGAAGAGGTCGCGCCCGGCCGGATTGAGCAGACGACTGGCGTTCATGCGCTTCTTGTCTTTGTCGGAAAGCTCCTCGAAGTTGCGCTCTTGGAGAACTTCGAGAACTGGCTTTAGCTCGTCGATATTGCCATAGCCAATGCGCGTATTGACGGCGTAGCGGTAGGCGGCCATCTCGTAAAAATCGCGTCGCGTCCAGACGTCGGTCGGGTGGTCGTGGCACTGGGCGCATTGCATTTGGGTGCCGAGGAAAACCTGCATCGTCAGCGCCATGTTATCGAGCGGCATGCCCTGATCGCGGAGGTAATAGGAGCTCGCGGGGTTATCCCACGGCGCGCCCTCGGCGGAAAGAATTTCGCGGACGAGTTCATCGTAGGGGCGGTTCGCGCGGAGCTGATTCTTCAGCCACGGGACAAAATATTTGCCGCCGCTCACGTTGCCCTCGCGGCCGGTGGTGCGGATGCGCAGCGCGTCGGCCCAGAGATTAAACTGATGACTCACGAAGCCCTCTGATGCGATTAATTTGTCAATGAGGGCGTGGCGCTTGTCGGGGCTTTTGTCGGCGAGCCAAGCGGTCGCCTCCTCGTAGGTTGGGATCCGACCAACAATGGTCAGGTAGGTGCGGCGCAGGTAAATTTCGTCATCGACGATGGGCTCGCCCTTCACGCCTTGGCTCTGCCAATAGTCGGTGAGCAGTTGATCAATGCGGGCGCTTTCCTTGGGCTTGGCGGCTACTGCGGGTAATGCGGCAAAGAGCAGGGCTATCGTCAGAATTTGTCGAAAAATCTGCCGCGAACTGAGCCTGAGGCTGCGCGTATTTAACATGAACGGATGCGAGGTAAATGGGAAAACTAGATAGTCAAAGCCTAGATTGTAACCAAAATACTGCATTCGCCAACCCAACCGCAATGAAAACTTTGTGGGCCATGCAGCCCACTCTGGCGCTGGGCTTTTTCGGGTAGACGGGTTATCGGGGCTTACTATTGAGCAGCTCGCTGAGCCATTTGCGATGCGGCCCGGTCAGGGTGATGGCGTCAAGCTCGGCCACCGGTTGCCAGAACAGCGTTTCCTCGCCACCGACAAATTTCTCGATCGCGGGCGACCACTCTACGTGGAGGAAGCGCTCCTCGATGCGTTCATTGGCGATGCCACGGCGGCGGGTCAGGATCAGTTCGGCGGGGTAGGCGACGCTGAGCAATTCGGCTGGTGGCAGCTCGCACATGCCGGCGAGGCGGCGGGCAGTCTTGGGAATCTGGTGCACGAGCAGGCAGCCCTCGTGCGCGAGGAATACGCGGTCGATGCGGCGGTTGATGACGGACTTTTTCCGCATGCGCGGCAGTTGGGCGGGGTCGGCCTCGCGGTAGCCGGCGCAGAAGCCGCGCACCGGGCAGAGCAGGCATTGCGGGTTGGCTTTGGCGCAGATCGTCGCGCCCAGCTCCATCATGGCCTGGTTGTGGTCGCCGGGCTCGGCGGTGTGCTGGATCAGTTCGTCGGCGAGCGCGGTAAACACCTTCACCGCCTTGCCGTTGTCGGTAAATTCCTGTTGGTCGTTGGTCAGCCGCGCAAGGATACGGACAACGTTGCCATCGACGACGGCGCTCTTTTCGCCAAAGGCAATGCTGGCAATCGCGGCTGCCGTGTAGGGGCCCACGCCGGGGAATGCGCGCCAGGCTTCGGCGGTTTGCGGCTTGGGCTTGGCGGCCATCCATTGCTTGGCCAGCTTGTGCAAATTGCGTGCGCGTGAGTAATAGCCCAGGCCCTCCCAGAGCTTGACGACCTGCTCCTCCGGCGCGCTGGCGAGCGCGGCAAAATCCGGCAGCGCCTGCATCCAGCGGGCGAAATAGGGCAGCACGGTCGCAATCTGCGTTTGCTGGCACATAAACTCCGACACGACCGTGCGGTAGAGCGAGGGCTCCTCGCGCCAGGGCAGCGGTCGGTAATTTTCGCGATACCAGGCGAGCAGGGCGTGGGCGAAGTCTCCGGCGGCGTCGGGCAAAGTGGGTGGCTTGGCGGGCATGGTATTTTCTTTAATAACCCTCAATGCGGAGGGATTGCCCGTTGTGCTCGGCACCGAGGCCGAGGAGGAATGGTGCGGCGACTCTGGCCCAGCGCTCGGGTGAGGCCTGTTCCCGCGAGCGCTCGCCATAGTGTCCGCGCAGGAGGTCGGTGTCGATGAGGCCGGGCTGCACGGGAACGCTTGCCATCGGGGGAGAAAGCTCCAGCGCCAGCGATTTCAAGATGCCTTCAATGGCGTGCTTGGTGGCGCAGTAGGGCGCGATCTTCGGGTAACCCCGGTGCCCGGCACCCGAGCTGAATGCTGTAATAACACCCGCGCCGCGCGCCTTCATCGCCGGTACGAAAGCTCGCAGTGTGTGGACGACGCCCATCACGTTGAGGCTCAGCATTTCCTCCCAGTGGGCAACGGGGATCTCGGCCATATCGCCGTGCCTATTCATCATGCCGGCGTTAGCGATTAAGAGGTCCGGCGCGCCAAGGCGGTTGGTTAATTGATCCGCCCAATCTTGCACTTGGGCATGGTTGGTCACATCGACTTGGGCGAAGTTGTCTGGCTGGCTGGTCAGTGCGCGCAGCTCGTCGAGTTTGGCGTCATCACGCGCGCAACCAGCCAGCCGATAGCCGGCGGCGTGGTAAGCCTCGACCAGCGCGCGGCCCAGCCCGCGGGTGCACCCGGTGATCACGATGTAGCGCGGCAGATCAGACATGCTGGCCACGATACGCGGCGCAGCGGCAGAGAGTCAATCTTGGCGAAAAATGCTTTGCGCCAATTCACGGCAGGCGCCTTTATTTGCCAGACGATGGAGGTGATTTTTCTAGGGACGGGCACATCGCAGGGGGTGCCCATGATCGCGCACGACAGCGAGGGTTGCGACTTGGCCAACCCCAAGAACTGGCGCACGCGCAGCAGTATCCATGTCGTCATGGACGGCTATCACGTGCAGGTCGACGCCGCGCCGGAGTTTCGCCTGCAGTGCATCCGCAACCAGATCGAGTGGATCGACACGTTTATTTTAACGCACCCCCACGCCGATCACATTCAGGGGATGGACGACTTGCGCCGCTTTTGCGACATGCATGGTGGCGTGGCGCTGCCCGTTTACAGCACCGAGCTGGGCTTGGCGCGTATCAAGCAGATTTACCCCTACGCGATAGGCGAGCGCCCGGCGAGCACGGGCTACGCGGCATTTCGATTGGCGGAGATGCCCGGCGTCCTGGAAACGCCCGGTGGCACGGTGTCGAGCACGCTGCTTCCCCACGGTGGGTTGATGTCGCTTGGGCTGGTGTTTGAGGAGAAGTCGTCGGGCCGCAAGTTGGCGTATTTTAATGACTGTAGCGAGGTGCCGCCCGCCGCTCGCGAGTTGGCCGCTGGGGCCGATGTGGTCGTGCTGGATGGCCTGCGCCCGAAGGAGCACCCGACGCACATGTCGACCCCCAAGGCGATGCAAACCGCCGTCGAAATGGGGGCTCCGCAGTCCTACTTGACGCACTTCACCTTTCACATCGATCACGAGACTTGGTCGGCCAAAATGCCGGAAAAAGTGGCCTTGGCCTACGACGGGTTGAGGCTCTCTCTGTAACGCACCGGTTGCCTATCTGGCGTTCTGGCAGTGAGTTAGCAAAAGGGCGATTTCGTAAATGTGGGTCTGATTTCCCTTGCCGCAGAGAAAAGTGGCCTATACCGTCTTTGGTTGCTTATAGTTACATTACGCCTTCGAGACATCGGTTACCGCCGAAATCTCAGGCCGCTATGCTCCCCACATGAATCATCGCATTTCACAACGCGTTTATTCGGACGCCGCACTCGACAGTTGGTTGATGCGCCTGATGGACGACTGGGAGCAGCAATTTGACTCCGAGGCGGTCGATGAGGGCCGCCGACTGTATCGCAAGGGGAACATCCGGCAAGTCGAGCTTGGCGCTGACGACGCGATTGTCCACCTGCGTCTCGAAGACGGCTCGGATGTTTACGTGGTGCTGGAGTGGGAGAAGGAACGCTTTTCGGCGCGCTCGTCTCTGGAAGATTCCTACCTGCGCGAAATCATCGCCGCTGCCGCGCTTTACGAAATCGAAGAGCTGGTCGCCGAAGAGGTCGGCGCGCTGCCGCCCGAGGATAAGCCCAAGGCCAAGCAGGTGGAGGAAGAAGCCGCCGTCGAGCCCGAGCCGGCTCCCGAGGTTAAACCAGCGCCGAAGGTCGAGCCTGAGCCTACCCGCCAGCTCATCCTGAAATTTAGCGCCATCGACGCTGGCCTGGCGATGCTGGCCATCTGGCGTGAACCTAATGGGCAGGAACAGCGCGCGCTTGGCCCCCATGCGCCTAGGGCGGACATGACCACCGCCGAGGAGCGCGAAGACCTGATCCGCCTGGCCAGTGGTGCCCGTCGCGACGGCTTCCGTTACCAGTCGGGATCAGCTCGTTACGAGCTGCATCAGCTGGACCGTTTGCCGGGCTTTGTGCGGCAGGATTTGCCCAAGTGGGAGCAGCACTTTACCGTCGAGATCGACCCCGATGTGCAATGCCTCGCCGAGGGCGTGCGCGAGATCGACGTCGCCGTGGAAATTGACGAAGTCCTCACCGGCGGCGACCTCGATATCAATTGGAAGCTCACGCTGGGCTCCAGCCGACTGACGGACAAAGAACGCCGCCGCCTCTTGCGGAAGATCGACGAGGGGCCGGTGCTCCTGCCGGGGCGCGGTCTGGTCCGGCTCAATCGCGAGCAGGCTAAAGCCATTGCCGAAACGGGTGATAGCATGGCCGTTATTTCCGGCCGCGCGCCGCGCTATCTGCTATTTTCTTTTTTCGCGCAGGAGGCGGTGAAGCTCGACCTCTCGCCCGAGCTGGATGACTGGCGCAAACGGCTTTTCCACCCGGACCCGGGTGTCAACGGCGCGCCGGAGTTTCTTCGCGGCTACCAGCAGCACGGTGTCCATTGGATGCAGCATTTGTTCGGCTGCGGCTGCCATGGCTTGCTGGCGGACGAGATGGGCTTGGGCAAAACCCTGCAGGTCCTGAGCCTGCTGAGTATCCGTCAGGTAGCGGGCAAGCCGAGCCTGATCGTTTGCCCGGCGAGCGTGGTGCCCGTGTGGCAGCAGGAGGTGCAGCGCTTTTTCCCGCATATGCGCACCGAAGCGCTCGGCAAGGGGCAGAGTTTCGAATCCTTCGACGACCCGAATATCCTTTGGCTGGCCAGCTACACGCAGCTCCGCCGCCACCGCTCGCAGCTTGACGACCGTGAGTTCGGCTACGTGGTGCTCGACGAGGCACAGTTTATTAAAAACCCCGACGCCAAGTCCACGCAGGCCTGCCTCGCGCTGAAGGCCGATCATCGCCTCGCGCTGACGGGCACGCCGCTGGAAAACCGCTTCCTCGACGTGTGGACCATTTTCCGTTTCCTGATGCCGGGTCTGCTCGGCATGCGTCGCCGGTTCGAGGAGACCATCCACGACGAGGGTGCTGTGGCCATGGAGCGCATCCGCACGCAATTGGCACCGTTTATCCTGCGCCGCACGAAAAAGGAGGTCGCCAAGGAGCTGCCGGACAAGGTGGAGCTAGACCTCGTTTGCCCGCTCACGGACCTGCAACGCTCCGAGTATTTGCGGATTTCCACGGAGGGTGTAAGCCGCTTTGGCGACAACTTGCCCGCCGGTATGCGCGAGAATGCGATGGGGCTCTTAACGCTGCTCACGCGACTGCGGCAGACCTGTTGCGATCCCGGCCTGCTGCCGTGGATGAGCTCCGACGCCACTCAAAGCGGCAAGCTCAACATGCTGCGCGACCGCTTGCGCGAGATCATCGCCAGCGGGCACAAGGCCGTGGTGTTCAGCCAGTTTGTCTCGCTCCTCGACCGCGCCAAAGACGTGCTTAAAGAGGAGTTCCCCGACCTACCGATTTACGAACTGAGCGGGAAAACGATCGACCGGCAAAAGCCCGTTGCCGAGTTCCAAAAGCAGAAGGGGGCGGGGATATTCCTCGTCAGCCTGCGCGCGGGCGGATCGGGCATCACGTTGCACGCGGCGGATTACGTCTTCCTGCTCGACCCGTGGTGGAACCCGGCCGTCGAGGCGCAGGCCATCGACCGCGTCCACCGCATCGGTCAAAAGCGCGTGGTATTCGTCTATCGCATGATCACCGCGGGCACGATTGAGCAGCGCATTCAGAAGCTCAAGGCCGAGAAGCGCGAGCTCTTCGAGCAAGCCGTGGGCGGTGCCACTGGCGGCGACGACTTCACCAGCTACTTCCGCTCGCTAACGGATTTAACCGAGCTGCTGGACGAATCGAGCCGGCCGGAACTGGCTCCGGCGTAGCGGGGGGGATTTGGTGTCGTGTTGCCATTCGGCTTAAGAGCCGCGTCGCCGGGCTTTCTTGTAAACCTGTGATCGTTCTCGCTTGCCGACGGTAATCACGATGACGGACACTTCACCGTCGTCGACTTCGTAAACAAGGCGGTAGCCCGAGGAGCGAAGCTTGATCTTGTAGTGGTTTTTGAAGCCATGAAGCCGATCTGCCGGAACGTTTGGTTCAATCAATCGCTCCTTTAGTTTCTTTTTGAGCTGCTCGCGGATCGTGGGCCCGAGCTTCTGCCATTCTTTCAGTGCGCTGGGGAGGAATTTCAGCTTATAGCTCATCCAAGCTGACCTCTTGCGCCATAGTCTTCTCGGCGGCGCGTTGCTCTATGATTTGCGCTAATTCATGATCCTCGATCACGCTGGTAATCCACTCATATGTCTCGGCTGGAATCAGGTAAGCCGTTGGCTTGTTGTGATTTAAAATCGCGACAGCCTCCCCATTTGCCTGTTCGATCAGCTGGCTTGGGTTCTTCTTCAGCTCCGAGATGCTTGCCGAATATGGGCTTAAAATAGGACTCATAATAGCGCTAAAATAAGCTCTTATTTGTGTTTTTCAAGTCTACTCCACCGCGGTATACAGGTTTAATTACGATTTGGAGCTTCCAAGCTATCAGAACAGCAATTGCTTTTGCTGGATCACGACGATGGAGCGGTTTTCGAGCAGGATTTTATCGGCGTCGGGGAAGACGGCCATGTCGTAGAGCATTGGGTCTTTGCTGCCAATCTGCTCAATCACCCAGATGCGCGAAATATTGCTGAAAACGCTGAACCCGCCCGCCATTTCAATGGCGTCCTTGAGCGTGGGCTGGTGCTGGAACCTAGCTTCGGCGGGTTGGCCGTAGGTTTGCTTTTCGTAAGCGCCTTCCTTGGCGCCAAAGATCGAAATATGGTAAACTTTCGGCGTCGATGGCGGCTTGAAGGCATAGGCGATGCCTGACATAAAGATTAACAACGCCAAGGCGGCGAGTGCATGCTTGCTCATGGTATCCTTAGAACCGATTTCGGTAAAAATGTTACAGCGAAGTAGCGTGGTCGTCAAATGATTGGCAGGGAATGCGCACGATGGCGTTACGTATCCTTGGCTGCTTCTTCCGGCTCGTCCTCGGTGGGTAGACCCATGCGGGCGGCGCGCACGCGCCATAGTTTGCGGGCAAAGGCCTGGAGGTCCTGATGGCGGTCGTTTTCGTCGACGATTTCAAAGCCGAGCACCGTTTCGATGACGTCCTCAAAAGTGACGATGCCTGCGGCCGAGCCGAACTCATCCGTGGCCAGCATGATATGGGTGTTTTCCTCGGACAGACGGCGGAACATGACGTCCACCGATTCGCGCTCGGAGGTGACGAGGATGGGGCGGCGGCAGGCCTCGATAGCGAAGTCGTCGCCCTCGGTGGCGCAGCGGTAAAGCACTTCGGAGCGAACCACGAAGCCGGTAATGTCGTCGCGATTCTCTCGGAAGATCGGGATGCGGGTGAAGGGCTTGTCCTTGATCGCCTCAATGAACTGGCGGCCGGTGGTTTTCTCCGAGAGCATGAAAACGACGGGGCGCGGCGTCATGATGTTGACCACGCGCATATTTTTGAGCTCCAGGATGTTTTGGAAAACGGTGCGCTCATGCGAGTCGATGATGCCTTCTTCCTCGCCGAGGTTGGCCATAGCGAGCAGCTCAGCACGGTCGGTGTGTGTGCCCTCGACACTGCCGCGCGTGATGAGCTTCGTGATCTGTTTGCAGAACCAGACCAGCGGGCTGAGCAGCCGGATGAGCCAGGGGAGAATCCACGAAACAATCGGCGCGAAAAACAACGCATAGCGCGCGCCCAGGGTCTTTGGAATAATCTCCGTGACGATGAGGATCGCCAGGGTCAGTACGCCGGCAAAGATCGACTCACCCACGTTGCCATAGACCTTGGCGTATTGCGCGCCGGCCCCGGCTGCGCCCATGGTGTGGGCGATGGTGTTGAGCGTGAGGATCGCCGAGAGCGGCCGGTCGATGTCGGCTTTGAGCATTTCCATGCGAACGCCCCAGGCTTTGCCGGCGGATTTGGCGCGTTCGATCTTCGACGGAGTAACGGTCAGAAGGGTCGACTCCAGCAGCGAACAAAGGAAGGAGAAGCCCAGCGCGATCAGCACATATACAATTAAAAGAAACATTATTGGCCACAACTGAACACACCCAGCGTCGCGCGACAACACTAACCGGTCGATTCGCGCTACGATGCGCGGGTGCCATTGGTCGCGGCGGCGTTGTGTTCGGTCGAGCCGCGGACAATCAAGTCATGTTGAAACTGTATGACACGAGAGCGCGGCAGGCCGTCGTCATCAAGGAAATCGATCAAGTAACGCGTCGCGTCCGCGACCATGTCTTCCACGGGAATCTGCATGGTGGTGATGCCCGGGTAGGCATTGCGGGATTGGGGATCGTCGTTATAGCCGGTGACGCACACCTCGTCGGGCACGCGAAAGCCGGCCTGAGTGGCGACCCCGACTGCGGGGACGGCGTCGCTATCGGTCCAGCAGACCAGCGCGGTCTTCTGCCCGGCGTCACGGCCTGCCTGCAGGAACTGGATGAGCTGCTCGGAGTTGACAGGGTCGTTGGCCAGGCTGCCATCGATGATGGCATGCGCCGTCACGGTCTGGTTGGCGGCAATGAATTCATCGATCGCAATTTCGCGGCCGGCCTTGGAGCGCATGGCCAACGGTCGACCCGTCACATAAGCCAAACGAGTGCAGTTGAGCTGATGGTGGACGTAATTGAGCATCGTCATCATACCAGCACGGTCGTCATCCACAAGCTGAAGCAGGCCCTTTCGCTCGGGGATTGGACGGCGAATTAAGGCAACCGCGACAGACTGGTTGATCAAGGCGTCGATAACCTTCGAATAGTTGGTGCGCGGGCAGAAGTAGATCAGACCTTTGCAGCCGAGCGCATGGGCGCTATCGGGTTGTTTGACCCCGAGGCGCTTACTGATGTCTTCCTCCGTGAAGAGTTTACAGTCGTAATCGTGGACGGTGGCCGCGTCGCGAAATGTGGAAATGGCGCGGTTGTAGAAGGCGTTGTTCAGGCAACCGGAATCGGGCAGCACGATGCCAATGGACCGTGTGCGCATGCGCTGCACAGCGGATACGTTTTGCAGGACGTTGTAGTTTAGTTTCTTGGCGGCCGCGAGGACCTTCTCGCATGTTTCCGGTTTGATGTTGCCCCGATTATTCAGGGCGGAGGAGACCGTGAAAATGGAATACCCGCATTCTTTGGCGACGTCGCGTATCGTTACCTTCTTCTTCATTCAGTTTGGGCTGAAGCCTACGTGCGTGGGCAAACTTGGCAATACCAAGCGGCTAGCGTTGGCGTCTACGCCACCAAGCGATGCCTAGTACGCCCAGCCCCAGAATTGCGGCGTAGGTTTCGGGCTCGGGGACGACATCAGCGGTAATGACGATGTAGTCGATCTCGTAGCCTGTGCCCGCGACATCACCTATTGGGTCGAAGCGCCATCCGTTGGCGGCGATGGGCGTGTCGGTAGAGTCGGAAATGTCCCAAGTGAATTCCACCCATTCGCCGGATGGCTCGAAGGTAAAGGTCCAGTCGCCGCCGCTGGTGGTGGGCAACGGTTGTTTAAAGCCTGAGCCCGGCCATTGGATGCGGGTGCCGGAATTGGCATAGGCTTGGGTAGCCGTACCGACGTCGATGGGGTCGCCATCGAGTTGCCGCCAGCGAATGGTCATGGTTTCCCAGTTTTGGAAGCCGACCGGCGTGGTGATTTCATTCGTGTAAAATAGCTTGGGGTCGTTGGTGCTGGCACCAGCACTGAGGACGCTTTCCGATCCACTAACGGCAGCGCGGACGTCCAAATTGGTGCTGCCATCGGCGATCCACCCTTCGGTGTCGCCGGGGGAGTTAAACTGCCAGTCTTCGACGACGACGATGGCGGCGGAAGCATTTACGGTCAAAAGTGACGATAGGGCGATGAGGGATAGTGTCTGTTGCATAATTGATGTGGGTTGTTGCAAACTACAGTGCATATAACTGTTATATTGTAAATTATATAATTCCCTAAATTTCTTTTTAAACAAACGAGGATCGGAACGAACTGTTTTGAAATTAGCTTGTCGAAAGCAGTTTTGAAAGTGGTTATATTCCGACTAGGTGATAAATTCCGTGCTACTGGTCCTGAAAATAGTTTCTAATGTGATAAGAAAGCTGCTAAGCAAACCAGTGATTCCTTCACCCCAACCCAATTCCCCCTGTGACTGAGACCGAAGACTACATTGCGCAAGTTACCCAAGAAGTTCAAAATGCTAACCAATGGCTGCCCGCGCTGCATGAACAGCTCGCTAAGCGCATCGTTGGCCAGCATTACCTGATCGATCGCCTGCTCGTCGGCCTGCTCGCTAACGGTCACGTGCTGCTGGAGGGCTTGCCCGGGCTCGCCAAGACATCGACCATCAATGCGCTTGCGCTGGCGGTAAATTCCGACTTTTCGCGCATCCAGTTTACGCCTGATTTGCTTCCCGCCGACCTGATCGGCACGCTCGTTTACAACCCGAAGGACAACGTCTACACGACGCACAAGGGACCGCTGTTCGGCAACCTGATCCTCGCCGACGAAATTAACCGCGCCCCTGCCAAGGTGCAGTCCGCGCTGTTGGAGGCTATGCAGGAGCATCAGGTGACCATCGGCGACACCATCTATCCGCTGCCCGAGCCGTTCCTGGTGTTGGCGACGCAGAATCCTGTCGACCAAGAGGGGACTTATCCGCTGCCCGAGGCGCAGATGGATCGCTTCATGCTCAAGGTAGTTGTCGAATATCCGGAGGAGCACGAGGAGCTGCAAATCCTCGACATCATGGCGCAGACACGGCCCAAGATTCCCATTGAGCCGGTGCTGTCACCGGAGAATATTTTGGCGATGCAGGACATCGTGGACAAGGTTTACGTCGATGAGTCCGTGCGCAAATACATCGTGAGCTTGGTGATGACCACGCGTGATCCGGCCCGCGTCGATGAGAAGCTCGTGCCGTATATTAAATACGGCGCTTCGCCGCGTGCGACGATCAACCTGACCCTCGCTGCCCGGGCCAAAGCGTTCCTCTCCGGCCGCGGTTACGTGACGCCGGACGACGTCAAAGACATGGCGCTCGACGTGATGCGCCACCGCATCAACACCACTTACGAAGCGGCCGCCGACGAGGTGACCCGCGAGGATATTTTGACCCGCGTGCTTGAACTCGTCCAGGTTCCCTAAGCCCGCAGGGTCGCTGATTATGAGCGCCAAGCAATGGCTGAAGCGGGTCCGCGCCGTCGAGGTGAAGACCCGACTGCTCTCGGAGCAACTCCTACAGGGGCAGGCGCACTCCATCTTTACGGGGCGCGGCATCGACTTCGAAGACGTCCGGCCCTACCAGCCGGGGGACGACGTGCGCCGCATCGATTGGAACGTCACCGCGCGCATGCGCGAGCCCTACGTGAAGCGCTTCATCGAAGAGCGCGAACTGACCTTTATCATTCTGCTGGACCTGAGTTCGTCGGGTGCCTTTACCTCGGCTGAGCAGTCGAAAAACGAGCTCGCCGCCGAGCTGTGTGGCGTTTTCGGCTTCAGTGCGATTCGCAGTAACGACCGCGTCGGGCTGGTGCTCTTTACGAGCGAAGTCGAGGCGTGGATTCCCCCCGCCAAGGGCGAGGACCACGTGCTGCACATGATTAAAGGCGCGCTGTTCCACGAGCCGCGCAACAGCGGCACGAACATTTCCGAGGCGGTGAAATTCCTCGAACGCGTGTCGGCGAGACCGGCGGTGGTAGTCGTCATTTCCGATTTCATGGACGAGGGCTTCGAGCGGGCGATCAAGTCTGCCAACCAACGCCACGAAATGATGGCGCTGAACCTGATCGACCACCGCGATTTCGAGCTGCCGCGTGTGGGATGGGTGACGTTGCAGGACCCCGAGACGGGCGACTTCGTGGAGATCAACACGAACAAAAAGAAGATCCGCGAGGCTTACAAAGAGCGGGCGATGGCTCGCTACCGGAGCCTGCATCACAAGCTGCGCAGTGGCGGCGTGCCGGCGTTGGACATCCATACCGATCGCCCGTATTTCGTCGATCTCTGTCAATTTCTAACCGAGCGCTCGTCGCGACGACTGGCCTGATGGCGGACGAAACCACAGAGGCAACCACCGTTGAAGAGATCGGCCTGATCGACGACCTTGCGCCCGCCACGCCGCCGGCCGAGGTCAGTGCGTGGTGGTTTATCGGCCCAGCAATCGTGGTCATCGCATTGGCGGCGATTATCTGGCAGATGCGGGCGCGCATACGGGCGAAGATAGAGCAGCTAACCGCGCCGCCGCCTCCCAATCCCGCCAAGGATGCGCGTGAAGCCCTGGCAGAGCTGCGTGCAGCGATGAGCGAGCTGACCATGCGCGAATTTATTGACCGCTTGTCGAAGATTTTTCGCGCCTATTTGGAGGGACGTTTCACCATTCGCGCCACGAGCCAAACGACGCGTGAGTTTCTGAAAGCCGCGACGAAGGGCAGCCGTTTCAATGAAGAAACGCGCGAGAAAATTCGCGAGTTTCTGGAGACGTCCGACCGTGCCAAGTTCGCGCATCAGACGGTGCCCGAAGAGACGGGAAACGCGTTTTTGGCTTTCGTCGAAAGCTACATTGAGGCAACCGAGAAATCACCACCTGCCAAGGAGGATTCGCGATGAACGACTTCTGGCTGCGCGCGGCGGAAATACGCTTTGCCTACCCGTGGCTGCTGGTGCTGTGGGTGCTGATCCCGGTGGCGGTTTACCTGGCTTCGCGCCATGGGCCAGCGGGCTCGTTGACGTTTTCTTCGACGAAAATCCTCGCCGGGCTGGCCAAGGAAAACCGCGTGAGCCGCGGTTTCTTTCTACGCCTGTTGAGGATCATTGGGCTGGCGCTGCTCGTTGCCGCCATCGCGCGGCCGCGGATTCCGCAGGGTGAAATTCCGGACTCGGAGAAGGGTATCGACATCATGCTCGTGCTCGACTTTTCCGCCTCGATGGACGCCGAGGATTACGTGGTCGACGGCGAGAAAGTTTCCCGCCTGACCGCGCTGAGCACCGTCATTGGCGAGTTCCTCAAAGGCCGTGCGCACGACCGTTTTGGCATCGTGGGTTTTGCCAAGCATCCGTATCTCACGAGCCCGCTTACCCTGGACTATGACTGGATCGAAAACGCGCTGAAATCGATCAAGACGGAAGGCGGCACGGCGGTAGGCGAGGGTATCCACATGTCCGTGAAATACCTGCTTGCCGACGAGCGCAGCCGCGTGGCGGAGGAGGCGGGGCAGGAGCCACAGCCAGCCTCGCACTGGTACGACATGCTCGACATGCAGGAGCATATCGAGGTGGAGGGATCGCGCGGCCCGGACAAGCGGCAGAAGGTGCTGATTCTCGTTTCCGACGGCATTAGCAACACCGGTATGTCGCCGTTGGAGGCTGCCAAAATCGCCAAAGAGCACCAGATCCGCGTGCACACGATTCGGATTAATCCCGGCACGGTTCAGCCGCGCAGTTTGGAGCGCGATGTCATGTATGCGATCGCCAAGGAAACCGGTGGCGAGTTTTTCCAGGCTACGAATACCGCCACGCTACTGTCGATTTACCAGCAGATCGACCAGATGGAAAAGACCGTCATCGAACAAAAGCGTTTTCAGAATTACGACGAGGTTTACCACTGGTTTGCCTGGGGCGGGCTGGGGTGCCTGGCGCTGAACTTCCTGCTGTGGCAGACGATTAAAAGGAGGCTGCCATGAGGTTCGTTTATCCGGAAATTTTTTGGGGCGGGCTTGGCTTTCTGGTCTTGTTGCTCGCGGTCTTTGTCTGGTCGAACTGGCGGGCCAAGCGGCGCATGCGTTTGTTCCTCGGGCCGGCGATTCAACGCGTGGCAAACCTCCGCGCCATCTATGCGCGCAGCCGGTTGAAGGCGCTGTTGTTTTTGCTCGGTCTGCTGATGATTTTAATTGGCTTGGCGCGACCGGTGTTGGAGCCTGAAGACCAGGAAATCAAGCGCATCGGCATGGACTACTTTATCGTGCTGGATGGCTCCAAGAGCATGCTCGCGACCGATATGGAGAGCAACCGGCTGGAGGCCTCGAAGCGGGCCATTAAAAAACTGCTGGAGGCATCCAAGGGCGACCGCGTGGGGCTGGTGGTGTTTGCCGGAAAAGGCTTTTTGCGCGCCCCGCTGACCTTCGATTTCGCCGCGTATAATCTCGTGCTGGACCACGTGAGCGCGAGCAATACCTACCCGGGCGGCACGAATCTAGAGGGCGGCCTGGAGCGCGTGGCCGACGCCATGGCCGACATGGACCTGAAGCACAAGGCCGTGATCGTCATCTCCGACGGCGAGGAGCTGGAGGGGGACGCCGTGGGCTTTGCACGCCAAATGTATAACGAGCACGGCATCGTTACGCACGCCGTGGCCGCTGGCACGATGACGGGTGCGAAGATCGAGCTGAGCCGTCGCGGCGACCGCGTTTATTATCAGCGCGATGCGTATGGCACCGAGGTCACTTCGCGCATGGACCGCTCGCTGCTGCGCCGCGTGGCCGAGGCCGGGCGCGGTAAGTTTATCGAGCTCGACGAAGACGGCGACGCGCTCGTGGACCTCTATTACGAATCGCTGAAGCCGCTTGGCGACGAGGCCGACGTGACCACGATGAAAGGTTATGTTGAGTTTTTCCCGATTCCGTTGTTAATTGGTTTGGCACTGCTCTTGGTGCAGACCGTGATTCCCGAAAAGAACATCCGCCACACGCCGCGCGCAATTTTGACCGATGAGTAACTTTACCCGCATCCTCCTCGCCGGTGTTTTGCTCGCCGCGCCCTTTGTCTCGCACGCGCAGTATGAGGCCATCGAAAAGCTGATCGCGGATGGCAAATTTACCGAGGCCAAACCGCTGATTGACCAGCGTCTCCAGCAGACGCCGGAAGATCCTTACCTCGTCTACAATCTCGCGCTGGTTCACTATGCGGGGGGCAATTACGAGGACGCGATTGTGCTGTGGGAAAAGGTCCGCCTCGCGCCCGACAAAGACCTCGTGACCAAGGCCATGGCGCAGATCGGAAACGCGAGCTACCGGATTAGCGAGCAGATCAAGGCGGACGGGCGGCAGGAGGACGCCACGATCCAGCTGCGCCGCGCCCAGCACTCGTTGCAAGCCGCCGTGGACCGAGATGATGGCTACGATATCGCGGTTCAAAATTACGAGTTCGTCTCAGATAAGCTCGTTGCGCATCTCGTGCAGCAGGGCAATTCCAAGATCGAAAAATCCGACAGCGAATGGGTGAAGGGCGAGCGCGATTTGGTGCTGTTTCGCTCGGCGCTGACGGACTATGAGGAGGCCTTGTTAATCCGCCCGGAGGACGAGGAGATCCAGCAACTCGTCAACAACACGCGCCAGAAGATGACGGACTATTTAAAAGATTCTGGAGAGAAAAATTTGGCCTCTGCCGAAAAGAAAATTGAGAATGTCGATGACCCCACGGCCAAGGAAAAGCTGGAGCAACAGGATGCGCGCGAGCTGCAACATGCCGAGGACCAAATCGGTGAGGCAGTGGCGAACTTTGAAGACGCATTGTCGATCAGCCCTGATGACAAAGAGGCTGCGAAAGCTCTGGAAGAAGCGCGTGAAAAAGCCTCGAAGCTGATGGATGAAATCGCCGATAAGTGGCGACAGAACAGTGAGCTTTACGAGCAGAAAACCGCCGATCTACAGCAGCAGCGCAAGGATGTGCAGCAGCAGTTGGAAAACGAGCAGGATAAGAAAAAGCGCAAGCAGCTCGAAAAGGAATCCAAGGAGCTCGCGCAAAATATTCGCCGCAGCCAGTACGACAGCCAGAACCAGGCGGAGAAGGCGATGGAGGATTATCAGAAGGCCCTCGACTACGATCCGGAAAACCAACAGGCCCAGCAGGCGCTGCAAAAAATGCAGCAAAAAATGTCTCAGGAGCTGGAGGCCCAGGCGGATGAAAATCTTGCCGTTGCCGCGGGTGCACAGGAGCATATTGACTCCCGGCAGGATCGTTTAGAGCAGATGCAAAAGGAACTCGCGCAGCAGCCCGACGCCAATCGCCAGAAGCGCCTGGAAAACGAAATTGCCAAGTATGAGGAGTATAATGCCCGTAGCGCGCAGAACGCCGCCGACCGTTTACTCACGGCCAAGAGCGAGCTTGAAAAGGCGTTGGATTTTGACCCCGGCAATGAATCCGCCGAGAAAAAGTTAGCCGAAACCACGCAAAAAATAGCCGCCGCTCTGGAGCAAGCGGGCGACCAGCAAATGCTCGCCGCCGCGACTCACGAGGAAAATGGAAACGAAGACCAGGCCATCGCCCACATGGAGCAGGCGATCAAAAATTTCGACTCCGCCATGGCCCTCGCGCAGGACGATGCGCAAGCCGACGCCATTGGCCAAAAGATGGATGCCGCCCGCGAAGAGCTGCTCGCCCAGCGCAATGAACGCGCCCAAGAGCTTGCCGCCGCACAGCAGCAAATGCAGGCTCAGCAACAAGCCCAGCAGCCGCAGCAACCCAGCGAGCCAAATGCGCAAAACGCTCAGGAGGTCGCCATGGAATACCAGGAGATGGTCCAGTTTGCCGAAGACGCGCAAGGCAGCGAGGAGTTCGGCAATTTCGACACCAAGGCCATGAAGCGCGTCGTCAAGGACTGGTAAGGCAACAGCAATGGGGTAGGGACGCATCTCCGAGGCGTCCGCTGAGTTGGCGTGGCGTGCGCGGTCGGCTTCAGCCATCCGCATCTCTGCGCGAATTACATGTCGGCCTCTAAAGAGACCGACCTACGCCACTCCCGCGCAACGGCTTTTGCGTCTTACTTTGCGGACTTCGGGTCAAACGCGTCGCGCAGGCCGTCACCGATCGCGTTGAGCGAAAACAAGGTTGCCGAGAAAAACAGCGCAGGAAAAAGCAGGAGCCACGGGAACTCTTCCATCGTTTCGGCACCTTGGTTGAGCAGGTCGCCCCAGCTTGTCATCGGGGCTTGCACGCCGAGTCCGAGGAAGCTGATAAACGCCTCGAGCAGCATGACGCCCGGCACCGTGAGCGTGGCAAAGACGATGATTACGCCAAAGAGATTGGGTAGCAAGTGCCGTAAAATAATGGCCAAGTCGCCTTGGCCCAGTGCGCGCGATGCCTGCACGAACTCGCGGGTCTTGAGCTCCAGAGCCTGCCCGCGCACGATGCGCGCCATGGTCAGCCATTCGACGGCACCAATGGCCACAAAGATCAGCGCGAAGTTTCGCCCGAAAAAGGTCAGAAGCAGGATGACAAAAATCACAAAGGGCATGGCCTGCAAAATCTCCACGCCGCGCATCATGGCGCGGTCGGCCATGCCTCCGGCCAGCCCGGCGATCACGCCATAGGTCACGCCAATGAGGACGGATACGAGGGAAGCCAGCAGCCCGACGGCAAAGGAAATACGCCCGCCGATCATGATGCGCGCCAGCAAGTCGCGGCCGAGAATATCGGTGCCTAGCCAGTGCTCGGCCGATGGCGCGCTGGCACCTAGCTCAAGGTTGGTGACTTCGTGGTATTTCGCCGGTTGGAAAAACGGGCCGATCAGGCACACGGCGATGATCAGCGCAAGCAGGATGGCGCTGGCGAGGGCCAAGCGGTTTTTTCGCCAGCGATGCCACCCATCCGACCACGGAGAGGCCGGTGCCGGGGCAGGGGGGCTGGCGGCGGCGTTGCTCATCGAATCGCTTCGTGGATCGCCACAATGCCAAACGTCAGCGGCACGGCACGCACCTCGCTAAAGCCCGCTTCGCGAATCTGCGCGCTGAGGGTCTCACGTGCCGGAAAGCCCTCGATGGAGCACGCCAGGTAGTCGTAGGCGTCTTTTTTCCCCGTCACGATGGCAGCCAGCGGCGGCAGCACGCACTTCAGATAGAAATAGTAAAACGGGCGAAACCACGTGTAGGGCTGCGAAAACTCCAGGATGAACAGCCGTCCGCCGGGGCGCAGGGAGCGGCGCATTTCGCGCAGGCCGCGTAGGCGGTCCTCGAAATTTCTCACGCCAAAGGCGATCGTGATCGCATCGGTGGACTCGCTTTCCAGTGGCAGGTCCAGGCAGTCGCCAAAGGCGAAGCGGATGGCCTCGTCGCCAAACTGGTCGCGTTGCTTGGCGCGGGCCTCATCGAGCATCGGTTCGCAAAAATCGAGGCCGGTCAAATTCACCTCGGCGGGTAACTTGCGCCGCAGGGCAAAGGCGACATCGCCGCTACCGGTGGCCAGATCGACGACTACCTGCGGCTTGGCTTTGGCAACCATGCCCACGAGCACTTTGCGCCAGTAGAAGTCCACCCCGCCACTAAGCACGTGATTCGCGGCATCGTAGCGATGCGCGATTTGTCCAAACATCTGGCTGATTGCGGCTCCTTCCGGCATAATCCCTTACTAGAACGCAAACTTTGCCCGTTTGACAACCTCGCGTTTCGCTTTTGCGAGGTCGCGCTAAGATTTTTCCGGTTCGGTAGCGTCGTTGTCGATTGGAGGCGTTTCGTCTGCGGGCTTGTTTTCCTCGACTTCTTTGAAGCTCTGGACGACCCACTGGGAAAGCTCTTTGTCGGGGTTTTCTGCGGCGGCGGCGCTGATTTCGAAGGCAGTCTTGCCGGTGTTGCGGGCGACGATGTTCAGGCCGTGGGGGAAGTCCTTAAAGCGCTCATCGCAGATGGTGCGGAGGGTGCGGTCGGCTTCGGTGGCGGCTTCGATCAGGACGTCAGCGGCTTCATCGGTGAAGGTCAGCTTGAAGCTGTTTTCGCTTTCGAAGGCTTTAGTGAAGGCCTCCAGTTCGCTCTCCCAGACCTCGCGCATCAGGTGCTTGTGGTCGACGATGAGCTTCGTCAGCGACTCCTCGGGGTCGGCGATCATGTCGGTGGTGACCTCGAAGGACTTGATGGCGGTCGAGGGGAGCTCGAACTTGTAATTTCGGAAAATGCGCTCCAGGACGGTCATTAGGCCGCGGGCACCGGTCTTCTCCTCGTAAGCTTGGCGGGCGATCTCGATGATGGATTCCGGCGTAATTTTAAACTCGATCTCGTAGCCAGCGAAGTCGCGGCGGTATTGCTTGAGCAGCGAGCCCTCGGAGCTGGTCAGGATCGCGGCGAGGTCCTCGGGCTTCAGGCTTTCGCAGGCCACGCGCACCGGGATGCGGCCAATGAATTCCGGCTCGAATCCGTAGTCGATAAAGTCGCGCGTGGCGGCCTGCTGGAGGTATTTGAAGGGGTCGTCCGCCGCCGCATCGCTGAGATTGGCACCGAAGCCGATGGAGGTCTGCTCGACGCGCTTCTGGATTTTTTCGCCCAACTTATCGAAAGCACCGCTGACAATGAACAGGATGTGCCGCGTATTGATGGTGCGTTTGTTGGGCTTTTTGCCGCCGCGGCCGCCTGTCATCATTGCCTGCATCTGGCCCATGATGTCATTGGGCGAGAAGAGGTTGACCTCGGTGTCTTCCATCAGCTTGAGCAGGTTGATCTGCACGCCGCGACCAGACACATCCTTGCCGCCTTGGGCGTTGCCGGCGGAGGCAATCTTGTCGATTTCGTCGATGTAAATGATGCCGTATTGAGCGAGCTCCACATTGCCATTGGCCGCCTTGACGAGGTCGCGCACGAGGTCTTCCACATCGGAGCCCACGTAGCCGGTCTCAGAGAACTTCGTGGCGTCGGCCTTGACGAAGGGCACGCCGATGTAACGCGCGATGTTGCGCATCAGGTAGGTTTTACCCACACCCGTGGGCCCGAGCAGGAGGATGTTCTGCTTGGCGTAGTCCTGCTCCAGCAGGCGCTCGTTTTCCAGGCACTGGCGGATGTGGTTGTAGTGGTCGCAAATGGCGACGGAGAGGACCTTTTTCGCGTCAAACTGCTTGATGACATAGCGGTTCAGGTGGTCGCGAATGTCTTTGGGTTTAAGGTTGAAGTCGCGGATGCGGCGCAGGGTTTCGGCGTCTTCTGCTTCCTGGTCGATCTCGCCCTTGGTGGGCTCTTCCTCGGTGGCTCCCATACTGCCCATGGGGTGCATGCCCATGACTTTGCTGCCGGGAGGCATCATATTCTGAAGCTTTTTCTGGATTTCTTCGAGGAGGTTGCCGTCGTCTTTATCGCTCATGTTTTGTATGAAATTGGATGGGTTATATGGGTTTGGACGGTGTGTCCGTGGGTGTAAAAAATTTCCTAACTAATAGATGATGAGGGACTAAATAATGTTTGACAGTCTGTTTGTGTTGCAAGACTATGACTTCCACCAGTCCACCGTGTTGCGTCTATAACATCTCTTTTCTTTCCTTGTCATGTCCGGGAACCTCACCAAACGGGATATCGTTCTACAAATCTACGAAAAAACCAATTTTCCGCAAAAGGAGGTTCGGGAAACTGTCCAATTGACCCTCGATGCCATTGCGGACGCACTTGCCGCCGGTCGCAACGTTGAACTGCGAAATTTCGGCGTATTTGAGGTCCAGTTGCGCAAAAGTCGCATCGGCCGCAATCCCAACCGCCCGGAGAAAGACGTCGTCATTCCCAAGCGTGCCGTGATTAAATTCAAGGCGGGCAAGGAGCTGAAGGCGCACTTGAAAGATCTAGATTTGTCCAAACTAGACGCTGAAGACACCGCTGAGTAGCGGAGGTTCGGATTTTTAGGTTCGATACGTGGGTTTTTAGCCACGGATGAACGCGGATGTAACACGGATGCCAGCGTGACTGAGTTTTTTAGGGCGATGCTTCGTCATCGCCGCACATAGCTTTCTTGGGGATGGTTCGTCATGGCCGTTGGTTGCCTCGCCGATTGTAGAAGCGACTTCCAGCCGCCTTTAGTATCAATGACTAAGGAAAGCGGCAAAATGCCGCGTCCACGCCAAATGCAATGGATCAGCGTTTAATCCGCGTTCATCCGCGGCTAAAAGAAAACTTTGCCTCTCCGCGTTTACCCGTTCTTTTCCAGTCCGAAGCGCTCGATGACTTCCTTGGCGAACTTGCCGTAGGCGAAGGCACCGGGGTTGAGCCGGGCGTATTCGAAAATGGATTTACCGAAGCTGGGTGCCTCTGACAGGCGGACCGTGCGCGGGATGATCGTCTTGAAAAGGAGGTCTGGGCGGTAGTTGCGGACCTCATCGACGATTTCCTTGGAAAGCTTGGTGCGGGAGTCATACATCGTCATCAGGATGCCACCGACAGATAGATCGGGGTTCACCTCAGCTTCGCGGAGCTGGTCGACCACGCTTAGGATTTGGCCCAGGCCTTCGAGTGCGAGGTATTCGCACTGCAGAGCGACGAGCAGGTAGTCCGCCGCGGTCAGGCTGTTCATCGAGATCATGCCGAGGGCAGGGGGGCAATCCAGAATGATCGCGGAGAACTGGCCACTTTGCTTGACGGGCTCCAGCACGTTTTTGAGCTGCATCAGGTAGTCTTCTTTTTGGCCAAGCTCCACCTCGATCGCGGACAAGTCGACTTCCGAGGGGATCATCCACAGATTCTTATCGCGGGTCTCCTGAATCTTGTCCATGGCCTCACCTTCGCCATGAAGGGCGTCGTAGAGGCTGCCGCCGGGCTCTTTTTCGAATCCGAGGCCGCTGGTTGCGTTGGCCTGGGCGTCGAGATCGATCAGGAGGGTAGGCACCTTGCGGCGGGCCAAGCCCACGGCGAGGTTGATCGCGGTCGTGGTTTTGCCCACGCCGCCTTTTTGATTGGCGATAGAGAAGACCTTGGTCGGCATTGGGGTGGGTTTAGATTATATTGCTCTTCGGCGAAAGACGAAAAACGCCAATGTGGAAAAAACGCAAAAAGCGCTTGAAAGGTTCGGATTTTTACGTTGGCTTGTTCGCTTTGGTCAATGGTGCGGTAGCCAAGTGGTAAGGCCCGGGTCTGCAAAACCTGTATTCGGCGGTTCGATTCCGCCCCGCACCTCCATTCCTGATTTTTGTGAATCAAGTGACCTTGGGCAATTTGGCCCGTTTAATGCCTCAATGTTGGGCAATGGGATTTCGATTCTATCAAGGGGAATATCTACCTCTGCGGAATACTCCAATCTTGCCTCGGTCTGTTAGGGTTTAGGGCCTAATATGCCTGAATTAAGGTGCATTTTCGGGTTTTACTTCATGAATTGCCTCAACTTGAATGATAAGTCAGGTTTATAACGTAAATGAATGCCACGGCTAAGCTCACTAACGGCCTGACGGTTTTTGACAGGTATCGTTTAAAACGCCTCTTGGGACGAGGCGGAATGGGTGTGGTTTGGCTGGCGCACGACATTGAGCTGGAGAAAGATATTGCGCTCAAATTTCTCACCGAAAACCTGCTTTTCGACAGTGCGGCGATTAAAGACCTGAAGAAGGAAACCCGCCGTGGCATGGAGCTCGCGCACCCGAATATCATCCGGGTTTACGGGTTTTTCTCCGGTGATGACCGTGCAGCGGTCGCCATGGAATACGTGGAGGGGAACAACCTCTCCACTCTGCGCGATACCCGGCATGGTAGCTATTTTGAAGTGGCAGAAATCGCCTCTTTGACGATGGAGCTTTGTTCGGCGCTTCATTATGCGCACTCGAATGCGGAGATCGTCCACCGCGACCTGAAGCCGGCCAATTTGATGGTCGACCAAAAGAACCGCCTCAAGGTGGCGGACTTCGGCATTTCCTCGAGTCTGAATGACGCCCATACCCGGCTAACGGGCACGATGGGGCTGCGCGGCACCATGCTTTACATGGGCCCGCAGCAGCTCATGGGGCAGCGCCCTTGTATTTCCCACGATATTTACGGGCTGGGGGCGACGCTGTTTGATTTGCTCACGGGCAAACCGGTTTTCTACACGGGCGACATCAGCCTGCAAATTCGCGAGAGCATGCCGCCAAGTATTCAGGAGCGGCGCACCGAATTAGAAATCATCGGTGAGGAAATCCCGCCAGCATGGGAGGACACTATCGCGGCCTGTCTGGCGAAGGACGCTGCCGATCGCCCCAGCTCGGCGGCGGAAGTCATTAATCGACTTTGCCTGACTGAAGGGCTGGCCAACAGTGCCACGCCTTTTCCCATGCCGATGAGCGGGGCGTATTCGTCTGGGCCAGCGGCGCCGACGATCCGTGATGCGGGGGACTCGATTGAACTTAGTGGCCGTAATTACCGCCACCCGCCGACAGCGCAAACAACGGTAAAAGAGCCAACGGATTCCGCAAACACTCAGCAGCCGGTCACGATCCAGCAGCGGCAGTCGCCATTGTCTGGGCTGGTTTTGGTGCTACTGGTGCTTTGCAGCGTGGCGGGTGGCGGCGCTATCGCCTATCTCGCGTTTCATCAGGGGAGTCATGAAGCCACGATTAAGGCTAATGCGTCACCCTTGGCCAACAACGCAAACCTGACCGCGGGCCCAGGGCCATCAGGTTTGAATGCGCGGCCGACGCCGGGTGGACAGTATCCCGGTCCGCCCAACTTTGACACCATGGGTGAGGGTCCGCCATCCCCCAACTTTGGCCCCGGCCAGACGATTAACACCGGTATGCATCGTGGTGTGCCTGAGGGCATTATTTCCACGGGTATTACCAATCGCGCGGGGCCGGATATCGTAGAGGCCCCACGCCGCGGTTATGATTTCAAATTGCAGAATACCGGCATGGTGTTTCGCTGGGCACCGCCATTTCGTTTTCAGATTGGATCACCTGCGCATCGTGTAGGGGATTCCGTGAATGACAGCTCCACGCTGGTCGACTTCACCCAAGGGTTCTGGATCTGCCAGCATGAGGTGACGCAGCATGAATATGAAAAATTCATGGGCATGAACCCCAGCGAAAACGTCCATGGCAAGCACCCCGTGGAAAATGTTTCCTGGAGCGAGGCTATGGCGTTTTGCGCGAAATTGAACGAGGTTTATGCGAGCCAAATTCCGGAGGGCTATACGTTTTCCCTGCCGACTCAGGCTCAGTTCGAATACGCATCCCTTGGTGCCGTGAATGGCTACTACGGACAGCAGGGCAGATTTGAAAGATTTGCTTGGAACTCCGTTAATTCTGAGATGCGCTCGCATCCGGTGGGCGAACTGGAGCCGAACGAGTTTCAGTTATATGACACCGTGGGCAATGTTTCCGAGTGGACGCTGGACTGGTATGGCCCGTTGCCTGGGGGCGAGGTTAAAGACTTTGCTGGCCCGGAAACCGGCGAGGCCAAAGTCGTCCGTGGTGGAAATTATACGCAGGGTGGTTCCGACTTACGTGTGAGTGTTCGCGAAAGTTACCCACCGGAAACAAAGGACCCGCGCATCGGCTTTCGCGTTGCACTGATACCGATTACTTTCCACAATTCGCCCGAAAATTAATTCCTGCACAATGCCTGATAGCTTACACGATTCCACGACGATTGAACCCGGCCTTAAGGTGACCGTAGAAGGCAAGACCTACCTGGCGCACCATGGCGACATTCTTGGTCGCGAAGGCACGGTGGCCAAAGACGTTTTTTACTTCATTAAGACGGTGTCCCGGATTCATGTGAAAATCTTGAAGCAGGAAGGCCATTGGTTCGTGGTTGTGCCCAAGGCCGTCAGCAACTCGACCAAACTTGATGGCGTGGAAGTGCCGCGCGACGAGCCCCAGAAAGTTCTGGGTACTCGTATTTTGAAGATGTCCGAAAACTGCGTCGTTACGCTGGAAGCGTAGCGGCCCGCGCGAGATACTTTCTGGTTGCTCTAATAGCGTGCGACCAGCTCTGCTTCGTAGGCTTGCCCATCCAGTGGCAGGACGACCGGCTGGCTCTTGAAGGTGGAGTAAAGCATCGCATTGGCGAGCTCCACCGAGTGGATGCCTTCCGCGGCTGGCGCAATGAGCGGCTCGCCGTGGAGAATCGCATTGGCGAAATTGGTGAGGATGGCGACATGGCCGTTTGCACCGGCCTGATGCGGTATATCGATGTGCCATTTTTCCGGGCGATCAAAGCCGTGAGTGGACTGGCGCAAGTGCTCGGAGACGAGTTTCTCGGTTCGGGTGAACTGAAACTTCTCGCCCTCAATGATGATCAGCCCGCGATCGCAGGCCACTTCGAGTCGGTTGACTCCGGGAGCCTCTCCCGTGCTGGTGACAAAGACACCGGTGGCCCCGTTGGCGAACTCCAGCATCGCAGTCACGTCGTCTTCCACCTCAATGTCATGATGGCGGCCAAACTGGCAGATGGCGGTGAGCTTTTTCGGCATGCCAAACAGCCATTGTAGCAAGTCCAGGTTGTGCGGGCATTGGTTGAGCAGCACGCCGCCGCCTTCGCCTTTCCAAGTGGCGCGCCAGCTACCCATGCGGTAGTAGGTGTCGGTGCGGTACCAGTCGGTGATGGTCCAGTTGACGCGTTGTATCTCGCCCAGCTGACCACTTTGGATCAGCTCGCGCAGCTTTCGGTAGTGTGGCGTGCAGCGTTGGTTGAAGACCGCGCCAAAGACCAGATCAGGGTTGGTGTGGGCGCGGATCAGTTTCTCGCAATCGGCCTTGTGGACTGAAATAGGCTTCTCCACCAGCACGTGCAAATTGCGCTCGAGCGCCGCAATTCCCAGGGGAGTGTGGCTGAAGTGCGGCGTCGCGATAAGCACCGCTTCCACCTGGCCGGAGTCCATCATTGTGGTGGAATCAGTGAACTTCGCCACCGATTCCGAAAATACGCTGAGGCGGGCCTCATCCGCGTCGGCAATGGCGGCCAGCGTCAGGCCGGACGCTCGTCCTTCGAGGATGTTTCTGGCGTGAATGTTGCCCATCGTGCCAAGGCCGATGATGCCGAGTCGAACTGTCTTTTCTGTGCTCATTTAGTCGAGATAACTTTCGCGGTAAGAGTAAACGGTCAGCCTCTTTCGTACTTCGGCGACAGAGATATTGTCAAACAGTCGCAGGGTGACGTTTTTTTCTTCGCCAGGGAAGAGGTCGAAGAAGTTGTCGCTCAAGCGATGCGGAATCGCGCCGTCGAGATTCAGGTAGACGCGGTAGGCGATTTTATCCGTGGATAATGTGATGGCGAACGCACCGTCGCTGGCTTTGGCTACCTTGGTTTTTATTTTCGGTAACTGGAATTCCAGACGCTTGGGTCCGGTCAGGCAGGTGGTGTTAACGCTGTCTTCGTAACCCTCCGCGGTGAGGCGCGTGCGGATGATCAAGTCATCGAAACTGTGGGATTCAACTTGCTTGGCCAGGTCGAGCTTTTTGCCAGAAATGGGTTTGCCGGGGGTGAGCTTGACGGCCTTGGATTCCTCCAGCAGCAATTTGTTTTCGGCGACTGACCAGACCTGCCAGGAGAGTTCTCCGGAAGCGGCTTTGACGCCGTCGAATACCGTGTAAATATCCACGGCGCTCACGTGCTGGGCGGCCAGATCAGCCTCGGTTAACGTAATGCTCGTGCGATATTGCCAGTCCGTCTGTTCGACCCAGAGCAGGTCATGCTCGTTGCGACGGCAAAAGGGATCAGGGATTAACCCATGGCTGAGCAAATCGGTATGTACGCAACCCGGGACGGTCGCCTGGAGCGATGTTTTTTCGCCAGCCTGGCGGAATTCCCAGTTCTGGTTTAAACAGTGGTTTGGTGTCAGGGTGGGGGGCGATGACATGCCCCCCCAGTAAGTTGCGAAGCGTTTCGCTAGTGCGAGATAAAAATGATTCTCTTAGAAGGGGTGAAACATTTTGAGTGTCACCTCATCAATGGTCAGGCCCTCCACGTGGCCGTCGGCAAAAAGAATGTTTGCGGTGTTGTTGGCCTCGCGAAATCCAAGCGTGTCAACCGGTCGGGTTGCTTCGTCGGGGTGGGCCAGTGTGGTGCCACCACTACCTTTGCCTCCGAAACCCCAGTTTTCATTGATGCCAACATCGCCAAGCATGACCGTGTCGGTTGGGTTTATCAGCTTGTTATGATACCAATATTGCTGATCCCATCTGGTCACCAGGTTTTTGTTCATTGCATAGCAGACCGTGCCTTCCCCAGCAAGGCAGTCGGTATTTGGGCAAACCATCATGTTATAAGTTTCGTCCTTTGTGATGTAGCCATTATTTACCAAGCTAGCTGTCCAGGGCAGGTTGTCGTCCAACTCTTCACTCGCTTGTTTGGGCAACCATGGGTTTGGCATGCGGAAATCATTTTCCTGCGCATAAACCTGGAGTAAGCTTCCCCAGTTGCGAAGTGTTGATTGGCACTCACTGGTTTTGGCGGCATGTCGGACTTTGCCGACTGCGGGTATGAGGATCGTGGCCAAAATGGCGACGATGGCGATAACTGTCAGGAGTTCTACCAAGGTAAAACCCTGTCGGGGGGTACGATAGGGGAGTTTCATAAAGTAAGGGGTTTGAATGCATACGATTAATCAACTGCGGACTAATTGCAAGCATTGGTTGACGAATCCTTGCTGTATAGGTGATTCCCGGTGTCAGTTGTCAGCTAAGACCCGATATCATCGAAATAGCGATTCGGAACGGAGACTTAGCTCAAAATGGAATCGATTTTCGCCAATTCTTCGTCGCTCAGAGGGCCTGCGTCCAGTGCTTTGGCGCAGTCTGTAATCTGCTTGGGGCGGCTGGCACCGATCAAGACGCTGGTGGTTTCCGGGTGGCGAAGCACCCACGCTAACGCGAGTTGTGCGAGGGTTTGCCCGCGCTCGGAGGCGACTTCATTGAGGGCGCGGAGCTTCTGCTGGAGTTCGGGGGTGATGCGGTCGGCGTTCAGGAAAACGCTTTGGCTGCCGATGCGGGAATCCTCCGGGATGTCCTGCAGGTACTTCCCAGTCAGAAGGCCACCTGCAAGCGGACTAAATATCATTGTGCCGACGCCATCAGCAGCGTTGGTTTTAAGTAATGCGTCGCGCCCCTCGCGATTGAGCATACTGTAGCTGAACTGGTGGATGATGGGCACCGTCCAGCCATTGCGGCGACAGGTTTCCACGACTTGCCGGGCATGCTCCGGCGCATAGTAGTTGGAAAAACCCGTGTAGAGTGCACGTCCGCTTTGGACGAGATAGTCGAGCGCGGCCAGGGTTTCCTCCAGCGGGGTCTCGTTATCCGGGCGGTGGTGATAAAAGATGTCCACATAATCAAGCTGCAGGCGCTTGAGTGACTGGTCGCAGGAGCTGATGATGTATTTGCGCGAACCGCCGTCGCCATAGGGGCCATCCCACATGTGGTAGCCGGCCTTCGACGAGATGATGAGTTCGTCGCGGTGATTGGCAAAGTCCTCGCGGATAATTTTACCGCAGCGTTCTTCGGCTGAGCCGGGGGGAGGGCCGTAGTTGTTGGCCAAGTCGAAGTGGGTGATGCCCAGATCGAAGGAGGTAAAAAGCATTTGTTGGCAATTCGCGTGGATGGTCGCCTCGTCACCGCTGTGGAGGGAGTCGGTACCCGGCGCGCCGAAGTTGTGCCAGGCACCCATGCTGACCGCGGGTAGTTTCAAGCCGGAGTTGCCGCAGTAGCGAAACCAGTTGGCGGGGTTGTTCTTGTAGCGATTTTCAGAGGGGGAATACGACATATGGCGCAAGAGTAAGCAGATGTTTTCGCTTTTGGCTACGCTTGAGCTTCAATTTTCTATCTTTTGTTGATGCTGACGTTTACACCCAGCACGATCAGCGGCGCTGGAAATGATGTTCGAAAAGGAATCGAAACGGTGAAACTTTTTGCCAAAAATGCACCGGTTGCAGAATTATTGTAACTTGAAAATCTTGACTATCGATTCGTCTGACGGGTGAGTAAGTCAGCAAGTTGATGACCTCGATTTCGGTAAATTTATTAAACCATACTCTCTAACAAGTTATTAAACAAAGGATGCAATTTTTAGGTGGACAAGGTTAGTTCATTTACTCTCATTGGTGGTTTCCCCCGATCAATGAATCCCAATAACTCCAAGTTTAACTTTTATGGTAGGCTCGTGATCATAGAAGTGATTACGGCATTTACGCTCATCTTTAGCGGTTGTGACGCTCAAGATCGGTCGGGTGATGGAGAACTCTCAGCCTACGAAAAAGGCCTGGACGCGCTGGAGATGTTTGATTTCGGCGAGGCTTATGATCAGCTCTCCATCGCACAACCCGAGCTCTCGCCTTCGGATGAAAAATGGCTTGATGCGACATATGCCTACGCTTTGGCAAGCTGGCATCGCCCACCGCCTCGCGCTGAGACGATCGACCAAGCAGAAGGTTTGTTCAATGAGCTGCTGGCGGCAGATATTTCCGACGATTGGAAGACACGCGTTAAGCTTTCGCTGGCGCGTATCTATGAGGTGAATGATTACCCCGGCGATGTTGTTGACTTGGACAAGGCTCGCGCCCTTTACCGCGATGTAATGGAAACCCATCCCACCGGGGAGTTCGGTTACCAGTCCTCGCTGCGATTGGCGCAGACTTACATCCAGCAACTGGATACGTCTTCTATTCTAGAAGGTATCAAAATCATCCAAGAGCAGATTGAGCGTGATCCGGACTCCAACTGGGCGAACATCGCCTATCAGTATTTGGGTGATACCTATTATTTTGGCATGGAAGATCCGAGCAAGGCGCTGGAGTATTATCTCATTGCGGAAGAACTCGGATTCTCCAATGACGCGTCGACGCACTTTTTCCTTTGGCGTATGGCCGAATGGGCTAATGAATTAGGGGAGGAGCGCGAAGCAGTCCGCCTGTGGACACGTATTGTTAACGAGTTTCCCCGCAGCCCGTATGGCACACTTTCACGCGATTATGTTCGCGCATACGTGAAAAAACACCCGGATAGCGGTATTACTCCTCCTGAACTGCAGACCTGGTAGTATGAGCAAAGACGATTCAGAGAGCAAAGGCTTTAACTGGAACTTGGTGGCGCTCGGCATTTTGCTGATTGCTTACCTTTTTAGTGCCGGCCGTTTCTTCATTTATAGCGCTACTCATAGTGATGATGGTGATAACAAAATCGTGCGCGTGGCGCATTGGCAGCTAGAGCCAGGTTATCGTGAGGCCCTTGAGTGGGCTATGAATGAATACAATAATCTTCCGCATGTTAAGGAAGCCGGGATCACAGTGACACAAATGGCGCTGCCCACCCGGGTGTATCCCCAATTCATGAACGTGCACCTGATTAGTGGCACCGCGCCAGACATCGCAGCCGCAGGTATGTCCACCATCATTGAGGGTAGCTCGATCGCGCGCTTTTATGCGTCGCTGGGTGAGTATGTGAAGGAGCCCAATCCTTACAATTCCCGTGAGTATACAGACCCAGAGATGGAAGAGGAATTGCGCGAATATCTGGCAGTTTCTCCATGGAAGGAAACCTTCCTCGATGGTATGGAAGGTGGCTGGAAAGGTGAGCTGAACGATTACTACTCGGTGCCGGTTAGTAGCTTCGGCAGCGTTCGCATGTTCTACAACACCAAGCTGGTTAATGAAGCGAAGGAATACATTCTCGCCAACATCGACAAGAAACCGCAGCCAGAGTGGTTGCAGCAGGTCTGGATCAATGATGTCGATGGCGAAGTGACTGGTTATTTGCCCGACAATGAGCGGTTGCGGACTTGGTTGGACAAGGCGGATGTTCCCCCCGAAACCTTGGGGCAGTTCATTCTCTTCTGCTTTGCGATTGAAGAAATGGCTATCGAGAAGGACCGTAGCACCCTCACGCCAATCTCGGTTGGTAACTATGCGATTGGTGACCCTATCTACCGCTATCAGATCAGCTTCTTCCGTCATCTGGGTAACAACCAGATCGAGCAAAATGGGTCGCCGGGCATCAGTGGCTTGGAGGCAATGGATGCATTGCACCGTGGTGCCTGGACCTTCCAGGACGAGCCGATTATTGAGTTCGTCAAGCTGGCCAAGCTTTTTAGCAGTTTTTACCCCGCTGGGTATATGGGCCTCGACCGCGAGCAAGTGCAGCGTCGCTTCGTTTCCGGTGATGCCGCAGTCTTTGCATCTGGTGGCTGGGATGCCGCTGGCGTTTACAAAGGCTCACAGGAAAGTGAGGACCCCAGCAAGCGCTTCCAGGTGCAGATCAAGCCAGTTCCCACGCCCGCGCCCGATGAGCGTTGGGCTGATATGCTATACTACCTGCCATCGGAGGCTAACTTTAAGGCCGGCGTACCCTTGGCGGTGAATAAGCAGTCGCGGAATTTTGATTGGTCCCTGGACTTCCTCAAGTTCCTCTCATCGCAGCCGATCAATGAGGAGTTCAACCGCCGCGCAGCTTGGCTGCCTGCTGCCCTTGGCGCGAAGCCGGTGGAATCTATGGTGGAGTTTTCTCCAATCATCGAGGGTTATCCGGGTGAAATGACCTTTAACCCCACCAATTCACGTGCCCCGATTCGCAGTAAGTGGCAGGGTGACTTTAAGCTCATGGTGACTGGTGAAATGTCTTACGAAGATTTCTCCAACGGATTCATGGAATTTTTGGAAAATCCATACCAGGGCATGCAAGGTTACTGGTATCAAGATCGTCAAAATGCGAGAGATCGCACCCGTGCACTGGATCGCAACTTGTCGGTCGAAGAGTTTTTTGCGGCGAAGGATCATGATTCCAAAGTGGCTAACCGCTTCCAGTCTTTGTTCTATCAGAGCCTGGGTAGCGATGAAGGCGTAATGCTTGATTTGATCTGGAGCCGACTTCACCCGGGCGAACCTTTCCCGGATATTGATTAATTACTGTATTTGAATTCCCCGTGGCTACTAATTTAAAAGCGACCAAAGGCAGTCCATCCAAGGGACTCTTTCCGAAGGGAAAGCTTTACCTTGCGCTCTATTTGCTTTGCTTTCCAACGACGGTCTCCCTGCTGATCTTCAGTTACTACCCGAAGATTGACGTGGTTTTCATGTCGTTCTTCCGGTGGAAGCCCCCGGTGGTGCAGGAGTTCATTGGCCTGCGCAACTTCCTTGAGGCATTTTCCGACCCGCAGTTCTGGGATTCGTTTAAGCTGGTGGGTATCTTGCTGGCAGCAAACATGGTAAAGCTCTGGCCGGGCATTCTCGCCGCGATTGCCTTGCACCGCTTGATGAACGACAAGCTCCGCTACATCTTCCAAGTGTGCTTTGTGGTGCCCATGATCATTCCGGCCATGGTTTGGCTCCTGATCTGGAAAAGCTTCTACGATCCGGACTTTGGTCTGCTCAATCGCTTCCTCAACGCGACTGGCGGTATGAGCGTTCTGAACTGGATGGATACCGCCATGCCAAAGGTGGCCTCTGTTTTGTCACCCGTGACGAACGGTTTTATCAGCCCGGTCTTCGGAGGCTTGGGCGGTGTCTTGGTTATTGGTGCCATGATCATTGCCTTTGGCACGCGCCAAGAGTTGAGCAAATCGCGTTTCACGGATTACGGTGCTCTACTGGCCGGCAGCATTGTTTTACCGCTCGCTAGTATTCTCGGCTTGTTTGCGACACCAGCGACCTTGTTGGTCCCTTTCATCGCCCTGATTGCCTGGATGTATTGGCTCTCTAAGCGCTTGGGGAACAGCTGGATTTCCTGGCCCTTCATGATGCTTGCTGGCACGGTGGTGTTCTGGGGCGAGCTCTGGCGCCTGCCGATTGCATTGGTTATTGGCATCGCTGTCTTCGAGGCCGTGCGTTCGAAAATGGATTACTTCACTGGACGTCCGCTGCTTAATTGGATCGGCTTGGGCGTGCTGGCCGTTGGTTCATTCTTCATTTTATTTGGCGAAATCTGGACGAACCCCATTGGTCAGTTCGATATGGGCACACCTGCCTGGATCGGTAACAAGGATCTCGTGATTCCCGCATTGCTCTTCTGGGGCTTCCCATGGGTCGGCACCGTTGGTGTGTTGATTTACCTGTCCGGTCTGCAAAATATTTCCAAGGATGTTTACGAAGCTGCTGAGCTCGATGGCGTTGGCCCACTCGGCATGATTTTCCGCATCGAACTGCCGCTGATCATGACGCAGGTCCGCATCAACATGATCTTCATGACGATCGGCACGCTCGTACAGTATGAGACCTTCCTGATCTTACTCGGCCCCGATGGCGGTCCTGGCAACAAGGGGATGGTGCCCGGATTGTATATGTTCAGCTCGGCGTTCTCAGAAGGCCGTTTCGGCTACGCTTGTGCTTTGGGCATGGTGCTGTTCGTGATCATCCTGCTCTTGACGATCGTTTACCAGAAATACGTAAAGGTGGATAAATAATTATGTCGCAACAAAACAGCAAAATAGGCGAAGCAATTAAGGTCAGTTATCTGATCTTCGTGCTGTTCTTTGCGTTCGTGCCGCTGTTCGTGATGCTCGTTGTCAGCTTCAAAAGCAACGAACAGTATCTGGCCAATCCCTGGTTCTTCGACTCTCCCGCCGATTGGAAATGGGGTAACTGGGCCTATGCTTGGGACACCGTCAGCGGCTATATCGCCAACTCGATCTTCGTCTCCGTCAGCGGCACCGCGATCACCTTGGTTATCGTTTTGTGCGCGAGTTACGCCATCGCGCGGTATAACTTCCCGGGGAAGAACCTTATCTTCTATCTCGTCATGGCAACGATGTTCCTGCCCGGCACGGTTGCTGCGCTGGTGACCTTGTTCGACCTGCTCCGGCAATTGAATTTAATCAATAGCCTCTGGGCTCTGGTGGTGATGGCCGCTGTCGGTGGGCAGGTGACGGGTGTCTTCATCCTGCGTAACTTTATTGAAGACATACCGAAGGAGCTATTTGAGTCCGCGCAGCTTGACGGGGCAGGGCACCTACAGCAAATCTGGCACATTGTGCTGCCGCTTTCGGCCTCGATTATTTCCGTTACCTGCATCATGGACTTTCTGGCCTCGTGGAACAACGTCATCTTGCCGCTCTTGCTTCTTCGTGACAACGAGCTGCTGACGATCCCCGTTGGTCTGTATCGCCTCGACGGCGAATACGTGAAGCAATACGGTCAACTCATGGCGGGCTTTGCGATCTCCTCAGTGCCGCTACTCATTCTCTTCTTATTTTCGATGAAACTCTTTGTGAAAGGTCTCTCCGCAGGCGCGGTGAAAGGATAATTACCATGGCAGAAGTAACCCTCAAAGATTTGGTCAAGGAATACCGCGACGACAAGCGTACGACCTTCCGTGCCGTTAAAGGCATCAATTTGGAAATTCGCGACCGCGAGTTCATGGTGCTCGTTGGCCCCTCCGGCTGTGGCAAGTCCACCTCGCTACGCATGATCGCTGGCCTGGAAGACATCTCCGGCGGCACGATTTCTATCGCTGACCGCGTCGTCAACGACGTGCAGCCCAAGGACCGCGACATCGCCATGGTTTTCCAAAATTACGCGCTGTATCCGCACATGACGGTGTTCGACAACATGGCCTTTGGCCTGAAATTGCTCAAATACCCGCGCGACGAAATTAAAAAGCGTGTCGATGACGCCGCTGAAATCCTCGGTCTGCACTCGATGCTCGACCGCAAGCCCAAGCAGCTCTCGGGTGGTCAGCGCCAGCGTGTGGCTGTGGGCCGCGCGATTGTCCGCAAACCCAAGGTGTTCCTCTTCGACGAGCCGCTTTCCAACCTCGACGCCAAGATGCGCGTGCAAATGCGCACGGAGATTTCTAAGCTCCACGCACGCCTCAATGCCACGATGATCTACGTGACGCACGACCAGACCGAGGCGATGACCATGGGTGATCGTATCTGCGTCATGAAGGACGGCAACATCATGCAAGTTGATGAGCCGCTGGACCTTTACAACCACCCGGAGAACATGTTCACGGCCGGCTTCATCGGTAGCCCGCCCATGAATTTCTTCCACGGCCAACTCGTTTCCGAAGGCGGTAAGCTGATTTTCGTGGAGAACAACACCGCCGGTGCCCCGATCCGCATTACGCTCGACGACCGTCTCTCGCGCCTAGCCCAGAATTACCAGGGCAAGGGCATCGTGCTCGGTGTGCGTCCCGAGGACATCGCCGACGCCGTAACCGTGCACAATCTCGACGAGTCGCGTTGCCTCACCGCCAAGGTGGAAGTTTCCGAGCCCATGGGCGCTGAGACCTATCTTTACTTCGATACCGGAGCCCACAGCTTCATCGCGAAGGTCCACTCAGAGCACAAGTTCGACTTCGGACAGAGCGTCAAAGTATCGCTGGATTTGGAAAAAGCCCACCTCTTCGATCCGGAAACGGAAAACGTGCTGAAGTAGGTTTTTCTAAAAAGCGCTTGCCCCTTGCGCGGGTATCACTAAACCAGTTCAACTTTTACGGGTTATAAGACCCACTTGGCCACCTTAGCTCAGCTGGTAGAGCGGTTGATTTGTAATCTCCAGGTCGTCGGTTCGACTCCGACAGGTGGCTCCATTTTTTGGGGAATTAGAGTGCCCTTTTGAGGGCGTGTTTCTATTGGCTAACTCTCGATTTCCACGGTTTCTTCCGTAGTCTTAGGCGTTTCATCGCGCAGGAGCACGAACTTCACGTCAAACGGACGCTGCGGGTCTTGAAGCAGTAGCACGAGAATGCGCATGTTGGTGTGCAGTTGGAAAATCGTCGATTTGACTGGACGCCAAGAGCCATCATTTTCCATTTTCCGAATCAGGCGCAGCGGTGCCAGATACTTGGGGGCGCTCAGCGAGGCTGGCGTGATTATGGCTTCTTGGCGCGCCGCTATTTGAAACTGCACATCGGCCAATTGTCCGGAAAATTCGTTGTCTGTGAAATTCATGAACCGGATCGATTGCGGCGGGAATTTGCCGAAGCTGTCGTCGATCACGAGTGCCCGGTAGGGGGTGCTGGGCTCGCTGTTTGGAATCAGAATCAGCAACTGCTTGGAGACTCCCGGTTTTAGCTCGACCTTGGCAATTGCGGTTGGGGATGCGATCGCTACGCCGTCCAGGGTCGGAGTTCCAGATAGCGTGAAAAGCGCAGGCCCTTCGTAGGCAATGCGCTGCGAACGCATTTGCCTTGGGGCAATGATGGGCGATTCATCGTCGTAGCCAGGGTAGCTAAGCTGCAGTTCGCTATCCCAGCAGATGATGCTCAGCTCGGTCTTTACCCAGGGTGTTTCTTCATCCTGTGCGCTAAGCATGGGAGCTGCCGCGAACAGGGCGGCGATTAAAATGACGATCAGCGTTCTCATATTTCGTTGTCTGAGAGCCAGCGGAAAGAGGTAATCACGAAGCGGCGGCCCAACTTTCGGCTGGGAGATTCCGCTGCTAAATCCTCGAGTGCAGTCTCGGGTGGTTCATCGTTGAGAAAAATTGGCAGGCGCTGCACGTAGGCTTCGCACCATGCCCGGCCTTCGATTTCATTGGTAATGGGATTTCGCGAATCGCCATAAGCCCGAATCATGAAAGTGTCCGAGCGCGCGCTCATTGCTGGAGCGAGGGGCGTGATCAAGTCACTTTGCATGACAAAGCCGGGTGCGCCGGTAGCGCGAAGTTTTCCGCGGGCGGCGTCGGGGTTGTCGGCATTGATTAATGCCTCCTCAACGATCAGTGCCTGGTTGATGCTATTGGCCGCGATGACGCCGGGTAGCTCGTCGAGAACTGTTTTGCCGGGACTGTCGATGCTTGGGTCATCTTGGTTGACCACGTAATCGATCGCAGCTTGAACGATGCCTTTCTGGTTGCGGGGATTGGTCGCGTCGACGTTTAAGTCGCGATTCAAAAACTCCGCCAAACTGCGCGAGGGGCGTCCACGTTCTTTGATGCCCAGCACAATCTGCTCGGCAATTTGGTAGAGCTCTTCGCCGCTCAATGTGCGATAGCCGGACCACTCATAGAGCTGGCCCTGCTGAGCGCGTGGATCGTTTGCATGCAGTCGGCGCATTCGTAAGTATGGGCGCACGTCACCATCGGTTTGGGCCGCGCCATCCGGCGCTTCGTAACCGTAATTCGTCTGTGGAATGCCCGCGAGAAAAGCCGCCCACGCATCAACCGACGTTGAGTTCACATTGAAGGCACCATTGATCATCAAGTGAGCGGCCGCTTCATCATAGCCACGCATGCCACCTAGCCCGCTTAGATCGGATAGCGCATTGGCATCGTAAAAGACCAGTCGTGAATTGGCGAGATCGGCAGTCGTATCTTCATCAATTCCTTCCGGTAGGGATGAGAAGAAAAAGCGGTCCCATAGGGCCTCGTTCAGCGCGTAGCTGAAGTCGCGGGAATCATGCTCATAGAAAATGGATGCATAGCTATTGCCCAATGGATAGGCGGGATGCTTGCCGCCGGTCCCCCAGTTGACATGGGCCAACTGGCCGAGGGAAACGAGCTCGTCATTCTCGCGCAGCACATTGAAAAGAATGACTTCGCTCGAGCCGTTGCCATCGTCTTCAATGCTGCCGCCCCAGAATGCGTGTTCCATGTCATAGGCAACGGGCACCTGGTAATCGGCATTCCGGTAACTGTCGAAGTGAAACAGCGGGCTGTTGTCCCATCCGGCCAAACGTTGGGAGAGGAGTGCGCGCGGGTTTGCGTCGATCAGTGAGCGCATGCCTGCCGATTCTTCTTTGGCGGTGCCCCCGGATGAAGTGCGCGCGGGGTGATCATTGGGTAATTCGTGATTGGCCGATCCAGGCTGATTTCCACTCGTTAGATAGCCGTTGCTAGGCGTGGTCAGGGTAAAGCGAAACGTAATCAGCGACAGTGTATTTGTTGGCGCGGAGCCCTCCAGAAACTCCATGCGCGCATAAGGTTTGGTTTGTTTGCTGCCAGTCTCCTTATCGTATTTAATGTCCATGAGGCTCGGCTCGGTTTCGACGTAGTGGATGATCTGCGACGGAACGGGAAAACTGCCCGCAGTGGCATGGCCACCGGCTAAGATGATGGATGGATGCGGTTGAGCAATTTCCTCAATCTCAATCTTTGCTTTCGAACCCTCCGCCGTCAGCAGTGGGTCTATATGAATGCCGGTATCGATCAGGATGTTACTCGCGGTATAGCCTTTTTTGAGCTCTACTACGCCACCCGTGTTGCTATCCATTCCTTGGTCCATCGGCAGAGAATACACCTTGACCTCTCCCGGTTTGAACGAATCGGTGATGTTAAACGCAAGTTCGGCATTACCCAAATGGTTGGCGAAACTCAGCGGGCCCAGTTTTTGATTGAGGTGCGGCTGGGTGCTGTCGCTGACATTAAATTCAACTCCAGGAGGGCTGGGGTTTTTCTTCGCGTTCGAGCGCGGCTTCAACATCACGCAATAATCCGCCTCTTCCAAGGTGACGTTATACGGATTGCATAAAATGAGGTTTGGCTGAATGACCAGCTTGTAAGTGGAGCCGGAAATATCCACGCCGAATCGTAGCTCTATCATGGTGACGATTGGCATGACCGGATGCGTCGCGGATGGTGTCGCATTGTAGTTGTTCAGCGTGGCAAACGGCGCGAAGGCCGGAGCCATGGAGTTGTCTGAGCCAGCGCGATTATTGACATAGGAGCGGACGAAATCCCAGGTCGGCGCTGCGGGCTCCTTCTTGTTTGTGTAGGTGCTTTGTGGGGCCACCATACCCACTGGTCCAGGGTCCGGAAGAATACGACGGCCATCCTGATCATAGTTGCCAAAATCAATGGCTAAGCCTTCGCCAATTTCGCTCATCGCAGGCTCTTCGGTAAAGTCAAAATTCTCGCTGAGCCCGCGGGTCAAGTCTCGCCTGAGTCCGCCCCGCAAGGTGTCGCTGAGCACGCCGATGCTGCTCTGTGCGCTAGCATTGCCCAAGAGATCGGCCACGTTTTGCGGCGTTACGCTGCCGTCGCCATCATTGAGCAAGAGCAGTTCCTCGTAGTTGGACAAGCGCGATAGCTGATCGCGAAATACGTTTTGCGCATCTTCACTTTCCTCTTTCTGTTTTTGGAAAACCGCGGATAAAGGGGAAAGCATTTCGGCATCAAATTCGGATGCGATCGTTAGCTTGCGAACTTGTTCATCGGAGCCGGAAATCGCCACCGAAGACTCATCGACCACTGCGAGTGATGCCATGATACCGACATCGCCAATCCAAAACGCATAGCGTCCGTCGTTATCGGTCCCGGAAATCTCACTGGTCTTTACTTTTACCTGTTGCTCGGCCGCTAAGTCGGTTTGCAAAAAGGACTTTACCAGCCACACATTGTTGTTACTTGGCGAAGGCTCGGCAACCGGGGCTTGCGGCGAAAGTGGATCATCGGCCGTGCCACCATTGACGAGCCATGCCAGCGGTTCGTTGTCGCTGGGGGCCAATGCGTGGCTGGGGTTGTTGGTATCGGCAGGTGTGGCGTCCCACACGCCGGTCCATGCCGGGCTGCCGGTGTTAGCGGAGTTGATGTCGGCGCGCGCCGTTACGCGTTGATCATGCCCGGCAAAACGCTGGAGCTGGCCAAGTGCCTCCAGTAGGGCAAACTTCGCATTTTCACGCGCTTCGACGCGCTTAACGGCTTGGGTGGTTGAGGCGGTTTCCACCAAAGTAAGTGAGGAAAGTGAGAGGACCAGGGACACCATCAGCCCCATCAACAATAGCGCAATCACCAGCGCAAAGCCTCCGCGGCGTTTGGAATCTGGGTTGCGGTGATTGAGCTTGGTTCTCCGCAGGGGTAAATTGCTAACAAGCTGCATGGGTAAAACGAAACTACATTAGAGAGATCTTTTCAATTTGGCGATTCGTTTACGCGTAAACATCGGCATACGTTTACATTTGTCCCTTCGTGTTGGATGTCTTAGGAATGAACCACACCCCTGTGATAAATACCGTGATCAAAAACCTCGTCGTTTTAACTACTCTCATCATCGGGCTCTGCGCCAGTCTCTCGGCTGAAGCGCCAAACCTGATAGAGAACCCCACGTTCGCCAATGCGGCTGATAGCGGACTACCCCCCGGCTGGAGTGCCTATCCAGGCGGTTCCGGCTTAAAGGGCTTACCCGAGGGTGGGCTGCAAATCCACGACTCAAGCAAAAGCAAAGGCCTGGGCGCGATACAATGGTTGCCCGCGCAAGCTGGTGCCACTTACACGCTGTCGGGTGATTTCACGGGTGAAGGTGGTCTGTTCGTTTACATTACTTTCACCTCGAAAATTCCGGTCAAGGCGGCCAACACCAGCGACGTAACGTTGGAAGAAAAACGCCAATGGTTTAAGCCCGTGCCTGCCGGTGGTAGCCCCATCAGTTTCAGTGCCACTGCGCCGACGGGAACCACGAATCTGCGTATTTGGATTTACAGCCCCAGTTCTGGGACGACCAATCTCGTCGCAAAAAATATGACGCTGACTTCAAATGGTGCGGGCCAACCGAGCGCACCGTCAGCCGAATCCGCTTCTAACCATGCGCCAAACAGCGACGTTAGCGCGGTGCTGGATTACTCAACCAATGGCTGGAGCGAAGACGAACTCAGCAGTGATTGGGTGGTGAGCGGCACGGCGCAGTCCACCAGCAGCTATGCTTCGGCAGGGCGGCGTCAACTCGTGATCCGCGACACAGATTCCAAGGGCACCGTCGCCGTGGCAAAGTGGCTACCCATCAAGCCGGGCCAACGATGCAGTGCCACAATGCTGCTCGAAGGGAGCAACGGCCTCTCGGCATACTTCCGTTTTTATCGGGAGCGTCCGGTGTCTGACGCCGACAACAAAGCACAACTGCTCACGAATAAGAGCCGCTGGGTCAAGGGCGGCGAGGAAGCCGAGATTACGGCAATTGCTCCAGGCGATGCCTCTTGGGTGCAGTTTGAGCTCTATAGCCCATCGGCCAGCACTTGTGATCTTGCCGTGAGCAAGCTGAGCTTGAAACGAGTGGACGATCCGGTTGCCGCTAAAGCCGTCGCTACCGGTCTTTACGATTGGATGAATTTCGAAGGCGGTGATTTTTCCGAGTCAGCGAATCTGGAGGGCTCCACGCGCAAGATTGTCGCCAAGTCCGAGGGGCCGGTTCGCGAAGGTGAATACTCTTACATTGCCCAGCTTAGCAAGAAGCGTGAGCGCACTGAAGTCGTTGGTCAGCGTTCGCCGGCCTACGGCGTTGCCCGCTATGGTTGGAGCATTTTCGTACCAGAAGATTTCGATGCCAATACGATGTTTAGCATCGTTACGCAGTGGCATGACTGGGGCACGGGCAAGGAGTATCCACAAGACGGCGGTGCCCCGACGCATCTCTACATCTCCAACGGCCAATGGCGTTTTAAGCTCCGTCATCAAGGCGAAGGGCACACCACGGATAACCACCAGTTTATGCTCGGCTCAGTGGATGAAGACCGCGGCAAATGGGTCGACTGGGTGCTTGAGATTAATTTTCAGGCCGAGGGTGACGGTGGCTGGATGAAGCTTTATAAGGATGACAAACTGGTCGCCGACTACGAAGGCACGACCTGGTATGAAGGCAAGGACAAGGGCCCATTCTTCAAGATGGGTATCTACAAAGGTTCCAACAAATGGCAGGGCGAGGAGGCTGGCGCACAGCTACTCTTCGACGCCTATCGCATGGCCATCGGCGAGAACTCCACCTACGAGCAAGTCGCGCCATCTGCTTACACGCCACGCTCGCAAGGCTAGCCCGGTTGGCAATTGATTTACGCGTAAACCAGCCAGTGCATTGCGTAAATCATTGCCGGCTGACATTGCTATTTTCAAATTTCAGAAGCCGCATTTCGTTAGCGAAACCGGCGCATTTGAGACGTTTCAAAACAACAACACCCCACACACAAATAACCATGAATATTCGCTTCGCAATTGCCTCTAGCATACTCCTGTCCAGTTCAACGTTCGCTGCGTCCGCCCTCTGGGATGGTCCAGGCTACAATGGTAGCTGGGCTATCGCTGGTGCCTCCGTTGGCTGGGTTGATGGTGGCTCCAATACGACGGTTCCTAACGGCGTAGGCGACGTCGCACAATTCGACAACAACTCCTTCTTTGGCAGTGGTGGTAGCCTCTACATGGCGACCGATACCAGTGGCAATGGCTCCGTGTTGAACGTTACTTTGGGCGGCATGACCTTGGTAGGGCCGACCTCGGGACGCGGCTTTGATCTTCGCTCACCAACTGCCGGTACTTCCACGCTCACATTCGCTGCCTCATCCGGTAATGCTTTCATTACCAATAGTGCTACTGGGGTTGATAATTCTGGCATCAACTTTGATGTGAATATTGCGCTGAGCGATTCTTTGGATGTTTTCGTGCAAAAGGTTTATGGTGGCAGCCGCACGGGTATCATATTCCGTGAGCAAGTCACTGGCGCAGGTGCCATTAATAAGACGGGTGCTGGTCTCATCAGTTTTCAGGGAACTGCGGGTGCCAATACTTTCTCGGGCGGATTGAATGTTAGCAACGGCTCGGTCTTTGTGGAGAAGGATGGCGCGCTCGGCACGGGCGATGTTCGTGTAGAACAGTCGGCCATCGATTCAACAGCAGCCTTGAGCATCGGCTCAAGCGTCACGGACGGTATTGATGATGCTGCTTTGCTTTTCCTCGGAAGTGACAGCGGTAACTTCGCGACGATCTCTCTCTCGGCCGGTGTGAATGAAACGATTGGTGGGCTATACTTCGACAACGTCCTCCAGGCATCCGGCACTTGGGGTGCGACTGGCAGCGGCGCGGCCAACATTAACGATGACTGGTTCGCCGGCTCGGGAATGTTGACCGTTGTTCCAGAGCCGTCCACCTATGCGCTCGGCATTGCGTCGCTTGCACTGATCGTGGTGATGGTGCGCCGCCGGAAATAAGCTTTTTTCTACTAACGCTCCAATGTGAAAGCCGTCTCTTTGGGGAGAGACGGCTTTCTTTTTTTAAGAGGACTTCGTGGCCAATGGCTTTTTTCTCACGGCGCGGCCTTTTACTTTCTTCGCAGGTTGTTGCTTGGCCGGTTTGATCTTCTTGCCGACTGTTTCACCGTCTCGCCAAAGGCCTTCGGTGAGCACGACTTTGGGCGTTACCGGAAGGCCTTTTTCGTTGCGCTGTAATTGTGCAACGACGAGATCCACCGCAGCCGCGCCAATGGCGTCATCCTGCTGATCGATCCCGCTTACCTTGACGCCCAACATGTCAAGATACTGATCGGCCCGGTTGGCGAGCGACACATAGCCTACGTCTTCCGGAATATTGATGCCGAGCATTTCGGGCAGCCAGAGTTTAATCTCCCGGTACGGGCTGATGATTACATCCGGCTTGTGTTTCTTAACCCAGGCTCCGAGGTGCTTCTCGATGGGGGTGTTTTCCGCCACATAATGAATGGGAAGAACGCGGCTTGGTTTTTGAAAATGTTGCCACGCCAAATAAACGGCCATCCACGAGTGGTTCACGCGAAAGTCCGTGTCCGAGGTAATCACGAAGCCGATACGCTCGTAGCCAAGTTGCTCGCATTTATGGAGCGCCACCGACATCGCATCGGGTAGGTTTGCGGCCGCGCGGTGCAGCTTGGGCTGCGTGAAGCTGTAGCCGATCGTCGCGCTGGCAAGCTCTTCCCAGCGCAGGTCGAGCTGGGTCTCCGTATTGGGCGTCGGGGGGATGATGACGCCGTTAATGCCCCGTGCGGCGAGCACGTCGCTCAGGCGGGAGCCGCGCATTCCTTTGGAAAAAGCCCACATCGGTTCGACCCGATAGCCCAGCTCTTTGCCGCGCAGCAACGCGCCCTTAAAATAGTCCACGGAGACGCGATGCTTTTCCCAGCCAAACTCGGTACCGAAGGTGGTAATCCATGCGATCACGGAGTGCATTTCCACAGGCCGCGTTGCGCGCAGGTTGGCCATTAGTGTTTGGACCTGCGGGTTGGGGCGGTAGTTCATCGCCGCGGCGACTTCGAGGATCATCTTCCGCTTGGCCTCAGATACACGTGGGCTGCCGCGCAATGCGAGTGATACGGCCATCTTGGACACACCCGCTTTGGCGGCTACCTCGGCCATCGTCGGGGTCTTGGCGGCACTGTCCATCAGCGCCTTCACATTGAGTCTTTGGTTTCCGGCTGTCAACTGGCGTTCTTTCGTCAAGGTTTATGCGCGAAGGTGGAGATTCCCTGCGTCTGCTTGTAATCGGTGACCAGGGTTTGCACTCGCCTGGATGCATTGAGCGCAGTGAGGCCAAGGGCCGGAAGGAGCTTTCTCTGGGTGACCATGTTTGCGGATTACTGGTTGTTGCCCGAAGTCGCATTGGCCTGCGGCATCATGTCCGGGTTGGCTTTGTGGGCTTTGCGGAGCGCCCTGGCTTTGCGCAGATAGGCAGTCATCAGTAGACCACCGATAACGCCCATGAAGCCACTGAGGCTAAGAATGTGCAGGCGTGAATCCAAGCTGTTCGGAACCAGTAGTAGCAGGCAAACGAAGCCCGCCATGGCCAACGATGACACCCCGAGCAACTTGAGCTGGACGGCGTCATTGTCTTCGCCGACTTCCTTAGCAAAGTCGATCGGGCGATGCATGCGCTTAAAGAACGCATCGATTCGGGTGCGCTCAGATTCCTTGACCAAGCGCCACATCGGAAGGCTCAGGAAAAAGCCGACAACGCCGAATATGTAGATCCAAAGCATGCGGTCCTGGATCGACCAGCTAACTTCGTTGACCGTTGAATCATACGTGAAGTAGATCGAGGGGATCATCGCGATGCTGATGATTACAAAGTAGCTGCCCCAATAAATTCGCTTGATCCAGAGGCCGAGCAGAATGGGCAAGCCCAGCGGGCCGCCGATGATCGCGCCCATCATCAGAAAGGCATCGAACAGCTCTAGCTTCTCCTGCCGCGCAAAGATGCAGGCCACGCTGATGATCGCAGCGCCCAGGCCCAGCGTCGACAATTGGCACCAGCGGACGCCTTCCTCCGACGTTAGCTCGGACATGCCGATTTTCTTCCGTGCCCACGGCATGATGTTTTTTACGATGACGCCGGTCATGCCGTTAAGGCTGGTGTCGAGGCTACTCATCGTTGCCGCAAACATCGCCGCGAGCATCAGCCCCATGAGGCCGTTGGGGAGTAGCTGCTGAGCAATGAATGAGTAGCTGGCGGTCGCCGGTTCCTTGATGCCCATCCCTTGGATCTCAGCCTCAAACAGAAAGCGTGCGACCATCGGCGGGACAAACCAGATGATGCTCCCCAGAAACATCAAGATCGCAGCGAGCAGCGCAGCTTTGCGCGCTGACGGGCCATCTTTCACGGATAGGAAACGCCCGGCTGTGCCGAGGTTTACATAGCCTTTGAGCTGGATGAAAAAGATGATGATGATCCACTTCAGGCTATATTTATCGCCGTGGAATTCGCCGGGCTCTTTGACGAATCGGAAGTCATCCGCAAAGCGCGGGTCACTGAAGTAGCCGATAAATGCGCTCCATCCGCCAACAGCTTTCAGCGAGAGAAAGAACACCAGAAAAGTCATGCCGAGCATGAGCACTCCCTGAATGAAGTCCGTGGTCATCACGCCCCAGCGCCCGCCCATGGTGGAGTAGGCAATGGCGATGCCGCCTAGCAAAAGGATCAACAGCGTTACCGGCAGATCGAGCGAGGACGAGGCAAAGACCGCCAGCGCATAGAGCTGAATACCCGCCGACAGCGGTGACAGGATCACGCCAAGAATCGCAGAGAATTGCTCCACTGGCACGCCGTAGCGATCGTGTAGAACGTCGGCCCAGGTCTCGGCCCGGGTTTGCCGGAACCACGGCCCGATGATCATGCAAAGCAGAAAGCCAACTGTATTGGCCGCATAGATAACCAGAAACGTCGGGCCGGCGCTAAACGCCGCCGAGGCGTTACCCGTAAAGGTAAAGGCGCTGATGCCGCCAACGAACATACTCGATCCGACAATCCACCACGTGCCTTTGGCTCCGCCGCGCACATAGTCGTCGACGTTGGTATTCATCTTGGAAACGATGAAGCCCAAGCTGACCAGAAAGATAAAGTAAATCAGGATCGTTATGTATTCAATCGACATGTTGTCTCCGGGGTGTTCGTCCTGCGCTTGGCCGCCCACAGGTGCTGCCAAATATTCGCATTCACCCAGAGTTAGTTTACGGTGAAACGTCTCTCAAGGGACCGTTAGATTTACACGTAAACGGACCGCTGCCGCTCTTCGTATGCTTCGCGTGCCGGCTGCGGTATGGTACGCGCTCGAATCCTTACATGGTTGATAAATGCTCTACGGAATCGTTCTCCAAAACAACAACGGGGGTGTTGGTCCAACAATAGCGAATGTGTTGGGGCCACACATGGGGATGTGTTGGGTCCACACATCCAGTTGTGTTGAGGCAACACTACGGCATGTGTTTCCCTAAACGATGGTAATGCTTTTGGGAAAACGATGGGTATGTGATGCGCAAAACGAACCCCATGCTTTTCTTAAAACGATGAGTATGCTTTGGGGGGCGGGGGATGCTTTCGCTCAAACCCTGTGGGGCCTTGCTCCGGTCGGTGTGATTCGCCGAGGCTCTTAATTACATGCGCGACTGAATGATCAGCAGATAGGTGCCGGTGTTATTGGGTCCCTGGGGGCCACCGATAATCGTCGGGGTATTGGCGTTGAGGCGGATCATCGTGCGCAGCAGCTTTTCCTTGCCGCGTCGCCAGTCGAGGTTGACCGGGAGCTTGCCATCGGAGACGGCTTGCAAGCCGAGCTGCAAATCCGTGCCGCCGTAGAGGTTTACATTGCGCGCGCCGGGAACGCTGATGGTCATCGTTTTTTTGTCGCGCTGCTGGTAGGTGTTAAAGCGGAACAATCGCTCAAGATTGGCGGCGTAGGGCTGGAGCGCGGGGTCGACGCCTTGGCCGGTGTTGGAGGCGAGGACGAGGATGACTTCCATTTGCACGGCTTCCTCGGCGTGGGCGAGGCCCGGGGCGATGGCTAAGATGAGCAGGAGAAGGATAGAGCGGAGGCTGGTTTTCATGATCGGTTTTTCCAAATGGTGGCGAGCTTCTGGCGGGCGGCGTGCAGGCGAGACATGACGGTGCCGGTCTTCACGTGGGTGGCATCGGCGATTTCCTGATAACTATACCCGTTTAATTCGCGTAAAACAAGCGCGCTTCGCTGCTCTTCTGGAAGCTGGTCGAGGGCGCTTAACAGCTCGCGCCAACGTTCGTTGATCTGGAGCCGGCGGTCGGGGGTGGCGTCGGTGGATGGCTTTTGCTCGATCTCTTCGACGCTGCCCGTGCGCTGCTGCTCGCGCTGGCGCTTGCGCAGGGCATCGAGTGCGGTGTTCACGGTGATGCGGTGCATCCAGGTGCTGAAGGCGGCTTCGAAGTTATAGCGGTCAATCTTTTGCCAGGCTTTGACCCATGCCTGTTGCGCGACATCGCGTGCCTCGGCCTCGCTGCCCATCATGGCGAGCAGGGTGCGGACGGTGCGCTCGTGGTAACGGCGAAACAGGTAGCCGAAGGCGTCGGCGTCGCCGTTTTGGGCGCTGCGCAGCCAGGCGTCTTCTTCGGCGCGTTGCTTGTCTTCCATACCAAATTGCCGCCACGATAGCCACTCTGCGGCAAGGCGCGACCGTAAAGCGCAAGAAAGTCCATAAAGCCCGGCGGGCGAAGAATTTTGTTTTCGGCATGGATTATTTTTGCCAAAATAATTTCCATAATTACCGCTCCGTGAGCGTTGTTTGCCAAACTTAAACCCTGAAGATTATGCCCAAGAAAAAGACCGTCTATCTTGTCGCCAACGGCGACTTACGCCTCTCCGCCAATCAAAACTGTTGGGCAGAGCAGGAAAAAATGGAAGCCGAGCTCGCGGCTGTGCTGAAGACTTTTGGCGCGACCGTAAAGCGTGCCCATAAGTATAAGCCGGAAGAAAAACACGGCTTCATTGCCAGCCAACGTGAGGGCATGGATATTTTTGCCAAGATTGACCGCAAGGCTCCGCTGATCGTTGCCGAGGCAGTTTGGCAGTATTCGCACCACCTGCTGGCGGGCTTGATTTCGCACGAAGGCCCGATTTTGACCGTTGCGAACTGGAGCGGCACCTGGCCGGGCCTCGTGGGCATGCTCAACCTGAACGGCTCGCTGACCAAGGCCGGCGTGACGTATTCCACGCTGTGGAGCGAAGACTTCAGCACGGACAAGGCGTTTCAGAAAAACCTCGAAGGCTGGCTGCAGACCGGCGAGGTGAAGCACCCGACCGCGCACGTGAAGAAGTTTACCGGCAAGCAGGCTACGGGGCGCTTGAAGAAGATTGCCGAAAAGATCGCGAAGGACCTCGACACGAACAAGGCCATTATGGGCGTGTTCGACGAATACTGCATGGGTATGTATAACGCGATGATCCCGGATGAGCTGCTCTTCCCGCTGGGTGTTTACAAGGAGCAGCTCAGCCAGAGCGCGCTCTTTGCCGAGATGCAAACCGTGACGAACAAGGAGGCGCAGGAGGTCTTTGACTTCATCGAGGGCCGCGGTTTCAACTTCCACTTTGGTAAAAACGGCAAGACCGAGCTGACCAAAAAGCAGGTGCTCGATCAGTGCAAAATGTACATCGCCGCTTGCCGCATTGGTGACCGCTTCGGCTGCGAGGCGATCGGCATCCAGTATCAGCAGGGGCTCAAGGACATTTGCCCGGCGTCCGACCTGGTCGAAGGCATGCTCAACAGCACGGACCGCCCGCCGGTTAAAAACGACAAGGGCGAGATCATCAAAGCCGGCGAAACCTACCCGCACTTCAACGAAGTCGACGAATGCTGCGGCCTCGACGCGATGATGACCAAGCGCGTGCACACCGCGCTCAAGCAGCCGACGGAGACCACGCTGCACGACCTGCGCTGGGGCGATTGGGACCAGTCCGGCACGACCGACGAGTATGTGTGGGTGTTCCTCATCAGTGGCTCGGCCCCGGTTGAGCACCACGTGGGCGGCTGGAAGGGCAGCCACGGCTATCGCCAACCCGACATGTATTTTCCGCTCGGTGGCAGCACGCTGCACGGCATTGCCAAGCCGGGTGAGATCGTCTGGAGTCGGATTTTCATCGAAGACGGCAAGCTCAAGATGGACCTCGGCCGCGCCAAGGCAATCGAGCTGCCCGAGGCCGAAACCCAGCGCCGTCTGGACGAAACCACGCCACAGTGGCCGATCATGCACGCCGTCACTTATGGCGTCAGCCGCGACCAGATGATGGCCCGCCACAAGGCAAACCACATCAACGTCGCCTACGCCGAGACCGCCAAGCAGGCCGATAACTGCCTCTACGCGAAGGCTGAGCTCGCACGCCAACTGGGCATCGAGGTGTCGCTCTGCGGCACGGACGCCAAGGGTAAGAAGCTATAGGCCTGGCTGCCAGGGCTGGTCGCGCATGTATCGCTGCCCGGGATTTTCGCATTGCGAAATTTCTCCGGGCGGCGGAACCTTGCGCTGAATGAGGCTCCTCGACCGATACATTTTCTTTGAATGGCTAAAGGCGTTTATTATGGCCCTGGCGGCGATGATCGGCGTGCTGCTGCTGGAGGATGTGCAGGACGACATGCAGGACTACCTGGAGTGGGGCGCCTCCTCCACGGATATACTGCTCTATTATCTGAATCTACTGCCCAGCTTTTTGCCGCTGATCCTGCCGATTGCGCTGTTGATCTCGATTCTGTTTACGCTGGGCAACCTGCACCGCAACAGCGAGATCACCGCCATGCGCGCGGGCGGGCTGCACTTGTTTACCATCACGCGGTCGCTTTGGCTATCGGGGGGGCTGCTAGCGCTGTTGCTGCTGGCACTGAATGCACGCGTGGTGCCGGAGTCGGTCGAGCGCTCGCTCCTCATGCGCAATAATTGGCAAATGACTCACTTTGCCGAGGTGTATGGCTCGAAGAATACCGGCAACGTGTATCACATGTCTTTCGATAATCAGCGCGAGAATCGCATCTGGTTCATGAACCGGTTCAGCGACTTCACTTACGATGGTTTTGGCGTCAATGTTTACGAGCGCGATGACGAAGGTCGCGAAGTGCGCCGCCTAGTGGGCGATGAGGCTTTCTATGACGAAGTCGCCGGGCATTGGACTTTTGTGAACGGTCGCGAAATGTTGTTCGATCCGGAGACCGGTGAGTCCTACAACTCGATTGGCTTTGAGGAGCGGGAGTTTCCGGAGCTGACTGAAGACCCCTGGCTGATGCAGGCGCTGAATGACGAGCCAGACAATCTGTCGCTCAACGAAATTCAGCGGCTGCTCGATCTTTCCAGTTCGGAGAACCCGAAGCTGCCGATGTATGAGCTCCGGCAGCAGCGGATACTCTCGCAGCCTTTAGTGTGCTTGGTCATGGTGGGCATTGCGGTGCCGTTTGCCGTGGCTGGCGTGCGCGTGAACCCCGTGGTCGGCGTCGCGAAGGCGCTGGGCCTGTTCGCCGTGTTTTTCGCGTTGGAGGAAGTTTTTCGCCTGCTGGGCTCGCAAGGAGTCATGCCGCTGAGCTTGGCCGTGTGGTTGCCCTTTGCGCTAATGCTGCTGGTGTCGGCCCACTATTTCCGCAAGGTGGTTTAAGCGATTTGTAGGACCGAAGTTCGAAAAGGACGCAAAGCCGAAGTATTGAACGACTCCTGGGAACTTGTTTAAGTCTGCTAACAGTATGGATGAACTCTTCGAATCGGTAAAACTAATCCTGGTGTTCTTAGCTTTTGCGGTGACGGCATTCACGTTGTATACAGGTTGGAGAACGATGCGTAACATCAAGACGATGGACCGTAAATCGAACGAGCAACTGAAGGAAATTATCAGCGATCGAAGCAAGCAGTTCACTTTTGGGGCTGCGATTGAAGAGTTAAAGAAAAGGAATGAAGACTTTTCAGAAGTTTTACCCCATCTGCTTGCCATGAGCACATCTAAAAATAAGGCGGATAGGTTACTTGGGTGGGGCATGCTTGAGACGAACTTCCCTGAGGTCACAAAGGAGATTGAATATGACCCAATGCAGCCAACAGAGGATGCCTTGAAGTTTCTAAACTCACTAAAAGCTAAACTGGCTGAACAGGCGTGATCCCCAACGCATAGACTCGACTTTACCTATCGGAGTTTGCTTTGTAGATGTGGACGTTTTGTCAACATGGCTATTTTGTCTCTTTATCTTTGCCTTTTGCGGAGAACGTTCTGAATTTACGCCCATGGAATTTGAACCGGTAATCGGACTGGAAGTTCACGTGCAGCTAAAAACGCGCTCGAAGATGTTTACGCGCGTTGCCTATGAGTATGGCCACGAGCCCAACACCCTCACGAATCCCGTCGTGATGGGCCTGCCGGGTGCCTTGCCCGTCATGAACAAGGAAGCCGTTTACAAGACGGTGCAGATGGGCCTGATTCTCGGCTGCAAGATCGCCGAAACCTGCAAGTGGGACCGCAAAAACTACTTCTACCCGGACAGCCCGAAGAATTACCAGCTCACCCAGGCCGATCAGCCAATCTGCATTGGCGGCGAGGTGGAGATCGAGATGCTTGGCTCGTCGCGCAACGTCATGGGCGAGCATCGCAAGGTGGTGCTCAATCGCATTCACTTGGAGGAAGACGTGGGTAAGCTGACCCACACGACGAACGACAGCCTCGTGGACTACAACCGGGCGGGCGCTGCGCTCTGTGAAATCGTCACCGAGCCGAACCTATATTCGGCGGATGAAGTTTTTGCATTCATGACTGCGCTGCGCAACATGATCGTCACCGCCGGCCTCTCCGATTGCGACATGGAGAAGGGCCAAATGCGCTGCGACGCCAATATTTCCATCCGTAAGAAGGGCGAGAAAACGTTGGGCACCAAGGTCGAGCTCAAGAACATGAACACGATCTCGGGCGTCCGCAATGCGGTTAACTACGAGATCAAGCGCCAAATCCGCGCCAAGACGACTGGCTTTGAAGAGATTGTCCAAGAGACACGCCGCTGGGATCCGGACAAGCAGGAAACTGAGTCCATGCGGATGAAGGAGGAAAGCCATGACTACCGTTATTTCCCCGATCCTGACCTGATGCCGGTGACGATTCCCGCCGAGCAGGTGGAGAAGATTCGCGCCGAGCTGCCGGAAATGCCGTTTGACCGCCAGCGTCGCTACATGGATGAGATGGGCCTGCCTTACACAATCACGTCCGTGCTTTGCCCGGACCGCGAACTGGCCGAATTTTTCGAAGAATCCCTGGCGTTGACCAAGGGCAAAGGCGAAGCCAAGGCCGTCGCCAATCTCGTGGCCAATGAGCTGATTCGCGACTTGTCCGCCGCCGAAGGCGAGGGCCGCCAGCCGCTGAGCGCGGTGAAGATTACCCCCGCGCACGTCGCGGAGCTGGTCATCTTGACCGAAGATGGCGTCATCACCAAGCAGATTGCCAACAAGGAAGTGTGGCCGGAGATGGCCGAGACCGGCAAAATGCCGTCTGCCATCGTCGAAGAAAAAGGCCTCAAGGCGGACAACGACAGCGGCGAGCTGGAAAAAATCGTTGCCGAAATCGTTGCCGACCCGAAGCACGAAAAGGCGATCAACCAGTTTAAGGATGGCAACGACAAGGCGCTGAACTCCCTGATCGGTCCCGTAATGAAGGCGACTCAGGGTAAGGCGAATCCGGCCGAGGTGCAGAAGCTCATGCGCGCAGCCGTGGCGAAGATGTAGCGTCAGCGGGCGTCGATGAATTTGTCATGGCGTTGATCCAGCGAGTGCGCGTTTGCTCTACCTGCAGACGGGCGCTGGTGTATCGTTGGTAGCATTGACCCACGTAGCGGAAGAAGCCCAAGTTTGCTCGTCGAAACACCTTTCGATGATTGGCCCAGACGACGCCAGTGGCACCCGTCATCAGGACGGCGTGCATTATGCCCATGGACTTTCGGGCCATCCAACTGCGGGCTAGGGCAAACAGCGCGAGCCGCTCCATTTGAAAGCGTATGTGGTGTACTTCGTCCTCAATGATTTGCTCGCAGATATCGCGCAGAAGTGGTGAATCGGTGGCATCGCGCAAAGCCGGGTAGTAGACCTGTGCAATGAACTCCGCCGTAACCAACACCATGATGCAGCCTTCCATGCCACCCAGAGTGCGCAGCCAGCGGAAGATGGAATCGGCATGGGTCGATTCGACGATGGTTTGTTCTTCATGGGCTAAGAAACGCGCCAGCATATCGCCATGACGATTCTCCTCGGCTATGAACAGCTCTGTCGCGCGCAGGTATTCAGGATCGTTCACGGCTTTGGCGAATTCCGCCGAAACGTGCATGAAGTACCGGCCTTCGGAGCTTTCTCCGCGCTGAAATTCTGCGATGGATGTGGCAATGTCTTTGATGGCGTCGGCGGGCAGTCGGTGGCGGGTCTGCCAGTCGAATGTCCGGGTGTGTGCGCCGTTTTGTTTGAAATGATCAATCCAGGCGCTTGAGTTGTGAAGGTTATTTAAGCTTTGCATGGCAAAGTAACTTTGTAATGCAAAGTTAATTGCGGTTCCATTAAGTTTGGATTTAACCTTTGGGTCGCGGATCGTGACTTGTCATTGATTGATAACGTATTCCCGAATCGTGGACCTTTTTTGGGGGCGCTGGCACTGATCCGGAATGTTGCTGTTTTACGGGTTGCCGTGTTACATTTGCTGAAGAGGGTAAATTGTCTGCACCTCGGAGTTGCTATGGGCCGTATTTTCTCCTAATCTTACCGGCCTATGTACTTTTTCCTCGGCTTGTTGCTTGGCGGCTTCGGTGGTTTCTTGTTTTACCGCCTGTCCGCGCGTAAGCAGCGGGAGAAGCTGGAAGAAGACATTCAGATGCTCCAGCAGGAAAAGCAGATCGTGGTGGAGTTCATGCACAACCTGGTCGAGGCGATTGGCGACGGCGTCAACCGCGACGAGCTTTTCCAGCGCATTGTGCATGCGGCGATTCTCAGCACCGGGGCCCTCAGCGCGTGCGTTTTTGAGCGTAAGGACAACAAACTTCATGGCGTGGCGGTGGAGGGGCTCTTTCCGCCGCAGCGACCTCTGCCGGAAAGTTCGCGGGAGAAATTATCCACGCGGGCCAAGTTCATTGAGGGCATTTTACGCTCGGAAGTGTTTGATATTGGCGAGGGCGTGATCGGTTCGGTGGCTAAGTCTGGCAAGGCGATCCTGATCGAAGACGCCACCAGCGATCCGCGCGTGGTGCAGCATGGTGACGCCTCGCTGCAGGTGCGTTCGCTGGTCGTGGCCCCAATCCCGTTTCGCACGGAGGTGCTGGGCGTGCTGGCTGTGGCGAATCCCGCCGACGGGCTGGCCTTTAACGAAACTGATTTTTCCCTGATTGAGTCCCTCGCCGAGCAGGCGGGCTTGGCGATTCACAACTCCGACCTCATGCAGGTGCAGATGGAAAAGCAGAAACTGGACTTCGATATTTCGATGGCGAGCAGCATCCAAGGGATGATTTTGCCAAGCGTATACCCGCAACTGGAGGGCTTGGATATCGATGCGTTTTACCGCCCGGCGCAGAAGATCGGCGGCGACCTTTACGACGTGTTTTCAGTGGGTGAGAAGCGTGTGGCTTTTGCCATTGCCGACGTTTCCGGCAAAGGCGTGCCAGCATCGCTGCTCATGGCGATCTGCCAGACGAACCTTCGCCACTTTGCCAAGCGCTACGACTCGCCGGCGGAAATTCTGCGCCAAATGAACCGCGAGATGACGCCGGAAATGCGCCAGGATATGTTTATCACGCTCATTTTTGCCGTGATCGACATGGAAAAGGACACTCTCACCATGGCGCGCGCGGGGCATGAGCTGCTCTTGTTGGTGCATGGCGAAAGTGGCAATGGCACCGCGAAAGCCGAGATGGTCGGCTCCGAAGGGATGGCCATTGGCATGGTGCCCAGTGAAATCTTTGACATGATCATCGAAGACCGCACCGTGCCCTTTGAAAAGGGCGATTCGGCGGTATTTTACACGGACGGTGTCACCGAGGCCAGCAACCGCGATGGCGCGGAGTTCTCCGGTAATCGCCTGGAGGAGGTCGCCCTGTCTTTGCGTGATCGCAGTGCAAGCGGGCTCAATGAGGGCATCGTTTCCACGGTGGAGCGCTTCACCGGCGGCAGCATGTTTATGGATGACCTGACCCTGATCGCGGTCAAGCATACGTAGAGCACTAGATCGAGCCGTCCAGCTGGTCGCTTTCGATCCAGAAATTATGGCTACGGTAGCGGGCTCGGGTATAGCGGCCTTCGTTGCGCAGGATTTCGATGAAATCTCCGGCTGGCACAATGATCGCGCCGTTATCGACTGGGATTTCCAACTCGGAAATCAGCACGACTTCGGCCGGGTAGCGAAATGGCTGAAGTTGTATGTCACTTGGGCTGTAGTGGGCCACCGCTGGCTTGTGTGTCGGTTGATTAATGGATTCGGGCTTACCATTGATAATTTGCACGCTGGTGGCATATAGGATTTCGCAAGCGCCCGCCCCGGTGTCAGATCTCCGCATGGAGGTTATCCAATACCGGCCATACTCATCGGTTACGGTGACCAGCTTACCTTTCATCGAGACCAGATCGTCCTTTTTCAGCGTGCTTAATATCGCCTCAACCTCAGCGTTGGCTGGTATGACGTGCACATTGGCAATGCATTCTTGGTAATCTTCGTGGGGCAGGTCGGTATACTGTGTTGACCATTTGAGAAAGCGTGCGTTGTGGTGAAAGTTAAACTTAGCCGCTGTATCTTTTGAGCTCATTGGCCCCCAGCCGATGCCCACATCGAAGGGAGAAAGTCTGTCGAATTTACCATGTGGTTCGTATTGCTTGAATGCCAGCACGAGACCATCCACCTCAAACGAGGCCAGTGGATACACGGTAAAGCCCTTGAGCTCGAAGGGCATGCCGGGGCGGAGTGTTTGCTTGGGCTCTTTCTCAAGCAGTGAGCCGGGATCGGACAAGCGGGGCTCCAGCAGGAACCAGGCACCGGCCAGAGCACCGATGATCAAAAACGACTTGAGTAACTTCTTCATGCGAGTGTTGCCTTGCAGGTGAGTCCCGGTGATGAAATACGAGTATTTCTCATTAGGGAAATGGCTATGCTTGGCCGATTGGCGGGGATAACAAGCATTTATCCGCGGCGTTTACGTTTGGTTTTCTTGTTGCGAAACGGGAATTCCAAGACTTGCTTGGAGGGATGAGTTCCCCGAGCACCTTGAGCCCGATTGACCGCTATTCGCTGCCCGACGAAAAGGGCCACTTCGGCATCTATGGAGGCATGTATGTGCCTGAGACTTTGATGACGCCGCTCTTTGAGCTGGCGCAGGCCTACGAGGAAGCCAAGGCGGACCCGAAATTTCGCGAAGAGCTGGCCTTCATGCTCAAGCAATACGCCGGCCGCCCAACGGAGCTGTATTTCGCCGAGCGTTTGACCGAGCATTGCGGCGGCGCGAAGATCTACTTGAAACGTGAAGACGGCCTGCACACCGGCGCGCATAAGGTAAACAACTGCATTGGCCAGGCAATCTTGGCCAAGCGCATGGGCAAAAAGCGTATCATCGCCGAAACCGGTGCGGGTCAGCATGGCGTGGCGACGGCAGCCGTTTGTGCGAAGTTTGGCTTCGAGTGCGTGGTTTACATGGGCGCAGTGGACATGGAGCGTCAGGCGCTGAACGTGTTCCGTATGCGGCTGATGGGGGCCGAGGTGATCGGCGTTGAAGCTGGCCAAAAGACGCTCAAGGACGCGGTCAACGAGGCCATGCGCGACTGGGTGACGAACTGCCGCGACACGCACTACATCCTTGGGTCGGCGCTGGGTTCGCATCCTTACCCCATGATGGTCAGGGACTTCCATAAGGTGATTGGCGAAGAGGCCAAGCGTCAGATTCTGGAAGCCGAAGGACGCCTGCCGGACGAGATGGTCGCTTGCGTCGGCGGTGGCTCGAACTGCATCGGCCTGTTTTTCGACTTTTTGGAAGACACCGATGTCAAGCTGGTCGGCGTTGAAGCTGGTGGCCGTGGCATCAAACAGGGCGAGCACGCCGCACGCTTCGAAGGCGGTAAGGTCGGTGTGCTGCAGGGCTCAAAGACCTTTATTTTGCAGAATCCGGATGGCCAGATCGAGCTGACGCACTCCGTGTCCGCCGGCTTGGACTATGCCGCGATCGGCCCGGAGCACGCGTTTTACCACGATCGCGGTCGCATCAATTACGCCTACGCGACGGATGAGGACGTGATGGAAGCCTTCCAAGTGCTAAGCCGTGTCGAGGGCATTATCCCGGCGCTGGAATCGACCCACGCCTTGGCCTATGCGCTCAAGCGTGCGCCGCAGATGGACAAAGATCAGGTGCTGGTCGTCAACCTCTCCGGCCGTGGGGACAAGGATGTGCAGCAGGCGATGAAGATTCTCGGCGTCGAGCAATGAGTCTCATCGTAAAGACCTTTACCGGGCCGGGCATGGCCCAATACAAGGACGACTTGGCGCGTCTGCGGATCACGGTCTTTCGCGATTTTCCCTACCTTTACGAAGGCACAATGGCGTACGAGGCCTCCTACTTGCAGCGCTATGTCGACTGCCCGGAGTGCCTCTTTGTACTGGTCTTTGACGGCGAAAAGGTGGTCGGTGCATCTACGGCACTGCCCATGGATTACGAGGCGGACGAATTTAAGAAGCCCTTTATAGACAATGGCTTCGATGTGCGCGATGTGTTTTACTTCGGCGAATCCGTGCTGCTGCCGGAATACCGGGGGCAGGGGATCGGGCACCGGTTTTTCGACGAGCGTGAGGCGTTTGCGCGCAGCTTTGGCCGGTTTGAGCTGACGACATTTTGTGCGGTTGAGCGGCCGACCGATCACCCGCTACGCCCGGCGAAATACCGCCCGCACGATGAGTTTTGGCGCAAGCGCGGCTACGAAAAGCGCCCTGAGCTTGCCACGACTTTTGATTGGCAAGACGTTGACCAGCCTGCGGAAACCGCGCACCCAATGGTGTTTTGGACGCGAGCGTTAGGGGCTTGATCCGCCTAACGCTGGCTTGCTTTTTCCCGGTGATTCAGCACGCGTTCGCGCTCGTGAAGTTCCTCGCGAAGCTGCTCGAGCTCGGTCTGGAGGACCTCCTGTTTCTGCGCTTTGTCGAAGAGTGAATTCTCGCTGATTTCGAGGAATTTCTCACGTTCTTCCAGAACCTGATGCGCTTCCATAATTGGCTTCTTCAACTCGTTGGCGAGTGCCTTGAGTGATTCGACCTCTTGTTTGAGAGCATCAACTTCTTCCTGAAGGGCGATAAACTCTTCGCTGGAAGCAACGTTGCCGGATGTCTTGGGTTCGAGGATGACAGGGTCTTCCTCTTCTTCAAGCTCTTCGGCATCAACTACATCGGGAATGCTGGTCGGGGTGTTAGGGATTTTGAGGCTGCCGCCTTTTTTATCCTTAGCCAGCTTGAATTCGGAGGGGTCGCGTTCGAATATGATCCATTCGGCGTCCTCATCGTCTGCATTACTGATGTGCAGGACGGATATCTGGGATGCGGGGAATTGTTCCTTAACTTTGCTGACGTCCGGGAGGGAGGCCAGATTGTCTTGAACTTCACCGTCTACGGCAACCCACCAGGAGTCTTCCTCGTCGTGGTTGAGCATCCACTGCTGAAGTTCTTTTAATGTCATTGGGGAGAGAAATATTTATGCGTCTACGAGTTTAACGCTTTGATTCTAACGGCAATTTAAAGTTTAGCTTTAGTGAAAGCGACAAAAAATGCCTTGTAAAGACTAAGAATAAAACCCACCCCCCAAAAGCATATCACCTTGGTAGATAGCACAGACTTGACCCGTGGCTAAAGCGCGCTGTGACTCCTTAAAGTGGATGCTTGCGCAGCCGTTTTCAGCGGGGCGGAATTCCACCGGAGTCGGCGGGTCACGGTAGCGGGCGCGGGCCTGCAATTCGCGTGCCTCGGAGACGGGCTGGTTGATCCAGCTAAGGCGCTCCAGCGCGAAGTCCTGCCCCCAAAGGCCAGGACTGTCCCGGTGATCAAAGGCAATGAGTAACTGGTTGGTATCGAAGTCTTTACCGACGACTACGAAGTGCTCGTTGTCGGTGTTACTGGGCACGCCAATGCCCTGGCGCTGGCCGAGGGTGAAGTGGTGCAGGCCCTGGTGTTCGCCGAGCACTTTTTTATCACTGGCGCGGACGATTTCACCCGGACGATCGGGGATGAAATGCCGCAAAAACTCGTTAATGTTCACTTTGCCGAGGAAGCAAATTCCCTGGCTGTCTTTGCGGGCGGCGTTAGGCAGCTGATGTTTGCGGGCCAGTTCACGGACTTCCGGCTTGAGCAACTCGCCAATGGGGAAAAGCGCATCGCGCAGTTGTTCCTGGCGAACGAGGGCGAGGAAATACGATTGGTCCTTGTTCGGATCGAGGCCGGAAAGGAGGTCGCAGGAACCGTCGTCGTTCACGGCGCGGCGGCAATAGTGGCCGGTCGCGACGGCGTCGAAGCCGTTGTCCCGCGCGTAGTTACGGAACACGCCAAACTTCATCTCGCGGTTGCACATGATGTCGGGGTTCGGCGTGATGCCACGGCGGTAGCCCTCGACGAGGTATTCCACGACGCGGTCGCGGTAGTCCTGAATCAGGTTGACGACTTCAAAATCGATGCCCAGGTGCGCGGCGACGGCCTTGGCCTGGCGGATGTCTTCCTCCCACGGGCAGTCAGCGAGGATGTCGCTGCCTTCCTCGTTCATCCAGGTGCGCATGTAGGCGGCCGACACCGCGTAGCCCTGCTCTTTGAGTAGGAGGGCGGCGACTGCGCTATCCACGCCGCCGGAAAGGGCGACCAGTATTCTCTTGGGCTGTGTCATGGAAAAGGCGGAACCATAGCAAGCTTCGCCGCCGAATCAAGCGCAGGGCTGCGTTAGCGATGGTGCCCAGGCGGGCTGACCGGCATTTTGACCTCTGGCTGGTTCTCGTCTTTAACTGCCTCGGTACCCGCCGGTTGGGCGACCGTGTCGGCGTTGGCCGGGGTGAGGTCGGCAGCGCCGGAAGCCTTCGCGAGGGAAGATATTTTCTCGGAAATCTGAATGTCGGGCGACCATTTCGTCCACTCGTCCTCTGGTTCATCGTAGAGCTTAAACACGGTGTTGTCGCTAACGGCGGCACCCATCTCGTCGTTGGGGGGCGTGGCGAGGGAGACGCCGCCCTTCAGGATTGCGGCGAGGGACTCGGTTTGCACCTTGGCACCAAACAGGCCGAGGCTCATGCCGATGCCCGAGGCGTTCCAGAAGCGGGTGTTTTCGCGAATGAGCGGCGTGTATTCCTCCTTGATGTGAACGTGGGCGTGGACGGTGCGCGAGTCACTGGCGAGGTAAACCTGGTCGACTTCGCCAATCTGGAATTCGCGGTAATAAACAGGATCGCCCGTGGTGAGGGAGCCCAGCTTCTCCGCCTGCAAAATGATGTTTAGCCCGGGCTCGCGGGGGCCGGCGGGCGGTTGCTCGGGCAGGCCGACGTATTCCTTGACCAGCTGGCCGCCTTTGCCCGGAGCCACGCCGATGTAGTTGCCACTGATCAGCGTGTCCAAGCCGCGCACGCCGCCAATGCCGATCTGCGGGCTTACGACCCAGAACGCCGCGCCCTCGGTGGCCAGACCGGCCGCGCTCTTGTCCAGGCGGGCCTTGACGACGACCTTGGAGAGCTTTTCGTCGAGGCGAACTTTCTCCACTAGGCCGACTTTGACGCCGAGGTATTGAATCTCGGTTTTTCCCGCGACGAGGCCGGAACCGTCCGTGAAGGTGATCTCGATTTCCGGTCCGCGCGAGGCATAGCTGTGATAGGCCAGCCAACCGGCGATCAGCAGCGCAGCGATGGGCACGATCCACACGATCGAGAACCGGTGGTGCTCGGTGATGACCACATCGGGCAGGGAGTCTTTGTCTTTCTTATCCATAGTAGAAACAGTGAGTTAGCGTTCCGCGCGATCCCAGATCAGGCGCGGGTCAAAGGTTTGGGCAGCGAACATGGTGACAATCACCACGGAGGCGAAAAACACGGCCCCGATATCCGGGCTGATCGTTGCGACCTGGCCGAGGTTAACGACCGCGATCAGGATCGACACCAGGAACACATCTAGCATCGACCAGCGGCCAATTAGCTCAATGATGCGGTAAAGCCGCGTGCGATCCTTGGTGCGGGTGTGGTGGCCGCGCTGCACGGTGAAGAGCAGGTAAGCCAGGCCAATGAGCTTGGCCAGCGGCACCGTGATGCTGGCGCAGAGGACCAGCAGGCCGATCGCCCACATGCCGCTTTGGAACAGCTCGACAACGCCCGACATGATGGTGTCGGATTCGGCATTGCCCACCATGTTAAAGGTCATGACGGGGTAGAGGTTCGCCGGGATGTAGAGCACGAAGCCCGCGATAACGAGCGCCCAGGTGCGGGAAATCATGCGGTCTTTGCGGCTCTCTATCTTGCCCCCGCAGGTGGGGCAGGCCATCTTGCCCCGGTGCTCGGCGGGCGGTTGCGAGAGCTGGCCGCAGGTTTCGCAGGCGATAAGGCCATGGCTGCGGGCGGTTTGGCGCGCGCTCATTGGCGGCCTCCTTGCTTGTGCCGGGCGTAGCGGTCCCAGAGCAGGGTGGGGTCGAAGCTGATGCTCGCCATCACCGTGAAAATTAACACCCCGCCCAAGCAATACAAACCGACGCCAGGATCGACTTCGGCCAAGTCTGCCAGCTTCACGAAAGTCACCAGGCAGGCCAGCAGGTAAACATCGATCATGGCCCAGCGGTTGAGCATCTGTGTGAGCCGCAGGCGCTTGGGGAACCACGCCGGGTAGCGCCCCATGAGCGAGCTACCAGTCACCGCGGCCATGCCGAGCATAAATACCAGCGGGAAGACCACGCTCGTTAAAAACACCAACAGTGCAATACCGGGCATGTGGTAGTGGAGCAAGTCAAAGGGGCCGGAGATCAAGTCGTTTTGGTTCTTAATCCCGTAGCTGCTCACGGCGACCAGTGGGTAAATATTGGCCGGGATGAAGAGCACCAGTCCGCCAAGCGAGAACGCCAGCGTGCGTTGCAGGGAGTTCGGGTTGTGCGCAAACAGCTTATGCCCGCACGCGCCGCAGAGGCCGTCCGCCTGGTGTGGGTTATCCGGCCGCTGGTGTAGTGCGTCACAGCTTGGGCAAGCCAGCCATTCGCGCCCCGTCTGTAGCCCCCGCTCGTTCATGGAGGCTACTAAAAATAATCACGGGGCGTCGCGCAATCCGTTATTTCTGCGCGGGCTTACTTCTCCTTGTCGAAGGCGGCGTCGAAGGCGACGTCGCTGGTGGGGAAGTCGACGCTGCGGACGAACTCTGCGGCTTCGGCGGCGCCGTGGAAGCGGTCCATGCGGATGTCTTCCCATTCTACCGAAAGCGGGCCGACGTAGCCGATGTCGTTCAGGGCGACGATAATGTCCTCAAACATGATGTCGCCATGGCCGAGCGAGCGGAAGTCCCAGTAGCGGCGTGGGTCGCCGAAATCGGTGTGGCCGCCGAATACGCCGACGTCGCCATTGCCGTGGTCCCACCAGACGTCCTTCATGTGGCAGTGGTAGATGCGGTCCTTGAAGGTGCGGATAAACTTCACGTAGTCCACGCCCTGGTAGCCCAGGTGGGACGGGTCGTAGTTGAAGCCAAAGCGCTTGTGGCCCTTGAGCGCCTTGATCGCGCGCTCGGCGCTGGCGATGTCGAAGGCGATTTCCGTCGGGTGAACTTCCAGAGCGAAGTTGACGTTTACCTTGTCGAAGGCGTCGAGGATGGGCTTCCAGCGAGTGGCGAAATCCTTAAAGCCGTCTTCGATCATCTTCGGCGTGATGGGTGGGAAGGAGTAGAGCAGGTGCCAGATGCTGGAGCCGGTGAAGCCGTTGACGACGGCGGGCAGCTTGCTCTTGTCGACGCCCTTGGGCTTGGCGTCCATGAACTTGCGGCAGGCCTTGGCGGTGGCGATCATTTCCTTGGCCGCGCGCTTGCGGACGCCTTCGGGCTTGCCGTCGCCCCAGACGTAGTCGGGGATGATGCTCTTGTGGCGCTCGTCAATCAGGTCGCACACGGCCTGGCCGACGAGGTGGTTGGAAATGGCGTAGCAGGACAGGCCGTGATCGGCGAGCAGCTCCCATTTTTCCTTTAAATACGTTTTCTTGCCGGCCTGGGAGACGTCGAAATGGTCGCCCCAGCAGGCGAGCTCGACGCCATCGTAGCCCATGTCTTTGATCTTGGGCGCAAGCGTTTCCAGGGATAAATCGGCCCACTGGCCGGTGAAGAGAGTGACGGGTCGGGACATGACAGCAGGGGGTTGCGTGTTATAATGTGCGGGTTTGCTTAACCAACCTCGTTTCAACGCCTTTCCTGCGTTTAATCAACTTCAAAGACGGAAAAATGATCCCCAGCGCGAGTTTCTCGGTCGCCCGGCGGGTGCGTTGGGGAAGTGCTCCGGCAGCGGCCCGGAGTTTCCCTATGGGCAAACTGTCAGTTTGCCCATAGGTTTCGCGACAGTTTGCCTAGGTGTTTCGTGCCAGTTTGCCCCTAGGCTTCGTGCCTCGAAACCTAGGTGTTTCGCGACACAATACCTCTAGGTTTCGTGTCACGAAAGGTATGGGGGAACTGGCGGGGGAGGCTATGTGGCAATAACATGAAAGATGAAATAGCAAGCACTGCTAAAATTAATCTATCCCCGATATGCTGGAACCATGGCGAACTAACCCTTTGTGGCCATTTTGTGCATACGGAATGCAGCGATTTTTTTCTCAGTTCGTAAGTTTTAGGTGTTATCAAATAACACTGTGAGGCGAAAAAAACAAACTAATGTCACGTTTAACTTGACGTGTTGTTTTTAACATTTCAAGTCTAGAGCATGATCACAGAAAAACGCATCACATCAGTCATCAATACCGCGATGGAGAAAATCTCTATCGCTGCCTCCAATCGGGACACATCGGAAATCACAAAATTCACAAGAATAGCAGAAGACGCGGAGAAACTAAAAAGTAAGCTCAGCAACATGCTACTGAGCCTTGAAGTTCTGGAATCAGAAGTGTCTTCGAAAAAGAAAATCACACACGAGACCCCTAGTGAAAATCTTCGAAACTTCCGAATTAGAGTCTCGCAAGGAATGATTAATCAGAATTTACTCACATTCACTCAACAGGTGAAATTTGGAGAAATAAAAGTAGGAGAAGTCTTACGCGTTAAGACATCAGAAGGAGGCCTGTTTAAATCAGAGATCTTGTCCCAAGGAAATAAATTAAGGGAAAGAGGACAAGTAGGGGAATTCTACAAGAAAGCTGGAATCAAAGCAGACGACTTCGTAGAATTGATAGAACAAAAGCCATCAGAATGGTATTTGAGACCACACGTAAAAAACTAAAGGCCTAACCAGGCGTGAGAGGCAAGGCCTGTGGCGCGCCTTCACTCGACGTTGTATGAAAAGTTAAGATTGAGAAATTTTGGGGCTTAGCTAGTGTGGAGTTATTATGAACGCTCGATACATTACGTCTGAAGACGGCAGCAGGACTGATGTGGTGATCTCTCTTGCTGATTATGAGGCTCTTATGGAGGACCTTCAGGATTTGGCGGTCATCGCAGAGCGCAGAAATGAGCCGTCTGTTCCGCTCGAAGAAGTCGTAACGAAACTGAAAGAGGATGGGCTCTTATAGCGTCCGGCTTAAACGATCGGCGGAAAAGGATTTACGTCGAATTGAGAAGTCGAGAGTTCCAAGCATTATCGTCGCGATACAAGGTCTTGGACAGAACCCGAGGCCCGAGGGTAGCCGCAAGTTGGTCGGCTCAGAAAGCTCATATCGAATTCGGATTGGCGATTATCGGGTCGTATATCTGATTGAAGATACCATCTGCATCGTTGAGGTCGAACGGGTGCGTCATCGGAAGGATGTTTACCGATAAGTTCGATGCAGTTGCTGGAGGATGGATTTTAGTGCTGAAAAGGGGTTCGGATATCCGCATGGACCGCGCTGGGCGGGCATCTGCAATTTTAAACTGGCCAATTCCGGCTGTGGGCACTTTAGTGCGCGGCTTTGCTTGAGTAAATATGAGTCTGCATATCGATATTGACAACGTAGTTGCCGTGGCGTCCGAGAACGCTGAACAGCGCCAAGCCGCCTTCGATGCGGTGAAGCAGATTGCCGAAGAAGCCGGTGACAAGGTGCAGACCAGCGATGACCGCATTTTCTTTCACTGTGAGTGGGAGCCGCCCTTCAAGGCGCTGAAAAAGCTCTCCAAGGAGATGCCCGACGTGGTTTTCACGCTCTGGGCAGACGCCTTTAAGGAGCATCACTGGATCTGCAAAGTCCAGTATGTCGCCGGCAAGGGGGACGAGCAGACGCTGTCCCGCATCGATGACGAGTTTCCGGGCGTGTTCCAGGAAATCTTCGGCTGCGACGAAGGCACCTGGGAAAAAGACAACAAAGCACCATTCTTGCCTTGGTTTCCAGATGCTCGGTAAGTGAGCAGTGAGCAAATTAAAAATTAAAGAGAAGAGGGCGCTTAGGCTCCTCATCTATCGCGGTGGCTTGCCTGTAGTCTGCGCCCTACCTTTTCGGAACAGAGGTGGCTTGCCTGTAGTCAGCGCCCTACCTGTGAATATCGGGCGCTTTAATTTGTTCACTTCAATTTGCTAACTCCCATCACCTCGTCCTGACGCGCCAGACGGGGTAGCGGCCGAAGGACTTGATGTGCACGGAGATGTCGTCCTTGGGGACGGAGGGGTCGATACCGGGGACGGATTTATCGATGATGATTTCCGAGCCGCTGCACACGCTGCAAAGGCGGCTGGCGACATTGATCGGGCGGCCAATGTAGTCCTCTGCGCCCGGAATTTGGCTCGCCAGGCCGAAGGAGAGGCCGGCGGCGACTTCTTCCGGGGCACCGTGGCTAAACTGCGGTGCGCGGCGAACGATGTCCCACTGGTCCTGTAGCTCGCGCAGGCCGTTAATGCAGACCTCCAGCGCGGCGGGGCGGTCCTCGTAAGTCGTTTCCCAGAGGGTGAGCACGCCGTCACCCAGGTATTTAATGAGGTCTGGGCGGTATTTGTTAAAGCGCTGCTCGACGCTTTGGTAAAAGGCATACATGAGGCCGCAGGTGTAGGGGCTCTCAATGTGGGGCTGCTCGCAAAAGACGGAGAAGCCGCGCAGGTCGATGATCGCGGTCAGCACCTCGCAGGGGATGCCGAATTCGATGCGGGGCTCGTTGTCGCTGTCGAGCTGGTATTTCTCCAGCAGCACGCCTTCGAATTCGAAGGTATTGAGGCGGGAAATGTCGGGCGTCTGGACGGTTAGTCCCATCGGCGTCGCCTTGGTGTGCCCTTCCTCGGTAACGTAGTCGAGCGAGGCGCAGGGGCCGCTGTCGATACTGCCATTATACAAGGTGGCGTGAAAGCGGCAAACGGACGTGGCTTTGTCGTGCAGGATTCGGAGAATCAGCGAGATGTCGTGCTCGTCCTCGACGATGGGGCCTTCCTCGGAGTAGATGCTGTAGCGCACCTTGGGGAACTGCGGCTGCACGCGCAGCAGGTAGCCACAGATATCCCAGAAATCCGTAAAGTCCAGGTAGGGGATCGCGTAGTGCCGGTTTAAACTCTTGTTAGGCATGGGGAAAAACCGGCAGCAAACATCTGGATAATCTCACCCATTGGCAAGATTGAAGTCGGCGGATGCGCCAGTTGGTGGTTAAACGCAAAAAACCGCCACCAGCTGGTGACGGTTTTGAAAGTGCTTGGTGTGCGGTAGGGTTAGGCCTTGACGACCTTGCCAGCCTTGATGGCCTTGGCGGAAACCCACATGCGCTTCACCTGGCCGCTCGGGAGCTTGACACGGATGTGCTGCAGGTTCGGGCGGAATGTGCGCTTGACGCACTTGGTCACGTGTGTGCCAATGCCGCCGCTCTTCTTAGTAAGACCGGAGCGGTGAATACGACGGCCCTTGACGGGGCGCTTGCCTGTTACGGAACAAATTCTGGACATGGTTTGCCAAATGGTTGAGATTTGTCTTCTTGAAAAACGGAGGAAATTGCCGCGAGGCCCAAGTCTTGGCAAGATCATTTTTTAGAAAAGTTTGCACATCGGTTAAAAAGCCATTGACAGAATGTTGCGGAAAAGCTTTTTTCTCCCCTTTTCCAAATTTTGACAACTCATGAAAGTAGTATCTTCCATTAAGTCGCTGAAGCACCGTCACCCGGACTGCCAGGTAGTCCGCCGCCGCGGTCGCATCTACGTCATTAACAAGACCAACCCGCGCTTCAAGGCGCGCCAAGGTTAATCAGCCCCCTTTACTTACCGTGAAATCCGAAATACATCCCACCTATAATCCGGTATGCTTCGTCGACGTTTCCAGCGGCAAGAAGTTCCTGTCCAATTCGACTCTCAAGTCCAAGCAAAAGGAAACCATCGACGGCGTTGAATACAGCGTTATGGTTTGCGATGTGACGATGGACTCTCACCCGGCATACACTGGCGAAAAGCGCTTTGTGGACACCGCCGGCCGCGTCGAAAAGTTCGAGAACAAGTTCCGCCGCCGTCGCCGCTAAGGCATCGAACCGTATTTTTCCAACAAAGCCCCCGGTTGTTTTCAACTGGGGGTTTTTAATTGAGTTATTTTCGGCTATTGATCGGAGAATCTCATTCATGGAAAGCGGGTGCCTTCCCATAATTTCACTCATCGTGCGCCGTAGGGTATGTCAAATATTTCTGCTCGCGCTATTCGATTTTAGTTCCGTTAATAGACTTTACAGTCAAGAGCCCACGCAATGTTGAAAACAACACCCAAGCCAGCACGGCGGATATCCGGAAACCTTCTGGTAGTGGATGATGCGCCAAGCATCCTGATCATCCTGAAGAGCTTTCTTGAGGACGACCGGTGCCGCCTGTTCCCCGCGGAGAATGGTGCCAAGGCTCTGGAGATCCTTGAAGAGCAGCCGATCGACCTCGTGCTTCTCGACGTGATGATGCCGGAAATGGGCGGCTATGAAGTGTGCCGCAAGATGCGCGAGAACCCACGTTTTCGCGATATCCCGGTGATCTTCCTGACCGGCCTGGGCCGAAAGGAGGAGATCGTTCGCGGGCTGGATGTCGGTGGCTCGGATTACCTGATCAAGCCGTTCGACAAGGAAGAGCTAATCCTGCGCGTGCGCCAGCACTTGCAGGCTCATGCGAATCAGAAGCGCCTGAAGCGTCTCGCGCAGGAGCAGAAGATTTTCAGCCAAGCGCTCAACGAAGAGCTGAAGCGCCAGGTCGAGCGCTGGGAGCCGGTTCAGCAAAAGCTGGCCGAGCTGTCTGATTCCAGCGCCAAGTACTTCGGCGAAGAATTCGCTGCGTTGCAGACCTTTTTCCACAACGTGCGGCAGTGGGGTGACCTCTTGGCGGGGAACGACACCACGATGCGCTCAATGCTCACGCTCGGGCAGGAGATTGACTGGGCGCAGTGGGACAACCTGCTCGCTGTCAAAGGGACTCGTTTGACCCTCACGGCAGACGCTGGTGCGGAGATTTTTGCCGATGTGCGCATGGTCAACCTGATGATGGGGCAGATTCTGCCGTGGCTGGTGGAGCTTACTGAGCCTGGTGCTGAGATCACCGTGGGTGCGACCAAAGCAGAAGATGCGATGCAGCTGGAAATCAATTGGCAGGCCCCGGCGGATCGCTTGGACGCGGTGCCGGACCTGCTCGACCTCAGCCAGAAATCCACCAGTGGCGACGCAGCCGACATGCCGCTTCGCCTCAGCACGAACATTATGAAGCGCCACTTTGGCGACGTATCGTTGGTCCGTGAAGCCCCAGACAAGGCTCGCCTCAGCTTTTTCTTTCCGAATACCTAGAGGGGGTCAGCGCTTTTCGTAGATCAGGTGATGTTCGCCGGGGCTTAGTGATAGCTCAAGGCTATCCTTAAAGCTCGCGGGCGCTCCGGGAGTTTTGACGCCCGACCAGGTTCCAGGAGCCGTTAGGCGCAGATCGCCGCCAAGGGCATTTGTCGGCACCTTGATCACGAGCCGGCCTTCGGAGATGGACACGGCGGCGGGGAACTCCGCTTCGAGCTCCAATTTCCCGATTGATGCTGTGCCCGCCGCGCCGAGCGACAAGTGATGGTCATTCCCACGTTGCTTGATGCTGCCAGCGGTGCCGTAAAATTGCGCCTCGTTGAGACTGGCGCGAGTGAGTTGGTCGTTCAGGAAAATGAAATCACTGCCGTGCTCGTCGTCGACATGGATGACGTTCTGATCGCGGTTGGTGCTAAACTGCGGTGCCTGATCTTTTCGCGTGTGCGGGTAGAGGGCGATGAAATACGCGCCATCTTTGGGGCGCTGCAAGTGAAGAAGGTCCTGCCACTGGGTTTGGTCGCGGAAGGTGTCGTTGTTGCCGCCGTAGCGCAGGGTGTAGCGCGGCGTATCGCTGGGGGCGGCAATGAAGTATTCCATGTCGATACCGTATTGGCCCTTGGCTGTGTAGCGGTCGCTGTCGGCGAGTTTGGTTGCGGGTGCTTTCTGATCCTGGGCGAGCTCGTAGGATGCCGGATCATCGCTTGCGTGCAGGCCGTTCGTCAGTGTCCAGAACTGCCAAGCCGTGGGTTGCCCGCCTGAGGCGGTATCGCGGATGACGAGGTAGGCTGGACCGCTGGAGTCGCCTTCCTCGCGCATGAAAACTACTTGCCGGTCGACGGTTAATGTGTCGCCTTGCGCTGCCTTCATTGGTGGGTAGTCGGGCAGGGCGCGCGGCATCCAATTGCGATTGTCGGGCTTGGTGTTGGTTTTCACGGTGCGGGCGTAGTCCATGCCGGGGAGCGTGGCGAAGTGGGTGAAATCCGTCGTTGAATAATAGCCGAAGGGCAGGCCGCTCTCGCCGCGTTGGTAATTGCGGGCGAGCTGGACGCCTTCGCTCAGCAATTCGTGCCGGTCGCTGGTTCCGTTGGTAAGGGTGAAGCAGCTGCTGATCGGCTTGCCCAGCGCGTACCATTGGGCGATGTCCGTGACGGACGGCGTCCAGATGTCGAGGTTGCGCTCGGACTGAACACCTGCGAGAAAATTGACAAAGCTCTCGGTTTCCGAGCCGAAGCCTGCACGAAAGACCGCGCCAAACTCGGGGAACTGCTCGCTGGTCCATTCGGGCTTTTTCTGGGGGAGGCCGGGGTCCAGGTAGAGGAAGCGAAAGCCTCCGAGGCGGTAGTCACCCAGTCCCATGTCGAAGCCGGTTTGCGCCCAGGCCCATTGCATTTGGGCGGAGAACTCCGGATCGCTGTGCTGGGTCATCCGTGCGGCCAGCCCTAGGGTGGAGAGGCGCTCGCTGGAGACGCCGCGGCCGTAGTTTCCTGTTACGCGCGCGTTGTTGTTTGTCGGGGAAGGTGGCGTGTATTGCTGGGCAAAGAAATGGAGCAGCTTTTTCAAGCGCGGATCATTGGTAAAGTCCCGGTGGCCTGCGCGCTGGGCAGCAATAGCATAGGCCACGAGCGCTTCCAGGCTGACGTTGCCATAGTGGGAGCCCTCGGGAATCCAAGCACCGTTCGCGTCGACCTCATGATCCAGCCAGTGGTCCATCCATTTGCTCGCGTAGTCGGCCCATTGGGCGGACATCGGGTGGTCGCGCAGCACGCAGGCAGCGATGCCCAACGACAGGATATACGAGCAGTGCATGTTGGGGTTGCCCGAGCCGTAGCCGCGCTCGCTGGACCAGCATTTGGGGTCCGCAAGCAGGTAGGCGAGGTAGGCCATTTGCGCGCGGAAGCGCTGGCGCTGCTCGGGGCTCAGCCAAGGGGAGTCGACCAGCGCGTCATAGAGGCCCGCCGTGCCAATGGCTTTGCGCATGACGTCGAACTCGCCCAACAGCTCAAGCTGTTTGCTGAGTTGGTCAATGGCAGGCGCGGCTTCGGCAAGGGGCGCATTGGTTTGGACTGGCAGCACTTTGGCCGCCCAGTCGGCACCCCGGGGGATGTTTGCAATGCGAGGCTTGGCGCGGTCAATCGCCTCCTGATCCATGAAAAGTAAGGGGTGCTGGTCGTCCTCGGGCCACTCCAGAGTCATTGCCAGCACGGCCTCCAGCTCACGGCCGATGCGCGGTTCGCCGAACGAGATTGCCCATTCACGAACACCGCGCGAGCAGGGGGCAATCAGCTCGATGCCGCCATCGCGATGGTAGTTGACGGGCATGCCGCAGGCGCGCCAGCCGGCCCACATGCTTTCAATCATGGGCAGGCTCCACTTCTCCTGCCCGTAGTAGGTCTGTTCGGCAATCGGTGTCACCCAGTCACCCGGCGCTCGCGAGAACAGGCGCATATCGCGTTGACCGTTGTCGAATTGGATTTGCCACGGGTTGTTGGGAAACAGCGCGAGCAGGCTGGTCTGGGGGCTGAGTTGGTAAGTTTCGTTGACCAGGCTTGCGGCCGGTACCTTGCGGTCTTGCTTCGCCCATTGGCCATAGCCTTTGGGGAGCTGGACCGTTTGCACGCCGGGGAGGGCGGGCAGGTTGAAAACCGCTTTTGCCTCGGGGTGATCGCCGCTGGAGGCCATGCGCCAGTAGATCGCGGAATCACCGGCAATGATCGTTGCGATGAAGCTAGCGAAGGTGTCGTCCTTGAAGGTGTAGCTGATGCGCACTTTCGCGAAAACCGGACCGGACTCCTGAAGCTGCGTCGACCAGCCCGCGATGCTGGGCGGGGTTTGCCAAGTGCCTTGCTCGCTCCACGGGCCCTCGCCAATGCGGAGATTGAGCAGAGGCGGGGGTGGGTTGCCCTTGCCTTCGCCCAGCGGAAAGCGTGCGCTGAGCAGGCCGGTGGAAATCTCCAGGGAATCCTTGTTTTGCTTGATCCTTAACGTGTCCTTGGTCGCTGCTTCCGTTGGGGCCACCAACTCGTATTGAAACGAGCCATAGCGCTCAACCGGATCGGCGATAAACCACATGGAATTGCCGGATCGCTGATGGGGAACGACTCCATTTGCCCCCTTGATTGCGAATTCTTTCGGCGCGCCGCTGGGGACGTCAAATTGCACCAGCTCGCGACCATAGCTCTGCCCCAGGAGCTCTTCGAAGTGGATGCTTTCATTGGCGCTCAGGGCTGATCCCGCAGCCCAAAGTATTCCAAGAAGTAGGAGGATTTTGGCGTGCATGATCATTGCTGGAAACGGGGCGCTATAAAGGCTTTTCAATGATGGCCTCGTTGAGGAAATGATACAGCGCCGCGTCTTCTTGGCCCGGGGTGGGCGAGGTCACGCCGACCAGTAGTAACTGCCGGGTGAGCATGCTGTTTTCGTCAACGCGGTCCCAAAAGTTATGGTAGGCCATTTTCCATTTGTCCCACCAACTGCCGGACGCTTGCTGATAAAACTGATAGTAATTTTGGGTGCTGACTGGCAGCATCAGGCTGCGGAAAATGGTGATTTTCTCCGCGCTGATGGTGTGGCGGAATTCGAAGACCTCGCATTCGATGCCATCCCAATTGCCAGTCATCATCTGGGCTTCCAGAGGCTTCGTTTGCTCGAGGCCCTGGACAGAGCCCATGCAATACTCGGGGTTGTGCGCGTTGACGCGCATGACGGAGTAGCCCTCCGGCCAGGAGACGAAATTGTAGTTTACCAGGCTGTCGTTGTAGAGGAATTGGCCGGCTTGAATGTCTTCTGTTTCCAGGACATTATTCACGACCTCATCCACCTTGATGCTGCGGTGCCAAGGCAGTTTGTTCAGTGCCTCCTCGTTCAACTGCCAGGCTTTGGCTTCGTGCATGGTCGGCATGTCATACCACTTGTAGCGGAAGAGCTCGACGCCGCCATAGGCAATCAGCACCAGCGCGGTGAGTGCCAGGCAAATGCCGGGAATCGGATACGCGGACTCTGTCTTCTTCGGGGTGGCTTTATTGTTGTCCTTAGGCTCGATAATCAGGAACGCGATCAGCACCATGGACAAGCCTACCACGAAGGTAATGGCACCGGCGTTGTCATGCCAGCGGTCATAGGCTTCCTGCCCCTCAATGCCCGTGATCCATCCCAGGGCCAACGCACGAATCGCATTCTGGATAAAGGACGCCACTATGCCGCAGGCGAGCAGCGTAATCCGGCGGGGCATGGAAAATTTACCGTATTCACCCAAAAAGAGCGTGGCCACCAGCAGAAACTGCAGTGACCGGATGCCGCTGCATGCTTCGGCGACTTCCACCTTGGCGTCGCCGATGGAAATCTGAATGCCCTGTAGCATGGCCGGGATGCCCAGCATTTGCAGGGAAAAGGTGACGATGTTGGCAATGTGGCCGGTGAGCCAATCGCTGACGCCCAGCTCAAGCCGTCCGGGCCAGGGAATGGACGCCAGAAAGAACAACAGGGGAAAGGCGTAGTGCCACGACCAGCGGAATCCGCCCCAGGCAGTGCCCCAGGTTATGCAAAACGCAGCCAGGCAAGCCCCCTGCGCCCAGCTCAGCATGTGCCAGGAGCTCATGGTTTCCCACAGCACACGCATGCCGGCGAACATCAGGAAAAAGACCAATGCCGGGACCAAAAGCAGCATCCAGGGAGCGTCGCGTTCGGGCTCGTCCTCACTGCGGGTCCAGAACAGAAACAGGCTCAAAAATGGAATGCCCCAGCCATAGAAATAATGCGAATCGGGATCCCAGAAGCCGGAAATCTGGTAGTAAAATGCGAACTGCAACGCCAGTGGCAGCAGCCAAATCTTGAGCGTGGTGTGGTTCATTCTGATTGACGTAGCGTTGGCATCAGCTGCCCAATAAGGCTCACTTGGAAGTATTTATCAAGACCCCTCTGCCGGTTTGCTTCAGGGTGGCGACTGCCCTCACAACGCAGGGCGTTCGCTGGCAAGTTTCCGCCACATCTCCTGCTCAATTTTTAACGGCAGTTCCTCCAGTTCGGGAAGCAGTGAAGGGTCATCCATGATGTAGGCACACATGAGCTGGTCGCGGATGCTGGACTCATCACTGATGGGCGGCAGCTCGCTGTTGATCGAGCGCGCCAGCATGCGTTCGCCGCTCATGGCGTATACGAAGGCCAGGTTGCGATAGAGCGGGACGCTTTTCGGGTATTGGCCAATGAGCTTTTCCAAGCGCTGCCGGGTGTAGGTGAGGTTGCGCTGATGAATGGCGTTTAAATACATCAGAAAGCTCAGAATGTCAGGCCGGCTGGCAAAGCGCTCAGGTTGAATCTGACGCAGCAGGATTTGGAGCTCTTCCTCGTAGCCGAGCTGATAACTGAGGATCAGGTAGCGCTCGGCAGAGAGTAGCGGGCTTTCCGGGCGGCCAAACAGCTCACGATAAAATGCGTGCTGATGGCGCGATTCCGTGTGCTTGACGAGCAGGTAATGCATGTAGTTCCAGTCTGACGTGGTGGAGTTTTCCAGGGACTGGAGCAGCCGGACGGAGAATTCCTTTTCATCGCCGCGGACGTTGGCGATCATTGCCTGCCAAAAGCGCTTTTGGGAATTGTTTATGGGCAGCGCTCTTTCAGCCTCACCGGTGAGGAGGGCTTCGGCCTCGGGGATGTTGCCATCTTCGGCCAGCACCAGCCACTCGATGTAGGACAGTGCGTAGTTCGAGTCGGTGAAAATCTTTTCCTCGGGGATCAGTTGGTTGCGGCCGTAGTAGACGTCGAACCGGCTGAGGCTTTCCAACGCATCGGCGATTTCATCGTCCTCGTATTCCGCCAGGATCGCTTCGTAGGCCTCCTTTTGTGAGATTTCCCCAAGGAAGCTCGCCAGTCCGTTGGCTTCAATGCGGTCCTCGCTGGTGGCCAGCGGATGGTTGACGACGATATCGCGCAACGCGCGGGTATCAAAGGGGATGTTTTTACGGAACTCCGGAGGCAGGCGAAGCCCCAGTTTGGCCAGTTCCAGGCCGACGCCGTCTTTGCGCTCAATTTGCTGGGACAGGATGTTGAGCGCGGTCTGGTGCAGTTCCGAATCGCCTGCGAACATACCGTGCTCCACGAACACGCGGTGGGCGAGAGGGCTGTTGCTCTGATTCAGGACCATGCGCATGGACTTGGAGATGGCATCTTCCCGCCGCTCCTGGCGCAGCAGCAGCTCCAACTCCATGTCCGCGGAACTCTGGCTCTCCGGATACCGTGACCGCATGATGGAAAGGTATTTGTTGCCGATGCCCAACTGACCATAATCGATGGAGTGCTCCACGATGTTTGCCAGGGATTCGGAATCGAAATTCCGCGAGTGGGCCACGCGCTCAGCCCACCAAATGGTGTGCGGGTGCCGCAGTCGGTCTGCGATGTCGAGCGTTTGCTCCAGTGATTCTTTTTGATCGGGTTCGAGCAGTGAGGCTGTGCGTGACTTTTCGTAGGCGAGCTGGACTTGCTCACGCTCCAGGAGGGAGCTGGCTTCCTGGTGAAGGGTATTGGCCCGCCAATGCTTTGCCTGCCTGATGATCAGTGGGCTGGTGATCATGACGAGGATGAAGCCCACGATCCCGGCGTGCATCGAGTAGCGGAGCCAGGCGCTTTTCCGCTTGGCCCATTTGAGATAGTTGCGCGGAATGATGATCAGGTAGGCGATCAGACCCAGGTACCCCTGCCAGAGCTCACCCGCCAACTCGCGGAGCGTCATTTTGCGCGCCTTTTTGATCCAACTGCGTGCCGATTTGATGGTTTCGCCAGGTAAGCCGAATACCCACTTTCTGAAGTCGCCGATTCCTTCTTTGGCTTTCTTGGGGGCCTTGGCGACTGATCGGTTAAATTTCTCTGCGCTCTTTTTCCGCTCCTGCTCGCGGATCTTTTTCTCGATGGGGCGGCTTAGCTTCCATTTACGAAATGAGCTCTGGCGAAGTTTCCACCATTGCCTCAGCTTCTTGCGACGATTGGATAGGCCGTGAGTGCGAAAGTAGTGGTAGTCATCAAGAAAATTTTTAAGCCATGAACGGCTCTTCTGGTTGCGACGCTTTTTCATGCAGTAGGCCCTAATAGGATGCTGAAAATCACCCTAATGACAAGGCCATGTTGCAGGTAGCGCTGGCTAATTATTTGATGCGAGATCGGAGGAATTTTCGTTTTTCGCAGTCGGTGAAAAATCGCAAAAACTGTTCGCCACGAGCAGTTTCCGGAAGTGAATTCAGGGCATCGGCTGCTTTCTTGGTCGGGGAGCCGTGGGGCTTGCTCAGATAGACGGCGCGGAAGCAGCGCTTCAGGTCTGCAATCTCGTCCGCCGAAAAATTGCGCCGCTTGAGCCCGACGAGGTTCAACCCGACGACATCGTTTTCATAGCCGGTCATGACAAACGGAGGCACGTCCATTGAGATGCGCGCGAGGCCGGCGACCATCGCCCCTTCGCCAATGCGGGTAAACTGCTGCACGGCTGTGTTGCCGCCGAAAAACACGTTGTCGCCTACGGTGACGTGGCCTGCCAGCAGCACGCCATTGGCCAGGATGACGTTGTTGCCCAGCGCGCAATCGTGGGCCACGTGGCTGTTGGCCATGAGGAAGCATTTCTCGCCAATGGTCGTGAATTCGCCTTCGTGGGTGGAGCGGTTGATCGTGACGCCTTCGCGGATCACGCTCCCTGTGCCGATTTTGACGCCAGTGCTCAGGGACTCATCAAAGCCGAGAAATTGCGGGTTGCCGCCTACGACGGCAAAGTGGTCCACCTGCACGCGGTCGCCGAGGATGCTGCCACCCTTCACGATCGCAAAGGGCGCGATGCGCACGCCTTCGCCCAGCTCGACATTGTTCTCTACGCCCTGAAATTCTTGGCCACTATTCATTTTTGAACTATCGTTAAACTCCGTTTTGCCGGCATTCAAGCGAGCAATGCAACGCCGACATCGACGGGTTTCGGTCTGCCCCGGTTAGGATTTGAAAAGATCCATTTGTGGGCTCTTGACCATGTCGTAGTTTTTGAGGATGCGGAGTGTTTGCAGGAAGTCGTCCTTGGAGTAGTTGTGGTTGGTTTCGATTTTGCCCACAATGTCCTGCAGCATGGAGCGGAAGGAGATGATGGCGTCGAGGCCAACGTCCTGCAGCAGTTTGATGGACTCGCTCTTGTGCGGCTCGTGCGTGGGCAGGCCGGGCAGGACCAGGATTTTCATGAAGTTGCCGAGGTCGCCCACTTGCTCACGCTCGATGGCAAACAACTCCTCCGCGCGCTTGTAAACATCCTTCTCCAGGAATTTGAAAATGTCTGCGCTTCCCCGCAGGGTGGCCGGAGTGAATTTCTGGCTGTGCCAGCCTTTGACGAAGACCACTGCCCGCTGAATCAGCGGCAGTTCGTTGGAAAACAGCATGAAATTCGGCTTGCGCGTCTGCTGGCGATAGCCGGGGTTGAGGACGATTAAATCAATCTCTTCCTCGCTCCGTTTGGCGCGACTCTGGACCTGATACTTGCGCATTTGGCGGACCAGAAAGCCGTTCAGCTCGAAGTATTCGCGGACTATGGTTTCGTCGATTCCGGCCATTTGCGTGTTAAATTCTCAGGGACAAGCGTTTCACTGAAATAATTACTATTGAGCTTCGTCTGATTTAGCAAGTCGTTAAATGTGAAGCCTTTGCAGGCTCTATTAGCTGGTGGCTCCCGCTTCCAGCCAAAGCTCTCTCACCAGTGACTCGTCGACTTCGTTCACAGTGACGGCCTGGCCAAGGGTCTCCATGGCAACGAATCGCAGTTTGCCGGCTTTCACTTTTTTATCGCGTTTCATGGCGTCGAGCAGGCGATCGACGGGCAAGGCCTGCGGCTCGATGTCGGCTGGGCAGTCCTCGGCAGTCGCTGGCTGCGAATCGCGCTGGTGCCATTGGTAGTCGGCCACGCGGCTGCGCCGCTTGAGTGGTGTGCGCAAATCGGTCGGCAAGTGATAGCGGCTGATCATGGCGGAAACCGCTGACACATCTGCCGCGTCAATGTCGAAGCCATCCAGCTTTTCGGAGAGGCGCGCCGCCAGGACGAGCCCGATCGCTACAGCCTCGCCATGCAGGTAGGCTCCATAACCGGCTACATTCTCGATGGCATGCGCGAAGGTGTGGCCAAGATTTAGCAGGGCGCGGCCGCCGCTGGCGGCGGTTTCCTTTTCGTCGGCCTTGACGATCTCTGCCTTGATCGCGCAACAGCGGTGAATGATGCCGGGCAAAGCCGGGTGGTCCCAGGTTAACGGCTGCTCGAGTGCGTTGAGTTGATCAAACAGCGCCCGGTCGTAGAGCATGCCGTATTTGATGACTTCTGCCATGCCCGCAGAAAACTCCCAGGCGGGCAGGGTGGACAAAATACTGGTGGATATATACACCGCTTTAGGCTGCCAGAAGGCTCCGACCAAATTTTTGCCGGCGGCGATGTTGATGCCCGTTTTTCCGCCGACGCTGCTGTCGACCATCGCGAGCAGGGTGGTGGGGACCTGATAAAAGTCGATACCGCGCAAGTAGCTGGCGGCCGCAAATCCCCCAAGGTCGCCGGTCACGCCTCCGCCGATGGCTACGAGGCAACCATCGCGCGCGACCTTTTGCTCGGCCAGTGAGTCGTAGATGGCACCAAGCATGGTCAGGGACTTGGCCGTCTCTCCCTTTGGATGTTGGGGAATGACGAAGCCCGCTTGCTCAATTTCGGGCAGGCTTCCCAGCAGTGCTTCATCGATCAGACTGGCGGTAGCGCCTTTGCGCACGCGCAGATCGCTGGCCAGTTGATGGCTGGCGTCCCCGGTAATCCAAATGGGATAACTGCGGTCGCCGAGATCGACGGTTAGCTTTTGGGTGCTTGCGGAGGAGGTGGAAGATTCGCTCATAGTCGGCAAGAGGGCAGCAAAATCCAATTTACGAAATCAGGAAAGAAAAAACCCGCGCTGGAATTCCAGCGCGGGTTGAAAGTGATTTTAGTGTTTGCTCAACTAAGCTTAGTAAGCGAAGCCGAGGGTAGCACCGAACCAGATTTGGGACTCAGCACCAGCCAAGTTAGCTGGGCCAACGCCGTAGAAGTTACCAGTTGCGGGGTTAACACCACCGGTCTGGGAATCGCCGTCGTTGTTAACGGACCAGCGAACACCAACGGAGCTCGATACGTTTTCGTTGAACGCGTATACGAGGTCAGCAGTGATACCACCGTAAGTGTAGCCGTTGCCGAGCTTAGGTGCGTTCATTCCTGCATTGTAGGAATTGGCATTCAGGATACCGAGGTATGCGCCGGTGTCGAAGGACAGGCCTTCGGTGCCAACGTATTCGCCAAGGTCGAGGCTGTAGCCGATGGAGAATTCTACTACGGTCTGCTCCAGATCGAAGTCATAGTAGACGTAAACTGCAGGGCTCAGGAGAACGTCAGCGGATGCACCGATGAAGATTTCACGAGTCTGGTTGATTGCGCCAGCACCGAATGCTTCCGGGTACCAGTAGTAGGTGAAACCAGCGTCAACGGTGAAGATGTCAGTTACCGGGTATGCATAGCCGGTGTAGAAATCGATTTCGTTGGCACCGCCGGAGATCGGCTGGTTGGTCCATACGCCTGCGTAGAGGTCACCGCCCAGAACGGAGTAACCGAAGTCAACCGAAGGCTGGAAGGATGCTTGTGCGAGCTTGGCACCACGATAGATGTAGGAAGACTCATAGTCGAAGGTACCTGCGATGGACAGGTCGCTGAGGAAATCAGCGGAAGCTGCCGTTGCGGCACCTGCGATAGCGATAGTCGCGATTGCTTTTTTCATGATGTGTGTCAGTTAGGTTTGTTTGCTAGGTTTTATGAGCTGGTTAGGCTCAACAGGACATAGATTTTCAAAATTTGTTCAAAAAAACAAGATTTTTTTCTGAATTTGTTTAAGCATGTCATGTGCCGGATTTTGGGCAGTTGTTGCAAAAACCCTAGTATGCGATCAAATACGCTCAATTAAATTCTTTAACCAAGGTATTTTCTGTATGAGTGATCACAATCGAACAGCTTATTTTTCTCATCCGTGTATGGTAGCTGTGGCCGCCGTAATGGCATTCCTGGCCGTCGCGCTGGGTGCATTTGGGGCTCATGGGCTCAAGGAAACGCTGGAGGCCAGTGCAAAAGCTGGCACTTGGCAGACGGCGGCAGACTACCAATTCTGGCATGCGCTGGCGCTCTTTGCCCTCGGCTTGGCACCAGCCAAGGGGCGAGCGATTGCGACTGTGGCCTGGTTTTGGACGGTCGGTGTTCTGGTCTTTAGCGGTTCGCTATATTTTTTGGCGTTGAGTGATATGCGGTGGTTGGGGCCGGTGACGCCACTGGGTGGAACCTGCTTTCTGATTGGCTGGGGGATATTGGCAGTAATTGCCGTGAAATCTGCGCTAAAAGATTGAAGTCACCCACGCATTGGCGCCATATTCAGGGGCAGCGTTGGCTAACATCCATTTCAAAAACTAACACCCGGCCACACTGCCAAATCTATAATACCACACCATGAGCACTCAAACAGCCACGAACCAACTCGAATCCCTGAAGCAATACACCAAGGTGGTTGCGGATACCGGCGACTTCGAGTCCATGAAGGAATACCAGCCGCAGGACGCGACGACCAACCCGACGCTGATTTACACTGCGGTCGAAATGCCCGAGTATGCGGCGATTTTTGACAAAGCCATCGCCGACAACAAAGGCTCCAGCCTCACTGGCGACGCCCTCAGCCGCCAGGTGATGATTGACCTGCTGGTCGCCTTCGGCAGCGAAATTTTAAAAATCGTTCCCGGTCGCGTTTCCACCGAGGTGGACGCCCGTTTGTCCTTCGATGTCGACGGTAGCGTCGCTCTGGCCAAGGACATTATCAATCTCTACGAAAAGAACGGCATTTCCCGTGAGCGCATCCTGATTAAGCTCGCTACGACCTGGGAAGGCATCAAGGCCGCAGAAATTCTGAAGAAAGACGGCATTAATTGCAACATGACGCTGCTCTTCTCCATGGCTCAAGCCATTGGCGCGGCGGAAGTCGGCGCGCAGTTGATCTCGCCGTTTGTTGGCCGCATCCTTGATTGGTATAAAGCCTCCACGGGTAAGGACTACGTAGGTGCGGAAGACCCGGGTGTGCAATCCGTCCAGCAAATCTACACCTACTATAAGAAGTTTGGCTACACGACCGAGGTCATGGGCGCGAGCTTCCGCAACACCGGTGAGATCATCGAGTTGGCAGGCTGCGATCTGCTCACCATCAGCCCGAAGCTCCTGGGTGAGCTCGCCGCGACCGAAGGTACGCTCGATAAGAAGCTCGACGCCGAGGCCTCCAAGGAAGCCGACATTGAAAAGATCTCAATGGACGAAAACACCTTCCGCTGGATGCTGAACGAAGACCAGATGGCGACGGAAAAGCTCTCCGATGGCATTCGTCGCTTCGGGGCCGACATCGTAAAGCTCGAGAAGAAGATCGTCGAAGCGCTTTAATGCTAGGTCGCCCACAGTGGCGCTCTGGATGAAGTTTTCCAACCCGGGTCGATGCGGCCCGGGTTTTTCTTTATGTCGCCCTGTCTGGCACTGGCGGAAAATCGGCGTCGGTGTCGGGCGTATCCATCTGCGAAAGGTCAATTGCCACCAATCATGACTAGGGGGTATCCGGTAGGGTAGGCTCTCGACTTGAGATCGCAATTTGGTAAGATCACACTGTTCTTACGGCAACCCAACTACTACGGCTATGGCAAATCTTACTACGAATCGTTCAATCGCGGCAGTGTGTCTGTCGCTGGTCTTTGGCGGCGCGAGTGCGCACGCTATTCTGTTTTTCGATGATTTCAACGCGGGTGCCAACCCATTGTGGGAGAATAATCAAGGCTCCTGGGCTGCCAGTGGCGGTGTTTACAGCGCGGCGAGCCCGTCGTCTTTTCCGAATGCGTTGTCCGCGCTTCCGTTTGAGCTGACGGACTTCGAAGTGGAGTTCGATATTGAAAATGTGCAAGACGGCGGCATCTGGTTGCGCAGTGCGGATGTGCCCAGTACGGCGGTTGGCCGGAGCGGCGTGTTGCTGGTGGCGGGCCCGAGCGGTGGGGACCTTTATTGGCATATTGTGACCGACGGCACGGGCTATGGCTCCATTCTGAATACTGCCAATGGCGTTTTCACGCCAGGTGTGAGTGATCCCCACTTGCGGGTGACCGTTGTGGGCGACACGTATTCGGTATTCGTGGATGGCTCCCCGACAGCTGCGACAACGCTAACGACGACACAATTCTCATCCGGCCAAGTTGCGCTCTATGATTTTTCCGCCCAAACCTTTGATAATTTCGCACTCGTGCCGGAGCCCAGTGCATTGGGTTTGGTGGTTCTGGCGGGAGGTGCCGCTTGTTGGCTGCGGCGTCGGCGCTAGAGTTTAGTAAGGGTTTCCGCTTTGCGCTAAAATTTTCCCGCGTGCTCGATCAGGGCGACAAAAGCCGCAAAGAAGGCGAGGCACGCAAGGCCAGTGATTCCGATGCTGTCGCAGAAGCGGCGAGGAGTTTGGGACTGTTGATCGATGTTGGGCTGTTGTTTGGTGTTCATGCGCTATGAGTTGCGCGCAGCATGCCAATTTGAGTTAATGCTGTATAAGTTGTTGTGTATCAGTGTTATGCTGATTGTTTTGTGGAAAAGGATGTTGCGTGGCTTTCCGGCGATTGACATCAGATGTTTACGTGCCTACATAATTTGCACAATGGGCACCCGATTATTTTCCCCTGAAGAGCGGCCGCTGGCACAGAGCCTGGCGCGGCTGGTATGGATGAATCCGTTTGAAGACGTACGCAAAGTACTTGAGCGTGAAATCCTGGATGGGCAAGGGGGGCGCGGCGAAGAGAAGTCCGATCTGGCGGCTATTCTTGCCCTTTTGGAGCGGACCATTAACTCCGGCCGCAGTAATTGGGATTTGAGCCGGGCTCCGAATGACCGGGATGCCTACCTTTATCAGGAGTTGGTCTTCTTCCATATCTTCCACCAGTTTCGTCGTGATTTCGACAAAGTGATCGAGGCGGCTCATGTGCGGGGAAGCGCCGCGCAGCGTATTCCGTTTTACGACCGCTTTTGCCAGGAGGTGCGCCACTGGTTGCCGCAGGGCTTTGTCGGGGCCTACGCGATGATCGATGAAACGCGGCTCTTCGGGGTGTTTTTTCAGGTGCGCCGGGCGTTCCAGCACATTTTTCAATACATCGTAGGGACCAGTCCGGCGGCCACGAAATTACGGGCGCGCATCTGGCAGTCGATTTTTACGCACGATATGGACCGCTACCAGCGAGTGTTGGCCGACCGCATGGGGGACATCATTACGCTGATCACCGGTCCTTCGGGGACGGGTAAAGAGCTGGTTGCCCGGGCAATTGGGCTGAGCCGGTTCATTCCGTTTAACCCAAACACGCGCGAGTTCGAGGAGGACTTCATTAAAGCATTTTACCCGATCAATTTGTCGGCCTTGTCCTCGAATTTGATCGAAAGCGAACTGTTTGGGCACCGTAAAGGGGCGTTTACCGGCGCGCTGAACGACCGCAAGGGCTACCTTTCGGTTTGCGGTCAGCATGGCACCGTTTTTCTCGATGAGATTGGCGAGACCGAGCCGGCTATTCAGGTGAAGCTCCTTCGTTTGTTGCAGACCCGCTCGTTTTCACCCATTGGGGATACCGAGCAGCATGCTTTTCAGGGAAAAATTATGGCTGCCACCAACCGGGACCTCCTAGCCGAAATTGAGGCCGGGCGCTTTCGGGAGGACTTCTATTTCCGGCTCAACGCCGACCATGTGCGCACGCCATCTTTGCGGGAGATTTTACGCGAATCACCCGGGGAGCTGGAGAACCTGGTGTCGCACATTGCGCGGAAATTGGTAGGCGCGGATGAGGCACCGGTGTTGACGGATGAGGTCATGGCAGTGGTGGAGCGTGACTTGGACGCCGATTACCCCTGGCCAGGAAATTTCCGTGAGCTGGAGCAATGTGTGCGCAATATTCTCGTGCACGGTGAGTATGCGCCGCAGCCCTTGGGCAAGCCCGATGCCAACAGCCCGGCCAGCGAACTGGCGCTGGAAATCCAAATGGGCAACCTGACCGCCAATGATCTGCTTTCGCGCTACGTGAGCCTACTCTATGAAAAAACGCCCAACTACGAAGAGCTTGGGCGTCGTTTGGAATTAGACCGCCGGACCGTTAAAAAATACCTCAGCGGCAGTTAGCCATTACGGGCTAATTGGCGGCGGTGGCGCGGGTGAGGGGACTGGCGGTGCCAGAATCTGGGTTGGCGGCGGTGCCAGGTCCAACGAGCCGGAGCCGGGGTTGAACATGCTGAAGGCCTCGACGCGCTCGACGGGTGGGTCGTCGGTGTCTGCAATAATGTCACCCATCAGGCTGACCTCATAGACGCGCATGGTGGAACCGCTGCCGGGCTCTGGAGTAAACCGGATGATCAGGAAACGGCCCGTCAAGTTTGAGAAATCAATGCGGAAGCGCTCGTCTGAGCCATTGACCGTTTGTTTAACGGTGGGTGAGATCGAAGAGAAAAAGGTGCCTGGCAGTGAGACCGTGGAGAAGATGGCGTCACCGGCGAATCCGATGAGGGAGCCGAGCGCGTCGCCGGCGCTGTTCTGGGCAAGCAGCAGGGGTTCCCATTGGCCGTTGTTAAAGATCATGGCCATGTCGTCCTCGCCCTTGTCGGGCTTGCCTTTCATGGCTTCGGTTTTGGCGCGGTTTTGTTTTTCCTGCTCGTCAATTACTTGTTGCACATCGTCTGGGAGCGTATTGACGACGTAGAAGTCGAATTCGCCAGGGCCGGATTCAAATAGCATGGATACGCTGTTGACCTCGCGCTGGTCGCTGAGGTCGACAATGACGATATTTTCCTCATCGCCTTCATCAAAGTCGTAGAATGTTTCCACGTCATCATCGATCATGGAGATCGCGTTGTTGGCTTGGCCGGAGCTCACGTAGGTGACGCGGGAGTCGGAGTGGGCGCTGGCGTAATTGTATTTCACTGGCTTGGAGTCAGATGCCCGGGCAGTGTTGGCGGCCAGGTTTTCGTCGCGCTCATTCTTATTCATCCGGATTTCCGCGACGGAGAGATCGCCGAACGCGCCCATGTTGCCAATGAGTCCTGCCTGGGTGATATTCAGGTGGACCATGATGTAGCGGGCGTTGAAGGGCTGGAACTTTGGGCTCACCACCTGGTTTTTAGTGAATTCGTCAGGCGCGGCGACCTTCGTCCACGTATTGGCGTCTGGTGCATCCAGAGAGCGCGAGTAGTAAAGCTGGACGGAGCCTTTGGCGGTGAAGTTCTTAAAATTGAAACGGGTGACGTTGAAGAAATCCGTCAAATCGATCACGAACCGATATTCGCCGGGCTTGACCTCAAAGGCACCGGTCGGGTCATCGAGCATGAGCACGCCCATGGTTTCGGTGCTATCGGCTTCCTGCCAGGTGATGGGATTCAGGAAGTCCTCGGATGCGTCATAAAGCGTTGCCCCCATGTGCCAACGGGCTAAATTCTTCTGCTTGTCGAGCAAGTCTTCCTGGCTGATCTCAGGCACTTGGAGCAGGCTAATGGGTGTTTCTTGAGCTGCTGCACTCTTGGCTGGGGCCGATTGGACAGGCGGACTGCCTGCTTGGGCATGCGCGCCTAGGGCACTCACAGCATATGCCATGAGGCCGATGAACATTTTCGCTTTCGGAAGAAATTTCATTGAATTGCGTGTTAATGCTACGATCTTATTACTAAATTAACAGCAAATTAAGCCGTTGGAAGCTTGGACACTGCTATTTTATCGGTCAAAACGCTATTTTTTTAAAGAAATCTTGAATTAAATGCGATTGCATTCATAGACAGGACTCAATCTTTTCTCTTTATATATCTAGGGGTAATAATGCTTCTTAACTGCAAAGTCCACTTTAAACGACGCTGGGGCCTATTGGCCGTGTGTATTGGCTGCCTTATGTCCAATGCGCAGGCGCAGAACGAAAATTTCAAAATTGGCGGGTTCCTATTCGATCTGGCGGCGACTTTTGATATTACATACAACGACAATATCAATTACGCGGAGTATAACCCCATCTGGGACGTTATTCTCCAGCCGGGTATCTTTTTGAACGGCCGGTATCAAGTATCGGAGTTGAATACGCTCAGCGTCACGGTGGGCGCAGGCTACCAGAAGTATATTCGTAATCCGGAGCTGGATTCCATCAATAACTTCCTCACGCTCACGCCGAATACCGAGCTTGCTTTCACGGTCTTTGTGGATGACGTGACGTTTGAAATTTACGATCGCCTGTCTTACACGGTGGATGCCGCGGACGCCTTTGCGCTCAACGGCAATTCGGTGTCGAACAACCCGCTCGATTATGGCCGCTTCTATAACGTAGCGGGCGTGGATGCGGACTGGGAACTCAATGATGTCATTCTTTTTGCCGGGTTTAGCCGTGCTGACGTCATCCCCACATCATCTATTTTTGACTACACACAGCGCCATGAGTATCAGCTTACCGGTGGCCCCCGTTTCATCGTGGAGGACAATCTCACGGTCGGCGTGACAGCTACCGGATCGCGCAACGTTTACGAAGAGGGGGTCAATAATAACAGCTGGAGCTGGTCGATTGGTCCCATGGCGATTTGGCAGGCGACGGAAAGCCTCAGCTTCGCGGCGAACGCAGCTTACCAGCAGTTCTACTTCGATACCGGAGGAACGATCAACGACTCCAGCCAGCCACAGGGTATTATCGGCTCGGCAACCGTGAGCCACCGTATTTCCAGCGTTTACGAGCATTCGTTGACCGTCGGTCACAGCTTTAATTACGGTTACTTATCGAACATCGACTCCGTTTTTTCGGTGGTTTATGCCTTTAATTGGCGAATGAACAGCCGTTTAAATCCTCGTGGACAAATATTTTACGAACTTGGTGCCGACTCTGGCGGTTCGGGCCTCAACGCCGCCGGCATGCCGGTATCCACTGCAGAAGATTATGGTCGCTATGGCATTGGGGTTGGTCTTGACTACACTTTGTCCAGCAAGTTGACGGCGAGCCTCGATTATGCTTTTTCGCACAAAGATTCCAATTTGTTTAACCGGTCGTATACATCCAATATTGTTACGCTGGGTCTGCGGTATGACTTTTAGGCTGTTCGCATTGGTGGCGCTGGCCATGATGGGAACCGCTTTCGGGCAAGTGGATACAACTCCGGTCAATCCCGTGCCCGGAGCCGGTAGCCAAGCTAGCGTTGGGCAGTCAGCGGTGGATGATGCCGATGACGAACTCTCGCCGAATTATCGGGCCCCGGCACCTCCCATTGACCAAGACGATTCCAACGTGGCCATGAGCGAGTTGGATGACTCGAAGGCCATCAAGGTAGGTGATCGCCTGGAGTACACCGTGCTTGAAGACCGCGAGCCACCCGAGGTCTTGTTGGTTGATGAGGATGGCAATGTGGATGTGCCTCTGCTGGGAGATGTCTCTGCCGTGGGTCAAACAGCCCGTCAGTTTGCCCGCAAGGTTAGCGATGCGCTTAAGCAGGACTTCTATTACCAGGCCACCGTTCTGGTCTCCGAGCATGAGGGGAATGCCCGCCGTGGTATGGTCATTGTCATGGGCGAGGTGAACAAGGAAGGGATGGTGGAAATTCCATCCGGCGATATTTTGCGCGTGAGTGACGCCATCATGCGGGCAGGCGGGTTTACCGTTTACGCTGATTCCTCGCGCGTATCGTTAATTCGGCCTAACCCTAAAAATCCCGAGGCGTCGGAGCGATTCGATGTCAACGTTGCCCAGATTCTGGAAACCGGGCGGCTTGATCAGGATATCATTGTGCGCGCTAACGACCGTATTTTTGTAGCGCGCCGCGGGGATACCAGCGGCCAATACACTATTAGCGGCGCGGTGAACCGGCCCGGGGTTTATCCGATCTCGATTGGGCAGAAGATTCGGCTCAGTGAGGCGATCCTCACGGCGGGCGGTTTTACTCAGTTTGGTGACGGTTCGGATGTAAAGCTGATCCGTTTTGATGAAGAGGGTAATCGCGACGAGCAGGAGATTGATGTGGAGGAAATCCTGGAAAAAGGGCGTATGGACACTGATGTGTTGCTGAAACCAAGTGACCGCATCATTGTCGGCGAGAAGTGGATTAAATTCTAAGACACGATGGCGATATCCGGATTCAACAGCCAGGACAGCGATTTCGAGTGGTCGGAGGCGCTTCGGTCATTTTACTTCCGCGCGCGGATGTCGCTTTCGCGGCTCTGGTGGGTCGTGGTTATTTGCGTGGCTATTGGCGTAAGCGTTAAGTGGTATCAGCAGTCGCAGCGCCGCCCGGAGTATCGCTCGTATGCATTGATGGTGATCGACGGGCAGGTGAGCATTCCAGAAGGGGCCCGATACCAGGAGGTATTTCTCAATTTCTTCGGCACACAGATCAAGCTGATGAACAGCCAGCAGGTTCGCCAAATGGCCGAACAACGAGTCGCCGCGCTTTACCCGGAGCTGAAGAAGGTGCCGGTCTATGTCAGTATTCAGCAATCGGCTGATGCGAGTGCCTTTGACCTATCGGCGGTAGGCTCTGAGCCGAAATATACGCAGCAATACCTGGATGCCCTGATGCATGAGTTTCTCGCCTACAAGGAAGAGCGCCGCAATCAGACCACGGAAAAAGTCTTCCTGACCGTCATGGAGAAGGTGCTCGAAAAGCAGGAGGAGATTGAGGCGCTGGAGGAGGAAAAACTGAATTTCCAACGGACCAATAACATCGTATTCATTACGGAGCAGGGCAGCAATGCCGGCACCTATCTGGCCGAGCTGAATAACCGTCGCGCCGAGCTGCGCACGGAAATCCGTATCCTCAATAATATGGGGCGCAATGATGGCCAGGAGTTGGATGCGCTCACGGAGTCCAAGCTGAGTTCATTGGATATTGGCTACGAAAAGGCCAAGCGCCAAGTGGAGCAACTGAAGGCGGAGCGCGACGAGTTCTCCATCTACATGAAGCCGGCGCACCCCAAGATTCGCCGCCTGAACCAGGAGATCGAACGTCAGGCCAACTTGCTGAATATTTACCGCCGCCAAACTTTGGGACAACTCGACGACCGTCGCAAGCAACTGGAAGCCGAGCTTACGAACTTGGATGAGATCATTGCAGAGTGGGAAGTGAAGGCCTTGAAATACAGCACCTTGCTGGCGGAGTTTGACCGATTGAATTCGCGCCTCGATAGTGCCAAGACCGTGCATGCCCGGTTACTGTCCTCGATTGAGTCCATCGATATCACGCAGAACACGCACCAGGAAACCATCTCGGTTTTGCAACATGCCAGCCAGGCTCAAGAGGTGCCGATGGATACGAATAAGCAGATCGTTTTGGGCGGCGTGATGGGGCTGCTCGTTGGCTGCGGTATCCTGGCGTTGCTCTCGATGCTTGATACACGCGTGGTTTCCGCGGAAGATATTGGGGCTCGCTTTAGCCCGCCGGTACTTGGTGTGATCCCGCTACAGGTTAGCAAAAAGGGCTCACGCCTGCAGCTTTTGCAGCCGGGCGATGACCGCGTGATGTTCGCGGAATCCTGCCGCAATATTCGCTCGTCGCTGTTGTTTATGGACCTCGATGGGCAGCGTCCACAGGTGATTCTGTTGACCAGCGCGGTTCCCGCCGAGGGCAAGTCCACCCTGGCCAGTAACCTGAGCATTACGCTGGCTTTCGCGCATTCCAAGACCTTGCTGGTCGATGCGGACCTGCGCCGTGGCCGCGTGCACACGGAGTTCGATATCGATAGCAAGCCGGGCTTGGCGGAGCTGATCGAAGATCCGACCATGAATATGGAGGACGTGACGATCCATACGGACACCGAAAATTTGGACGTGATTCCCTGTGGTGATTATCCTGAGCGTCCGGGCGAGCTCCTGCTTAGCCAACGTTTCCAGCAGCTGCTGCAGGAAATGCGCGATAAATACGACTATGTCATTTTCGACTGCCCGCCGGTGCTTGCCACAGATGATACGCCGACCTTCGCCACCAAGGCAGACGCGGTTTTGTTCATGGTGCGCTCGAATTCGACCCGTTCCGGCCAGATCAAATCATCGCTCGACATCCTGGAATTGCGTGGAGTCGCGGTCGATGGCTTTGTGCTGAACTTTGTCGATACACGCCAGCCGAGCCATTACTACTACTACAATCGTTACAACGATTATTACAATTACCGGGCCAAGGGCAAAGATCCCAAAGCAAAGGCGAAGCTGAACGCCTCGTAGTGCGGATTCCGGGCTCCTGGATTGCCTTACGGCAATAACTTTGTGTTGCCATGCCTGCGGGCAGATAAATACCTTGCCCTCTTTATGGGATCGAAACCCAAACGTAGGAAATACGCTGCCATCCACACCAGTAAGGGGTCGCTTCCGGATAAGCCGGTGGGGTCGGATCTTGCGGCAGCGCAGCCTGCACCGGCGACTCCGCTGAAGCACTTTCTGACCGTTATTGGCCTGTTTGCCTTGGTGCTGCTAAGTGGTGGCCGCTACCTATGGGTGGAGGGAAGCTTCGTGGCGCTGATTGGGCTATTGCTGGTGGCTTGTCCGCCCTTGGTCAGCCTGGACAAGAAGATGGATTGGATTGTCCTGGGTATCGTCGCGGTGGCCTGCTTTTCCTTCGTCCCGTCCGGTATTTTGACTTTCTTGCCGGATCTCTTTTTCGGCCGCGCTTCGTGGTGGAAGGAAATCAACCAGTCAGGGGCGGAGTTGCCGGTAACGATGTCCACCCAGCCGCTAAAGTCGCTGGAGGCGTTACTGTTGCTCATTGCCGTGCTGAGTTATGTTTATCTGCTGGCCAATGCGCGTTTTCAAATCCAGGACCGCACGCGACTGTTGCTGACCTTTGTCATCATGGGCGGCGTTCTGGCCGGCGTGGTGGTTTACGGCGACAGCACTGGGCTGCAATATTTTAACACTGATCGTGCGGCGAGCTTTAGCTTCTTTGATAATCGTAACCAGACCTCGATTCTGATGGTGATGATCGGCGTGATCTCGCTTGGGCTGGCCTACTATTGCTTTGCCCAAAATAAGATCGTGGGGCTGATTTGCGGGTTGGCTTTCCTGAGCGCGACGCTGGCGATATCGGTCAGCCTCTCACGTGCGGGCATGCTGCTGTTCGTTCTGGGCTGCGGGGTGTGGGTCATCCTTCGGTTTACCGTGTTCGGCGGGCAGGGTGCGGTGAAGTTTGTCGTCCCGCTGGTGGCTTTTAGCTTCAGCATGATGTTGATCACCGGTCAGCAGACGCTGTCGCGTTTTAATACCTGGTTGGGTGAAGAAAACAGCATGTTCGAAGACTTTCGCTGGGGCATTTACCGAGATAGCTTGGCGATGGTGGCGAATCAACCGGCAACGGGTGTCGGCTTGGGTAATTTCGCCGCCGTTTTCCCTCATTACCGAAATGAATCGCTGTCTCCCGAGCCGATCATTCACCCTGAAAGTGACTGGATGTGGTTGGCCTCAGAGATGGGGGTGCTCGGATTCTCGCTCTTTGCGATGTTGATCGTCTTCATGTATTGGATGTTGCTGGAGTTCGGGGAAGACCGCTTGGCCTCAGTGCGAACGGCTGCGGTAGTGGCCGCTTCGGTATTTTTGGTCCACACATTTTTTGATGTCTCCGGGCACCAGTTGGGCGTCGTGCTGATCGCGATCTGGCTGTTCCGAATGGGGTTCCCTTATCTGCTCAAAAGCCCGAGCTGCCTGATCCCTGTATGGGTATGGCGTGGAGTGGGTGTGGTGCTGGTCTTGTCGGGGTCGGTTTGGATTACGGCAGATTTGACCGGGCTCATGTTGCATTCCTCCGTGGTTAAGCGGGAGTTGCCTGACCGGGTTACCGCCGCGATGGAGGCCGGGAGCAGCGCCGAGATCGGTGAGGACATTGAGACGGGGCTGACCTTCCTGCCGATGGACTGGGAGCTCTACCTCCAGCGTGGACAATACAACCTCTACCTGCAAAACGACACGGCCGCTGCGCGCAAGGACTTCCAGATCGCGCGAACTATCGAGCCAAACCTCGTGGCACCCTCGTTTTATGAAGGGCAGGTGTGGCTGCCACGCAGCACCCATTACGCTTATGAGGCTTGGAAAGACGCGCTAACCCGGCAGTCGCAGAATCCTGGTGAGCTGCACCATCGCATCATCCTGGCCTCGCGCCAGAACCCGCGTTTTTCGCGTGATCTTGACCGGCTTAGCCAGCTAGATCCGATGTTCCGGACGAATTACCTGCTCAGCCTCATGCCAGACGAATTCTTGCTGACGCTGAGCGCGGAGCTAAAGCGTGACCCTAAGTTGTCATTTTATACTCCCGCCCAGCGCGCTTCGATCATGAACATGTGGCTGGAGCGTGGTGACGCCGGGCAGCTGATCCGCTTTTTGGAAGCCAACCCCGATGCCGCGCCTAACTCTTGGTATTATCGGGCCAGCGCTTTGGGCCGCATGGGGAATTATCCAGCCGCAATTGAGCTGGCCAAGCAATTTGCCCCGGTGCCTCAGATCCCGGCCATGGAGTCGCTGACCGTGCGTGACGTAGGTGAGCAGCGGGCGATATTCGCCTCGCGCCCCAATGATGTCGTGCGCGGCGGCATTCTTCTGCAAACGCAGTTGAATCAAAATGACACCGATGGCGCGCGATGGACCATTGAACAGCTCCTGAAGATGGAGAAGCCGCCGCCCTATGCCTACTACTACCAGGGTGAGCTAAGCCGCCTGAACAAGGATTACAAGGAAGCCTGGGCTGGCTGGAAGCGATACCTGGAAGAGGTCATCGAGCGCAAAATCAAGCTGAAGTCCTCAGAGGCTTCCATGTTTGAAGGAATCGATGATACCGACGAAAACCCGCTCTTGCGAGAACTCGCGGACCCATTTCAGCGCAAATAGGCTGTTTTCGAGTAGGGAAGGGACGCTGATGAAGCGCTGCTGACTCATTTCAAGCGCTCAGGGCTGTCTTATCGCGGATGAATGCAATCTGATGCCATGCGCATTGTTACAAGGGGAAAAGGAATCGACGGCTTAAAGACTGGGCGGATGTCCTGCCGCCCAACGGCGTCCTCGGGTAGCTTTCCGGGCAAATAAAAAACCCGACTCTCATCGAGAGCCGGGTTCTGCGTAGTGGTATGGTAAAAAGTGCTTACTTACGGCGGCGGTAAACGGCCAAACCGAGAACCATCAGGCCTGCGATTGCGGCGTAGGTTTGCGGTTCGGGAACGGCGGTGAAGGTGCCGAAAGGAACGGCAGCGCCTTGCTGGGAAGCGTCGAGATCATTGAGCGCGCTAGCCCCTGCGTAGGTAAAGTCATTGACGTCGAATGCGCCCGTGTCGGTGTTGTTGCTGATGCGGTATGCGTAAGAATCGACGAAATCCCATGCAGTGCCTGTTCCATCCACACCTAATTCGCCGTAGCTGCTCAATACTGTGGATAGGCCATCAACAAGCTGATATGTGTCGTCTCCATTGCTGTTTACAGCGCTAAATTCTGCGGTATTCGCAAAATCACCTGAAGTGCCGAACAGTGACTGGAATTCGGGAGTGTCGCCAGTTCCTAGCAGGTAGAAAAATCCACCAGCTGGGATGGTGCCGGAGAGTGCCGAAGAAGTGGTAATGGTTGTAGAACTGTTTGCATAGAACTCCAAAGTAAGAGCCGACAGGTCAAAGGAACTCGCGCCGGTGTTGTAAAGCTCAATAGCTTTGGGTTCGCCGCCGGTGAGATCGCCGTCCATTACGCCAGTAATGATGATGGCCGCGTTAGCGTTAAGCGCCAGCAGTGCGCCAGCGGAGAGAATGAGTGCAGTCTTTTTCATGATTGAGTCGTGGTTTTGAGGAATTCTTAGAATAGAGCCTATAGTAACCACGTCCTGTTCCAAAATCACCGCGCTGGGGCGACAAAATGGTTACAAACTCAATTTTTTAGCGAGATGGACTGCATTCTCGAAGCTTTTGGCGCTGGCCAGGCCTTTTCCCGCGATAGAATAGGCGGTTCCGTGGTCGGGACTGGTGCGAATGAAGGGCAGGCCTAAAGTAATATTCACGGCCTGATCAAAATCGACCGTCTTTAGGGGAGCTAGGCCCTGATCATGATACATGGCGATGACCACATCGAAATCTCCCTTTAATTGCCGCCAGAACACGGTGTCGCCAGGCAGGGTGGGGGACAAACCGGGATACTGATCGCGGAGTTGATCCAGTATCGGGTCGATCACCCCCTGTTCTTCGAAGCCAAGCAGGCCACCTTCGCCAGCGTGAGGGTTCAGGCCGCATACTGCGATCTTTGGTTCACGCGCACCCATTCGCTCTGCCAAAAAGGCGGCATTTTTCACTGCGCGTTCGAGGGTTTCTTCATTCAGGTGACTGGAGACTTCGGATAGGGGGATGTGCCACGTTGTGAGCACGACAGTGAGCTTTCCTCCGGCAAATGCCATGGACGGTTGGCCGTGCCATCGATCGGCAAAAAACTCTGTTTGCCCGGGGTAGGACCAGCCGGCTTTCTCCATCCAATGCTTGCTGACTGGAGCGGTGACGACTCCGCGGTAGCGCAACTGGCGGCACCCATATGCTGCCTCTTCCAGCGCGTTCAGGGCAATGCGAGCCCCCTCAGTATTTGGCTCGCCGGGGCTGGCAGTGTAGCCGCTATCGTCAACGGACAGCTTGTGCTCGCAAGGGAGGCTTTCAAGCCAAGAGGCTGGTCCGATGACGCAAACGTCGTTTGCTGATCCTGGATTCGATTTCAACCAGCTCTGGATTATTTCCGGGCCGACGCCAGCTGGGTCACCGCATGTAATTGCAAGAGGAAGCATTGGAACGAAACCATAAAAAAAAGCCTGCGATTTTCAATCGCAGGCTAGTGAAAAAAGATACTTGAGAGTGCTTAGCTCTCTTGCTTGGCGCTCTTCTTGCGGCGACGAACGTAGAGGAACGAGCCGAGAAGAATGGCTGATGCGCCAGCTAGGTAAACCGAAGGCTCTGGAATCGGAACCACGTCACCGTAGAAGGTAATGTTGTCGCCAGTGGTGAACTGAGCACCAACGGGTGAGCCGCCGCTTGAACCGACGAGGAAGAGTGAGTAGGATTCGGACTCACCGCCGGTGAATGCGATATCGTTCCAGCCAGAAATGTCAAAAGTGAGGCTGAAGGGGCCGTTGGCGGGTGCGCCAGTGGTCAAGAAAATCGACTGGTTCGCGGAGTTGCGGATTACGATGCCCTGCAAGTTGGTACCGGTGCCAGCAACGGTGAGGCTGTCGGGCAGAATTTTGTAGCCATTTGGTGCATCGGGCAGATCCGGAGCCGTATCGTTAATAAAGCTGAACTGTGCAATACCAGTGAAGACAGCAAAACCGGGCGAAGTCGGAGTCGTGCCAACCGAGGTGGCACCGTAACCGGGTGCGGCGCTTGGAGACATACCAGCGCTGAATGGGCTAGTAATTTCTTGGAAAATGGTAATACCACCGGTGCCAGTGAAGAAGCCCGTGTCCGGATTCGATGTAACAATGACATGATCCGCCGGTGCATTTGGCAGGTAGCCGGTAGTTTCGTTGATGTTCGACGCATCGAACGTGAATTCAATCAGCTTGGCAGCGTCTAGGGACGCTAGCGAAAGTGACGCGAACGCGGTTGCAGTCAGTAGTGTACGTGTATTGTAGCGCATGATGGGTTTAATTTAGGAAATCAGTTGATATTGTAAAGATATTTTTAACCAAATTTTCGAATGGCTTATTTTGCTAAAGCCTTGGTTCTAAGTTGGTTTTCCTCTGGAAGCAGGTGGCCTGGATCAATGGCGGAAAGTAGTAACTTTCCGCTCTCAATGTCCCCTAAGTTGATTAGTATAAGCCCTTTAAGTAAATTTACGTCGGCCTGATTCTTCAACCACTGAGGTATGGTGTCCAGTTTTTGCAATGCCTTGGTGGGGTTTCCATCCAGATACAAAAGATAGGCAACGGTCGCATTCAGTTCGGTACTCCCCAGAATTTGCTGAATATGCGTGAGCTGCTTTAGGTCTTCTTCCTCATTTTTTCCTAACAAGGCGCGAAAGTAGAAGAAATTGTTTTGATAGACAGGATTGGCCGGAAAAACTTGCCGCAGCTCAGTTGATACTTGGAGGGCTTCCTCGGTTCGATTTTGGCTGAGGATGACTGTCAAGTATTCGCGCTTGAGGTTGGCCTCAGCATATTGGCTTGGCGCAAAACGAATTGCGGCTTGGTAGGCTTGATCAGCGTCATCCCACCATTTGTTGATGCCCGCGAGGCGCGCCAGTGCTGTCAGGGAGTCGATTTCTTCCTCTTTCTCGGCAGTTTGGAACGTCTCTTTCCAGACAGCGGGGGAAAGCTGCTCGCTGTCCTCCAAATTGAAAATGAGCTCAAGCGTTTGCTTCTGGATTTCATTGGCGGCGGAATAATCCAACGCAATTAGGCGTTTTAATTCGGCAAGGTTCTGATCCTGCAAAGCGGCTTGATATTGCAGAACCCATCTTTCGCGGGACTTGGGTAGGTCGGCTCGATTGAGCAGTTCCATGGCGTCTTTGGCGGCACCAATGCTAATTAGCCACTCGGCAACTGCAAGCGGTTGTTCTTGACCAAATTGAGTCGTCGTTTCGCTGATGATGGTCTGTTTTGCGCCTTCATCGGCGATGATGCGTTGCGTGGCTGCCATCATGTGAGCCTCGGTTGTGGCCATAGGATGCGCAGTCAATTGAGCGGCCAACCAGGTTCTTTCATCCGGGAACAACTGAATCTCGGGGCGCCGGCCCATGGTGAGCAACGCTTCCAAGCCGAAGCCGTCCTTGGCGTTGCTTGCCTCTTTGAGTGCTGATTTGGCTTCGATCCAATTAGTGATTCGAGGTTGGCTCAGGAGCAGCTCGGCCCGGGCCAGTTGTGCTTCAGCGCTGTTCGGCTGAATGTTGATCAGGTAGGTCAATTCCTCCATCGCTTCCTCGAGCTTGCCCTGTTGTGCGAGCAGGCGGACTTTTAGCATCATTATTTCGCTGTCTCCGTTGTAAGATTCTTTCATCGCGCTGAGGGTGTTGGCTGCTTTTTCCAACTCCTGAGTTACGATGCAGAGATTAATATAAGCGATGGCGCTCTCGCGATAGACATCGGAGTTCGGATTTTGCAAGAGCGTCTCCAGTGCTTGCATCGCTTCTTCGGGATCGGTGGCCTGGATTGCTTTGGCATAGAGGAGTTTGTTCCGCGCCGCGGTTGGCTGCAGTACTCCCAGTCTTTTGATGTGGGACAGCGCCTGGTCTTCCTCTTGATTATCGATGGAGCTGCTTGCCTCGCTGCTTTCATACTGTACCCAGCGATTCCAGACGATCACTGCGCAGAGTGAGGCCACGACAACGATGATGATGATGCCGAGCAGTTTTGGAGACGTCTCTTTTTTTACTTTTACTTTTGGCATGCCGTTAGTGATCGCTTCGAAACGTTACTTTTTTGGGGCCTAAACTCAGCCTCGCGCAGGCGGCAAAGCATACAAAAAATATGGCGATTCCCGCTGATGGACCAAAAGGGAAATCAAAAGAAGCAAAAGTGAGAAATAGGCCGACACTGAGTGCTATCCAATAAGATTCTGAGTTTTTTCTCTGATGCTTAATGGTGAGGAAAATAATCCCGCTTGGTATTGAAATGAGCAGTGCAAAACCGATGGCTCCGAACTCGACCAGATACTGCATCCAATCGTTGTGGGCATACTCGTTGCGGACCTTGATTTTTCCCAGTTCATGGCGGTATTCCGGTCCTGCGTAAGAGTAGAATACATGGGCGTAGGAACCTAAACCCCAGCCCCAGATTGGCCTGTCCTTGAACATGTGCCAGCAGTCGCGCGGTGATGCGTAGAACCGCTGGTCGATTTCGCCGGATTCAATTTGAGCTTTAGATTTTTCGATGCCCTTGTTGACGAAATCCCAGCTCAAGTTGGCACCTATACCGCCGAGTATCGTTGCGGTAACCAGTAGCGAGATGCCCAGCGTGTTGCGTGAGCGGCGGGACAGGTGGGTGAAGATTGAGCTTCGGTTTTTATAGGCAAAGGCTAGATGGATTCCCGCGATGGTGATGAAGAGGGCGGCAAAGAGGAGGCCGGACCTTGAGCCGGATAGTGGAATACTGATCCAAATCATCACGGAAATGGCGACCCAGACGATATCCCAACGTTGCTTGATGCGGTCGAAATTTTCCTCAAGAGTGTATTGCTTGATCTTGGCTTCGGCGACCGTTAACGCTGCCCCCAGGCAGAGAAGCGCGTAGGCGACCCAGTGGTTATAATAGCGGAAACTGGCGTAGAATAGCGGGTTTACGGGATCGAATACGCCGAGAACCTTGGGGTTGTTGGACAATTTGAACCAACCGCCGATCACCGCCAGAAGCACGCCGTTGATTGCCACAATGCTTAGGAGGGTGATGATCGATTTGCGGTCTCGAATCACGGTAAACACGGAAGCCCCCGTGATCATGCAGCCAATGAAAATGGCAATGTACTCCTGCGTGCGCATGGGGTTGTAGCAAATAGGCAGAAAGGGGATGGTTTCGTTGGGTTGCCAGAGGATGTATTCTGATTCCGGAGAAATTTCCGGATTATACATTGGATTGAGCCAACTAATCAGCATCAGGAAAATGAGTGCTATCCATGGGCTTAGTTTGATCAACCAGCCCTTGAAGCCTTCCCATTCGGCGTCACTCCAAAATTTGATCAGTGGAATCAAACCAGCTAATCCAATGAGGGCGATTATGTAGCCGCAGCCAGGGTAGCGCCCGCCCAGGGCCCAACTTGAAAATACGATCAATATCGAGGCTTGTCCTATCGCTATTTGAGTGGCGATTTGGGGCATCGAACCAGATTCATGCTCCTTGTAGCGCATATCCCGACATAAAAAAGCTGGAGTGCGTGAAGCACTCCAGCTCTAAAGTTATATTAACGCCGAACTTAGAACGGTGAGTTCGTCGGGTTCGTAATGTTATTGGTCGAATCGAAGTTGGTTGGATCGTTGCCCGTGCGAAGCGGAGTAAGGACCAGATTTTCTCCGGGGGCACCTGGTGAAACCAACGTCGTGTTGTTTTCGGCTTCCGTGAGCATCTCGTTCAGCTCGGTAAGAAGCTGGGCATCGGTGACGCTTTGACCGGAGTCCGGTGCTTCTTCGGTGCTGGAGATTTCGAGTTCACCAGTGCTGCCATCAGCGAAGGTCACGGTGATAGTCTTGGTCTCACCTGCGTTGACCACATAGGTGGTGCCGTCGACAGTGAGCTCTACAACACCTTCACCCACGGAGAGGGAGGTGATTGCCGAGGTAAGGCTGCCTTGGGAAGCTTGAACTGCCTGAGACTTGGTGATCGTGCTGAATACCCAAGTTGTTCCGCGGATGCCAGCACTACCGGTCGGGGAGTTGATGACATACTTGGACTCGGGCTGGAGCTTACGAACGCTACCAATGATCTTACCGTAGTGCACTTCCAGCTCGGTGGAAGAGGGAGAAGGATCTTCGCCCAGCAGAGCGTAGTTTGCGACGGCCATGTCGAAAGGCTGCTGCGTAAATTCAGCAATCTTCACATAGGACTCAGGGGCGACGTTGACGGAGGCACCATTCGAGAAGAGCAGGAGTGTGGATGAATCGGCCTGTGTTTCGATAGCGTAGCCTTCGCTGATGAGGTCGCCGCGCTTCAGCGGTTGTGTCTCGTTGGTCTCAATGTTGATCAAAGAGACATCGCCCTTAACCAGATAGACTTGGATAACTGGTTTGTCCACTGTGGCAGCAGACAGTAGGCATGCTGTAGCAAGCCAGATGGTGAAATAGATGATGCTTTTCATTGTAAACAGTGGTTAGTGTTAGAGCAGAGTCGTAGGGATTTTTAGAAACTTACGGTCAGGTCAGCAAAGATTTGCCAGCGATCATATTGGAATGTGCTGACGTCGGAATCGTTCCACTGATAGCTTGTGTTCAAGCTAGCTTGCGCCCACTGGTTGATGTCGTAGTATAGGCCAGCATTCAGGACGTAGGCGTTGTCAAGTCGGTTAGTAGCACCGGTGAAGAAGGTGTGAACGTAGTTGAATCCAGCTTGTGCGGAGAATTGATCAGTCAGGAAGTGGGTGGCGTTGACGCCAGCGCTGATCGTTTCCAAGCCTTGGTTGGCAGGTGATTGGCCAACGTCGACGTTAACCATGGCCCCGAGGTTTGTCTTTTCGTTAACGGCCCAGTCTACGGTCGCATTCACATAAGGGTAAACGAAATTGCTCTGGGAGTTCGGCTTAAGCCATTCGCGGTAAGAAATACCGGTCTGGACGTTACCCGTAAGCTTTGGAGCCAGGACACCGAATGCACCGACGAACAAGGTGTGGTCGAGGGATTCATTGGTTGGGCCGCTGCTGCTGCTGGGCACATATTGGTAGCGAATGCGGTAACCGGCGTCAAAAGTGAGCTTTTCTGAGTAGCTGTACTGTCCGTCCAGCGCCAAGCTGGTGGAGAAGACGTCTGCGAATCCGTTGGTGCGGTAGTCTTGGTATTGGACGGCTGGTGAAACACCAATGGCCCAGAGGTCGTTCAGGCTATAATTGAAGTCCGCGCTGAAATCATAATTGAAAACATCCGTGATTTGACCAACCAAGCTGTTGGCACTGGTGTTACGGGTGAAGGCAAACATTAAGTTGTAGGTGAGCGGCGCTCCCTGGATCCCGTTGGGACCAGCTACACTGGCGTAGAAATACGGGTTGATGGAGTTGTTGCCTTCAACGAAAGTTGGGGTCGGCACACCAAATGCGTTGGGTCCGATGACGGTTTGGTCATTGCCGAAACGATCATATCGGATAATGTTGAAGCCACCACCGAGGGAGATCACGTTTAGGCCCTGATTGCGCACAAATTGCACAGCGGGAGTAATCGTTAGGATATTGTCCCCGTTTTCGTTGCTGTTGGCATTAATATTGGAGTCGTATCCATATTTCGTGCCGAGAGAAACCCCAATCTCTCCACCGAGAACTGGGTAAAGTGCGTTAGCTGAAGACGCTAAAGCAAGGCATGCTGTAGCAGTAAGCAGAGTGTTTTTAGTGCGCATAGCTTGAAAGATGCAGTTAGTTGCAGTTTGGAATGTTGATATCATTATGCATAACAGTCGCAAGGCTAATTTTAACTAATTTCTTATGAACGAGGTATCTACGACTGTTACCATTACTGAATTTGTTGAGCCAAAACTACGCCAAATCTTGTAGGTTGAGCATTTATCGGCATTTATTGTCAATTTAATCACGTTCTCCCAAATTGGGATGCTGATTTGACCTGCTGGCTGATCTCCGATTGGAGTCACCCGGATGACTGCGGTGCTTGTGTTGGCCATGCCGGACCAGAGGCAGCGTTCGCTTTGAGAATTGGTAACGGCAAAGTTCAGTGCTTTGCCATCGGCTAGTAGCTTTCGGAAAGCTTCAAACTCGCTCCAGACAGCAACGACGTCCTCAATTTCGGCACGGTGTTCGTCGGGTGTCAGCGCAGGCGAATTGAAAACGAGCATGCTGTCGATGTCGCGCAGCCAGAGGTGCCGGAGGGCTTCGCGGTAAGCTTCGCGGCTCATTGTGGGGAGATTGTTATTTGGGGAATCCCTAACAACGCGGGCCACCCAAGGGATGGAGCCAAGGTAGGGCGCTGATTGGGCTCGGTTGAGCGAATCGACGCTCGTGTACCTTAGGAGCAACTGAGTGTAGAATGCATCGATATCTCTTTGTGGAAGGGTGAGGGGAAGCTCCGCTAGCTCGAAGGAGAGTGTATTTCCGTAGGCGTAGGGATTGGAGTGAGTGAAGAAGCTTGGTCCGGTGGCAGGGGTGGGTTGGTTGAGGGCATTGATGATTGGCGTTTGCGGATAGGAGATATTGGCCACCCAGTTGAGGACGCTGATGGACGGAAAGACTTCCCGGGCTGGCAGCGCAAGGTAGCTGCTGGCGATGTTATGGGCCATCTGCCGTCTGAAGTCGCCCCACGCCTCGGGGGTTGCGGCGCGCTGTCCGCCAACTTCCAGGCTTGGCGTATATGGCGCTGAAAAAGGATAGCCTTCGTAGTCTAGCCAAAGTGACTGAATGACCAAACCATTGTCTTGATAGCGGATGAGGGTGTCCCTGATATGTTGAGCCACTTGCCGCCATTTGCTGAGGTTAAAGGAATCCTTGGGCGTTTCGGGAAACGGCGTCCTTTGTCCGTTTTCGTCGGGGAGATTGAATCGCTTTAAGCCCTGCATGATCTGGAGCGGGGCACCGGCGTCGGCCAGGCTTTGGGCTGTCGCCAGATGGTCGCCTTCCAAGGGCAGGTGTTGATTGAAGCCTAGTGACCGAATGATTTGAATATCCTCAGGGGACAACGGATCGTAGCCAAAACCGGACCAGAGTAGCATTGGCCCGGCTGGGGGTGGATCGAGGGGGCGGTAGTTTTGAGATAACTGGCGGAAAAGTCGCAACGCCTCGCTGGAGTCCCAACTGGTTGTATTGCCCTGCAGGTTCGCGGACAAAATGGTCAGCCAGCAGGCGAGACCGGGAAGGAATCGAAGCAAGTTCATTGGGCGCTTAAACCAAACATGAAGGGAATCGGGCGAGATATGAGTTTCTCTGGCGCTGGTGTGAGCTGGTAGGAGTCTTTGGTTTTCAAGACCATGCTGGTGCTGGAGCCGCCATCCATGCTGAAAGCTCGGTCGACGCCTAGTGAAATCAAGAATTCCGCTATTTCGGGCAGCGATGCGCCGGATTCGCGAATGGGGGAGGGGCGGTTGGCACCGCACACGACCAGGTAGAGGTAGCGGTTGTCTTTGGATAGACCAATGGCAGTCCGGCTTTTGCGGTTGGTGTAAGGCCTGATCGCTTTGTAAGGCGCACTATCCTGAACGAGCCAATTATAAGCGCTGAATGCCCAAACGGCGTCCTGCGGATTTGGTTCATTGGTTAGACTGATGATGCCATCGCTGCTCATCCAGAGGATTGGGTAGTCGGGCGCTGCGCGCTCGTCGCCTATTTGATTCCCATCGGTGAGTTTGGCGAAACCACGGAGGGTAACATCTGTCCCCGGCAGAAACGTTTTCCACGTTTCCGTTTCTTCGGGTGTCTTGTCGGGGAGAGTGTAGGATGTGGCGTTTATCCCGACGAGAAAATTGCCAACCCGAGCCATGTTCAGGGGTGATTCCAGCCGGGCGTTGGCTGACTCCGGTGCATTTTTGCCCGGCGGGTTTACGAGTAGTAAAAACCGCTCAGACGCTTCACTGATCTCGATCCGCGCGGTGGTGAAGTCACCCAAACCGCTTGGTGACGGCTCCTGCCAGATGTAAACGGTACTGTCGTCTGAAGCCTTTGGCCGCGCGTCTCGCAAGATCGCTGCCGGACTTTGGTTTTGGGCCAGGTAGAGCCCGGCTGCGGTCAGGCATAGAAATGCGCCGCCGATGGCCAGCTTGGTTTTGGTTCTCAAGGCTGGTGTGGAGTTAGCGAACGCCTATCACCTTGGCCGGATTACCGGCGACAATTACTCCGGCCTCGACGTCGCGAACGACGATCGCCCGAGCGCCCACTACGGCATTGTTGGCGATACTGACGCCTGGGCCAATAAAGCTGCCCGCGCATAGCCAAACACCGCTGCCCACCTTGATTGGAGGTGTCCTCAAGGGGAGATTTGGCTGGCGGAAATCGTGTGTGCCCGCGCAAAGCTGAACCCCTTGCGAGATCAGTGTGTGCTCCCCAATTGTGATAGGGCCAAGGTTGTAAATTTTAACATCCCACGAGACAATGGAGTGATCGCCGATGGTGAGGTTCCAGGGGAATATGACCTCCGCCTGCGGATAGATAATGACGTTCTTTCCGATTTTGGCACCCATTCTGGTGAGCAGCCAATTGCGAAAGGAATAAAGCTTTCGCGGGCTGAAGCGGAACAGCGGTTTGAGCGCACCCCAAATGACCCGCTTGACCATGACGTGGCGCGGGTAGTTGATGTTGTTTCGGTGCGCGACTAGATCCTGTTGGATGGCGTTTGGATCTGACATTTCAGCCGCGATGACTTCAGGCGACTCGTTGAACACAGCTTGGCATGTTGGATTGGTTTCTCAGCCATGAATAGACACCATTGATCTGTTGGGCAATGCCTTTCCAACCATACTGGTTTTGGATCAATTGGCGTCCGCGAGCACCCATTTCGGCCCGCTGTTTATCGGTTAAGTTCATGGCTTCGAGAAGGGCGTCCGCGAGCGGGTCGGCTCCAATATCGACCCACCAGCCGCAGTCATGCTTCTCGATTTCGCTCCATGGCGCGCCCTTGGTCGTAATAACCGGCGTTTCGCAGCTGAGCGCTTCGGCCACAGTGAGGCCAAAGTTTTCGGTGTGCGTTGGCAGCACAAAGAGGTCCGCGTTTTGGTAGGTCTTCCACTTGGCGTCGTTGCATAGTGGCTCGCAGAAGGTAATGTCTTGGCGGACACCCAATCGTGTGGCGAGCTTCTCCAGCTCGGCCTTGTGATTGTCTTCCTCGGGGCCAACAATTTGGATGCGCCAACCGGGCTGACGGACTTTTGCCCACGCTTTGACCAGATTGACGAGTCCTTTGACCTTCTGAATGCGGCCCAGGAACAGCAAAGTTCTGATTTCCGGATTGGCGCGCTTGCTTGATTGGGCTTTGAGCATTTCCAACTCTTCGTCGGAAATGATTTCGACGCCGTTTGGAATGACGGCTACCGGGCTGGTGATGCCCAATGCGCGGATGTGCTCCAGCTCGCTTTGCGCTGTGGCGTGGAGGCAGGTCGCTTCCTGCAGCACCCGCTTTTGGTAAAGGCGCCAAGCCAGCTCTTTCTTGAGCCGCTTATGCTTCATGGCCCATGGCGCGGTCATGCCGCGGGGAGAGACCATGTAGGGGATATTGGTCTGGCGGGCAAATTTGGGACCTGCGTTCAGGAATGGAAGCCACAATCCGTTGACGTGGATAATCGAATCCTGATGCGGCGTGATGTGCTCGCTCAAATAGGAGTCCGCATTGGTCGCATCGGCGTTGAGCAGGTAGCACTTCGGGCCATTGACGATGAGCGGAGATGCGCTGCTGCGCGAAATGATGGATACGTCGATGCCTTGCGTGACCAACTCTTTGCAGACTTGGGGCACGGAACGGGAGAGACCACCGGAACTTGCGTCCAGGTCTTTGACAAAATGGAATACGCTGGCGGAGTTTAGCTTTTCCGCAGATCGGTAGAGCCAGGAATCACGTCGTTGTGAACGATCGCTTCGGCCAGAAACTTGAGTCAGAGAACCTAAGTTTACGGTGGCCGAATCCTTGGCAAAGACCGGAGCTGTATGTTTCAGTAGTGTAGTCATGAGCGCTTTGACGGGCTAAGGTATACATGTTTAGGGAGGTAGCATGCTCCCCACATAGTTGCCATCTTGGTTGCGCGGGATAGGTGATTTGTACAAGCAAATTCGCAAGCACCTCATTGGAAGTGATTTGCGAAAGTAGTTGTGCAAATGCGCGAGTCATGGATTGGATAGTAGCATGCGACATACCAACCACACTCTTTTAGAAGTATAATTGAGCAGCAGCCGCAATTTTTCGATAATTTTAACGGCTACCTTATGAATTTTTTGGGCAATTGCCAGCCTAGAATTCTACTCAATGTGCTTGAGACACTGATCTAGTATTCTCCTCAGTGTCTTCATCGTAATCCTCTATTTCGTCCGGGTCATCTGCTTCAGGCATCAGGAATTTGTGCAAGCCAATGTAGGCTACAAAGGCTACGATCGCGCCTTTTGTTAGCTGATTCAGCACCACTACCAGTTCGGTTTCCGCCTTGATTGACTGATAAAAAATGAAGGGTAGCCAAAAGATAAAAATCGCTTCTTTATGCGTGTAAGTGACTGCGATGCGATAGATGAACGCATAGACCCCGCCCCATATGAACATGAATATCGCACCGCCGAAGCCGGCATAGTTGGCATAAGCTTCGCCCAGAATACTGGTTCCCATTGAGGTGCCTTGCTCAAGAACGAGACCAGTAAACCGCTCGAAGTTCTTCTTACCGCCAGCCTCAGCTTTGTTTTTCATGATGGCGCGCGGGAAAATCGAGCTGATGATCGCTTCCTTGACGGTTTCGCCTTCGGCATGGGGTTCCACGAGCGGCACGTGGAGCATGATCGCGGAGATAATCCAACCTTGGTTTATTCGCTGGCCGGCAGCTTTGAGTGTCTGCGTATCGAAGAAGGCATGGTCTACAAACACTTTGTCGTATACCGCTGCGACAATCGAAGCGTCCTGGTTTGCCCAGACTTTGCTTCGGTAATCCGCTTTGATAACCTGGATCGTGAACACGCAAAAGAATCCTGCGGCAAAGAACATGGCCTTCTTGGTGGGATTCCACGACATCGTGTGATACCAATAGCAGGCCACCAGGCTGACCCAGATAATAAGGTCATGGAACATGGCCGTCTCAGCACTCTGCAGGAGCAGGGTGGACATCGCCAGCCCGGTGTAAATGTAGCGCCGCTGGTGCCCGCTGTAGAGGAAATACAAGGCTGCGACATACCGAAGCTGCGTGAGCAACTTCATTAAAAACGCCAGCGAGCCCGGGGCATAGGGGTAAGCGTATTGCGCCACAAGGCTGATGATGAACAGCGCTATGCCTCGGTAAAAGAGTTTGTTGTCGCTAAGTTTTGTTAAAAAATCTTTCTGATGTGTTTCATAGGGAAACAGCGCCAGACCGATCAAAAATACGCAGGTTGCCGGCAGCACGAATCCGAAGTATCGCGCTTCTTCGACGTACATTTCGTAACGAATATCCGTGGAGCCAATTGCATAACCAATCACCGGACCGACCAGCCACTGTAAGCTCGCGATGGTTGCCGTGATCTCCAAAATCGGGATATGCGTATCCAGTCCCCGATAAAATGACATAAACGCAACGGCGAATACAGCGAGGGCTAACGTACTGTTGGGCAGCAATTGAAAGCTGCCCAACAAGCCAATAACCGCATAGGCTGATATCGAAAATAAGCGAAAATTCATAAATCAAAGGCCCTTAATAGTGGGGCTATCGCATTCTCGCAACTGTAGTCTGACCTAAATTCCCGCAGTGCGGCCGGGCGCGGAAACGGACCCTCTGTCGGCAACTCATTAAAATCCAGCCGACGCAGCGGAGCTTGTGTGGTGGCCTCCTGCAAATGCGTGATCTGCTTCATTTCCTGTGGATACCAGACCTCCAGGCCCGCCGCCCAATACTCGAAGAGTTTATTCGGCGCATTATAAACAAAGTTCAAGGTATTGCCGCGGTATAAGATGAGGCCGACATCGTAATTGTGCAGCCGTTCGGGTAGTTCATCGTATTGCCAGCCTTGGGGGAAAGTTTGCACATTCGGAAAGTTCTCTTTTTCGAGCCATTCCCAAACCGCCGGGTCGACGTTAAATCCGCTGATAGTCAGCGTGGCCTTATCGGGAAATCGTGCGACCCATTCTACGAGCTCGCGAATGTAGGTGTCGTGAAACGATGCCGAGCCCAGGTAGAGTAATCGAACGGGCCCATTTATGGCGGGTTGCGTAGATTTACGGTTCCAGGAAAGAGGTGGGTAGTTGGGCCAAATCTGAAATTTCTCCGCAGCAATCTCCGGATTATCCTTCGCGAGAAATCCGCTCCGGCTTTCGTTGGTCTGCGAAATCCATTCAGCGCGGGGAAACAGTTCACTCTGCTCGGCTTTCTGGCCAAGCTTTACCAGCTTCATGCCCGGGCGGTCGTAGTCATGCGGGGCATAATACTCGTGGTGGTGGATGAAGAGCCGGGCTTTGCCGCCAAGCAACCGGTAGTAAATCCAGGCCGCAATCGCTGAGTGTGGCTCAATGTAGAGGATTGCGTCGGGCTTGAATTTTCTGAGGGCGATGGCGCAATCCCAGTGCCACTTCAGGCATTGATAAAACCGCAGGAATGCCGACGTGCCAGGGTTGACAAACGGTAGGCGGTGTATGCGCACGCCGTCGCAGTTAAATTCTGGTAAGGACTTCCGGTTGGCACTGGTCCAAACGGCTGCATCGACGTCATCCATCGATGCGAAGATCCGGATCGCATTGGTGGCTGGCGGGTAATACTCCAGCGGTAAAATATGAACGTAGGCCAGCCGCATAATCAGCTTGGGGAGAGGGTGCCGGTTTGCGCGAGAATGTTGGACAAGATCGAGTGATAGTCGCGCTGGTCCCGCCGGACTCGGGCAGTGCCAGCGCTCGCCATCGCCCGGAGCTTTTCCGGGTCTTGCAACAGGGCTTTTATTTTTTGAGCCAGTGTTTGGTAATCCGTAAAGAACAGCGCTTCATCGTCATTAAAGAATGACTGTGTTTCGCGATTGGTCTCTGTCGCCAGAATCGTTCCGCAGGCCGGGATTTCGAAGGTGCGCGTTGTGTGGAGTTCAGGGAAGCGCTTTGAGATTAAGCCCAGTGATATCCACGACTTGGAGATCATGTTGACGTAATCATCGCCAAAGACTTCGCGGCCGGCGAAGCTGAAGTGCGCGTCATGCTGATGCCTCTGGCAAAAGTCTTCCCAGTTAACCCCAGCAATGCGCAATGGCACGCCGGCTGCGAGCAGTTGCTCAGCGCAGTCCATCCGGTCGGGTTCGCACAGGCCGATAAAGGAAACTTCGGGAACTTTTTCCTCGAACGCAAATCGTGGGTAGTGGACCTTCGCGTCATAGGCCTGCGTTGTCATGAGCAAGCGATCTGCGGGAATCCATTGGGCATACTCTGCGGTCTCGAATGACTTCGTGCTCACCGCGTAATCATAGAGCGGAAGCGAGGCGTTGAATGCCTTGGATTTATTAGTGTGAAAGGCGGTGTCGGGCGTATAGTGGATTAGCTTTCCCGTGGAGCGGCGCAGCAGCTTGGTCGTATCCAGTGAAAGGTAGGCGGCCTTGTCCGTCCAAATAAGATCCGGTTGATTGGTCTTGGCGATCTGAGCCAACTCATTTTGGACGAGTCGATTGGTGGCCTGCATGACTGGGCCAATCTTAAAGCGCATGGCCAAGGTGCGGCCCCACCGAGACGCTTGCAGATACGGTTTGTGCGTATCGATCCAATGCCAGTGCCATCTCGGGGTGATTGTCCGCAAAGTTTCAGCACGCATCCGGGATGTCGTGCCGGGAGTCAATATGCCGATGTAGACAGCGTTCATGGCGAGGTTTGACCGGGTGAATTTTGCTCAGTGCTTGTCCAAGCTGGTGGACATCACATCGGCTAATCGATCTCCGATAGCGCCCCAGGTGTGGTTGCCCAAGGCATGGGCGCGGGCTTCTTCGCGCATGGCCATGTAGCGCGGACGATCCTGAATCAGTGTCTCGATTTGCGTGGCTAGCGCATCCGGAGAAACCGGTGCATCCAGCAGAATGCCCGTTCTGCCATCGATGATGAGCTCGGGGATGCCGAACTTGTTCACGCTGATCGAGGGGCAGCCAAAGTATCCTGCCTCGGTGATGACGAGCGGGTTGGTGTCTTCGCGGGTTGGGTGTAGCAGTAGGAAGGCGTTCGCTAGTATTTCGCGAAACGTCTGTCGCTCGGCATCGACATCCGGGCGCAGCTTGCCGTGAAATTGAACGCCGGGTAGGGCCAGTACATCGTCCGGAGGAGTGCCGCCAATGATATGCCAGCGTATTTCCGGATGTTGCGCCCTGAGCTTACGATAGGCTTCGGCCACGAGGTCACCGCCCTTCTGATAAAAGTGCATCGCGATGGTCACGAAGTCGAGCGTGTCGCTGCGCCACTCTATGTTTTCGGGTGGCTCCAGCACGCCGCCACGGCCGAGGGCCAGGTAGTGGTCGCCCGTCAAATGGTAGGCTTCGCGCGCGCGCTCTAGCCCCCACTGCGATTCAAAGAAAACCCCTTTGGCATTTTCGAGAAACTCTGCCTCTTTCGCCCAGATGCGCTCGAGGTCTGATTTCTCGAAATCCTCCAACTGGAAGGTGTTGAAAAAAAACGTATGGAAGACGACATCGAGGTAAACGTAGTAAGGCAGCCGCGGTACTGAGTGGCACCAGCGGGTTGCGGAGCGGAAAAACACGGCGTCAGATTCTTCACCGATGGCTGCAGATACCTGACGGGCATTGGCATCCAGCGTTTTCACGGAGAAGTAGGAAAACTTGCCCGGCCGCTTTAGGAATTTTCGGTTTATCTTCGAGGTAAAGTTCTCTCGGGCGCTGACTTTGGGTGTGATGGGCGGTCCGGCGATGACATTGAAATGTCGACGTAATTGCTCCTGTGCATGCCAATTAACCGCGAAGGAACCTCCACCGGATGGTTGGTGGGGCAGGTCCGTGATGTATGTGATGGTGCGTTTCACCGGTCTGAGCTTCGGAGTGATTTTGGCTCCAACTGCTGAATTCGTTTACTCTGCTTCCAAGCCAGAACTTGAGACCAACCACTGCTGTAGGCGAGCTGCTGTAAGCGGCGAACATTCTTCCAGCCAAGAATTGGCAGCAAAATGCCTAATGCGCGGCCTCCCTGCATCTGTAGGTTGCTACCACCAAACCGCGCGACTTCTGACTCCGCCTGTTTTGCCAAATCTGCGAACTCAGGGAAGAATTGAAACAGCCACATCTGATGGCGGTCGGCACAGATTTTCCGAATGCGCTCACTGCATTCTCGCTCAATTAAATTATCGCAACCGAGCTTGGTGGTTAGCCAGGCTGACTCCATTGCCTTGCGTCCGCGTGAGCCGCTGAGCGAGGCAGTTTCCGCTTTGCGATAAGCATACAAGGCTTCCGGTGCATGGCGCACTCCGCTCGATGCCAGCAGTAGCCGGATGCTGAAGTCGAAATCGTTGTTGAGGCTGAGCTTTGAGTTCCATCCGCCTGCTCGCTCAATGACCGCTTTGTGGATCAGCCATTTCCAGCCACCCATCATGCCTTCGTTTTTGGTGAGCGATTCCACCAGCCAGTCCATGGGGTTCTCGTAATCCTGATTGGTGGATTCAATTCTGGGGCGCGCACTTTGCCAGTCATTTACAAAGTAACCCCAACTGCAGTCGGCAATCGCGTTGCTGTCAGATTCTATGGCCGCTAACTGCGCGTGAATGTGATTTGGCGAGAGGGCGTCATCCGCATCGAGAAATTTTAGGTACTGGCCTGCCGACTCAGCAATACCGCGATTGGCGGCGGCGGATTGACCAGCGTTGCTTTGCTCAATCAGCTTAATGCGTTTGTCGTCGAAGGTCTTGACGATGGCCGCGGTATCGTCCTTGGAACCATCATCAATGACAATGATTTCGATATGCTCATAGCTCTGCTGTATTGCCGACTCCAGTGTGGTTTTAATCCACTGGCCGGCATTGTAGGCGGGTATGATAATGGATACCAACGGGCGCATTACTTAGCGTATCGATTGAGGCCTTTTAACAGTTGGGCCCAAGACAGGCCGGATGCCTCACAGGCCTCGCGGGCCAGTGCCAGGTTTTTTCCTTTTACGGCCAAAGCAATTATCCGCCGTGCTTGGTGTTGTTGTATCTTCTGCAAGGCGGCTTCGCGGTCTGCGGGCTTTAGCGGACAAGTATCCGCAGTGAGCGCTTGCCGGGCCACTTGGTAGCCGAGGATTAGATACTCGCGCTGTGCTTTCGCGCTGCGGATTTCCTGACCTTCGTGAATGCGCCACCACATCAAGCCCGGGCCAAAGAGGATGACATCCGACAACGCCGCGAGGCGTAGCCACATATCGTTATCACTCGCCACGCCATAGGCACCAAAGCCGCCGAGCTTCGCAAACGCGTCGCGTCGCATGATGGCTCCGGAAGGGCCGCAGCTCAGGCAACCGCGGTCAATGAAATGCTTCTGATACGCCTGCTCGGATGAGAGGAGGAAAGGGTAGGGCTTGGCGGCTTGCTGTTCGGAATGCTCCAAGCCCAAGCCGGCCTCGGGATGGCTTTCCATTGCGCGCACCATCAAGCCAAGGGTGTGCGGATAGATGACGTCATCGGCGTCGACGTATTTTAAATACTTTCCGCGTGCTTTTGCCGCTACCGCATTGCGGTTTGGATAGTCGCCAAGATTTTCTTCGTTTTGGTAGGCGCGAATTCTTGGGTCGGACTCCGCCAGCTTCTTCGCGACGGCATACGAGTCATCCTTGGAGCGATCATCCAGCAGGATGATTTCATAGTCTTCGTAGTCCGATTGCAAAATACTCCGCACGGTCTCCTCAATGAAGTGAGCGCGGTTGTAAATGGTTACCAGAACTGAGACCGTTGGAGACGAAGTGGATGGCATGGAATGATTGAATCGAAAAGCGATTTGAAACGCGTCTAGGGCCTGGGTGCTTCGACTAATAACTGACGCATGGTTTCCATTTGTTGAGCGGTAGCGTGGGCGGGCTCAGAATGCACGGCAAACGGAAAGAACGCGGCGGGCAAAAACTTCATCGCAAGACGTCGGGCAAGGCGGACCAGCAGGTAGGCCTTGGTTTGAAACATCATCGTGAGCTTAACGTAGCCGCCGACGACCAACCTGCGCATGGGCGATGGTGAAAAGTCGCGCAGCCATTCGTTGTAAACTTTGCTTACGTCTTCGCGGTAGTCTCCCGGTTGAAACAGGAGGAACTCGAGTTCAAAAAAATACTGTCCCTCCCAATCCTGTAGCCGGTTGCTTGGGCTATTGATCCTGCGTAGAAACTTCGTGCCTTCAGTCAGCCGCGTGCGACGCGAAGCGATGAGCGTTGGCGAGAGTGAGTTGGTGATACGTTCCATGTCGCTGCGACGAATGAATGCGTCGGGCAGGGCCGACGGGTATTTTTCATACTGCAGCTCCGAGGCAATGGCGCGCGTGTGCAAGTCTGAGTCATCACCGTAGAAGACTTGGTCATTGAAGCCGCCAATACGTTCCAAGGCAGATCTTTTCCACAAAGTTGAAGTGGTTTGCCACGGGCAATCGGAACGTAGAAAGCGGCCAAGGTCATCGCTGCCCTGGAGGTGGTTCCAAAGATCGTCACTGTCCGCCGGTTTTTCGCGAAACAGCATGACCACAAAAACCCAAAAGTCGCATTCTGGGCTTTGGCTGACTTGCCGCATGCGGTTTTCCAAACACCAGGGTGCCAGCATGTCGTCCGAATCGAGGAACATCACGTAATCGCCCTCGCTGGCTTGTATGCCGCAGTTTCTGGAGCGTGATGGCCCCTTGGGTTCGCCGGTGCGATCCAGGACGCGCACTTTGTGCGAAGCATACTGCTGGATCATTGTGCGCTCGGGTTCGCTCGAGCCATCGTCGACTACGACGACTTCCCAGTGATCGTAGGATTGCGCTTCTACTGAAGCCAAGGTTGCTTGCAGTAGTTTACTCCGATTGAAGTGCGGGATGACGATGGAAACCTTGGGCTTCATTGTGCCTGCGAAGCTTTCCCGCCAACGACGCGTCCCAGCTTGCGGATGGCGCGTACTGGTAGAGTAGCGGCAAATTTTCGCTGATCAAAGCGCCAGGGGATTCGGCCCTTTCCTGCCGTAGCGTTGTAGCAAATCGTCTTGGCCAGTGGCCACAGGTTGTGCGGCCAAAGATAGCGGTAGGGTGGGTCGACATAGTCCGCCTTGTGCTCCACATCATAATGGCGCTGGGGGCTAAAGTGGCGATGATAGGCCTGGATGCTAAAGGCGGGATTGCGTACCTCGTAACCAGCGTTTTGCAGTTCGAATAAAAAGCGATTATCGCATCTGACTACGCCGAGCGGGAAGTCAGCATTGAGCGGTAAGATCGGCCCCCGAAAGACCCAGGCGTCCTGACTGTCATTGCGGTCAAACAGGATCGGTGCCGCCGCCGGTTGGTCATCCCAGCGGGCAAGCGCCCAGCATTGCTCGCGCCGTAACTCGGTCTGCGCTAAATGTATGCTTTGCCCGAAATAAATGTCTGCATTGGCGATGATGCTGATGTCGTCTGGTGCAGCGATTTCATTCACCCAATCAATGTAGTCCTGCAAAATCGGGCGGCTTTGCACCTCGCGGATTCTTAGCTTTACGCTCGCGGGCAGCTCGGGATTTCCTTCGCAGAGGACACTGACTTCATCAATCAGATCCAGGTTGAGATTGTTTTGCAGGCACTCGTTGATCTCCTGTCGCCGCGTTGAATCGCTAATGGGATAGGCGGTTGTAAATAGCCGGATCATTCAGAAATTCGTTGCGGGTTTATCAGTGCTCCTAGGCGTGCAGAGTTTTCTCATACAGCGCCTTGTAGCGAGCGGAAGCCACTGAAACATCGAACCGCTTAACGGCGTCTTCCCGGATGGCCTGCAAGTCGAAGTCTGCCTGTAATGCAGACTCAATGGCGGTGGCCAAACCTGATGGCGTCAGATCCTTGGCGAGCATGCCATTAAAGCCATCCAGCACCGCTTCGGGCACGCCACCGATGGAGGTGGCTGCGACTGGGGTTCCGGTTGCTAGCGCTTCAATGATGACGTTGGGGAAATTATCACCGCGGGTTGGCAGAACGAGCAAATCCGCAGCGGAGTATAGCAACGCCATCAGACGCTCGTCCGAGACGCTACCAACGGAGTAGCTCGGTATGCCATCGACGGAAAAGGTACCACTGCCTGCGGATATAACCGCAAGGTCTTGCTTGGGTGAGATACGTTTCAGCGCCTCCGCCAGTATGTCGCTTCCCTTGCGGTAGTTGCCGAGCTGCTCGGCGACGGTCAGCAGCAGCTTGGCGTTTTGAGGAAGGCCAAACACATCACGGGCGAACGTCTGCGGATACGGTTTAAAGGTGTTCGTATCAATGCCGTTGTTGATCGTGATGTGCTCAAAGCGGCCCAGCATGGCGGATGCTTTGGACTCATTGCTAAGCCATTGGGAAGGCGTCACGATGACGAGGCGATCGGTGGGCATAGCCTTGATGCTTTCGGCCTTGATCGCCGCGAGCTTTTCATCTTCGGCCTTAACGGCGTGCGATGCCTGCTCGCGGTCGCAATCATAATGAAAGCCACCCATGAATGGATGCATGTCGTGCAGCGTCCAAAAAACTTTTTTGTCGGTGCTTTGGAAAAAAGTGGGCCAGTCCAGTAAGTCGGAAACCCAGTGCAGGTGGATGGCGTCGGCTTGCTGTGATTGGGGTAAGGCGTTGATGTCGTAGTCACTGCGGGGCCAGGAAAATGCGGCGTGTCCGGTGTCCAGACGCTGCCGATCCTGCTGCCGTTTCATGGATTCGTTGAGCGCAATGCCAGCCCTCCAGGCGATTTGCTCATACCAGCGCGTGTAACGTTTCGGAATGCGAAAGCAGCCGTCACGCGGAGCCTCCGGGCCATCAAGAGAGCCGAATTGATTTTCCACACCGAGCGCCCTGAGCCCATGGTGAATGCGCGTAGCCGCAATACCGGCTCCTCCGGACGAAAATGTGGAGTATTGCGCTATTTTCATAACTGCGGCAGAGATACGATTTCTATGCTGCGAAAGGTTAAGCTTCGCGCCAAGCAAAGATATTTACCTGATGGTCGAACCGCCCATCTTGCGGTTCGGAAATAAATGGCTTCTTGGGAATGAAGCAGGTTGCTTCGACGTAGTAACGCAGACCGCTCTCGGTTAAAATTTTCAAAATTTTACCGAGCTCCTGTTCTTCGCCTTTGATAGAATGATACTCGATGAAGATTCGGTCGACTTGGGGCAGGGCGTGCTTCGCTTCTTGAATGACGCGCATTTCGGCACCTTCGATGTCGAGCTTCAGAAAATCCACATGCTGGTCCGCAATGATCTCTGACAATAAAAGTGCGGGCACTTCGTTGCTCGCATCGCTTGAATCACCCGCTGCACCACCGTCGGCATTATCTGATAAAAAACTGAGGGAGCCCGGTTCGTCCCAAAGCGCCCCGTGCCGATGGGTGACGTTTTGACAATCGTAGGTGTTGCAGTTCTTTATCAGGATTTCATTGATGTTGGGATCGGCCTCAATGGTGGTGACTTTGGCTTGCGGGTAGCGCTGCTTTAAAAAGAGCGTGGCAAGGCCAATGTTTGCGCCACCATCGATGATCACCGGTTCCTTTTTGCCGCACTCGAAATCGTAGATGCCGCGGATATAGATTTCGTCGTGCGCCGAGAGGAATGAGGCTGAGTCACAGAAGGCGAAGTCCCGATTGAAAACGTGGAAAGTTTTTTAGCCGCGCATATTCGATTTAACCGATGCCGAAGGGGGCGGTTTTCCGACCAACTCTCTCAGCCGGGATTTTAGCTTGCCGGGTATTATGGATCTCCAGTGCATTGCTAGGGATTGGATTCGCTGGTTTCGGTCAGTGGGCCTGGACCGTTTGAATGGCTCGAATGTAATTTTGCGCCACAATTTCCAAATTGATTTCTTCGTCGATAATGCGACGGCTTTCGCGGCCCATTTGCTTCAATTTTGTGGTGTCTTGAAATGCCATGCTCAGTTTTTCCTTGAGGCTTACGGCATCACCTTCCTTGAAGAAGTAGCCGTTTTCACCTTCGCGAACCAGGAACTTTTCGGTGCCATCACAGCGGGAACAAACGACTGGCAAACCAGCACACATCGCATCGTTGATCGACAGACCGCCGATGCCAGCCAAAATGTATAGCGAGCTGGCATTGAGGTGTGGGGCGAGTTGGTCGGCCTTGTGAATCGCGCCCAGGAACTTTACATGCTTGGATAAACCCAATGACATGCTTTGCTCTTCCAGGTTGGCTTTCTCCGGTCCGTCGCCGACGACGATGAGCTCCAATGCCGGGAATTGACTGATCAAGTCGGTCATCGCGGTAAGAATTAAATCCACTCTCTTCCAACCCACCAAGCGGCCCACATGGATCATGCGGTAGGGGTTATTGTCCTGCGGTGGAGCATTCTTTTTGGCCGTTTCGCATTGGCTGATCACTTCATCAGTGTTCGTCGAGTTGCGCACGACTTGTATCTTTTCTGTTGGGACGCCAAATGACTCGTAGATGCGGACCCCATCCTCGTGGTAGACGACATGCAAGTCCGGATGATTGACGATCCTGGTATGCCATTCTACGGGCTTTAGTAATGTGCGCCGCCGAACGCAGTTCCCGTAAAGACGGTGCAACTGCAGCCACTTAATTGGCGCTCCAATTGGTCCCAAGCTAGACAACTGAAGCTCGATGTTTTTGGGCACCGCATCAATGGCCTCTTCCTTGGTAGGCGTCTCGAAGGGAATGCTATGGAAGATCACTGAGATGCCCATGCGCCTGACCGCGTCATTCAGTTTTTCGTCAAACGCGAATGCGGCTTGGTAAACTAATTGCACGACGATGCAGTCAATTTTCTTTTCCGCCAAAAAGCTTTCCAAGCCAAGGAAGGTTGCATACTTGGGCCGCACTTCCAAGTCGTACAGCCCAAGCATTCTTTTGGCAGGTATCTCTTTTTCTTCCAAGGTTGACCAGTGGTAGTCGATGCCGTCGAAGTCCTGGTGGACGCCTTTGCCCAAGTGGGTGTTGGTACCGGCAGGCGAGATTTGATATATCTCAAGCGACGGTTCGTTCTGGAGTCTATTGAGGAGATCCCGAAAATACGGGACTACGCCAAAGCCTAGAAAGAGTATGTTCATGACGTTTGCTAAATCGTGTAATAGGCCAGTCGGCGTTCCGCTACTTTGCGGAGCGGTAAAGGTCTATCGCCTTTTGAATGCCGTCGCGGAAAGACACTTGGTATTCGAAGCCATATTCCTTTTGCTTGGTGGTGTCGCCGCCGCGGGCAAAGACACCGGCAGGTTTATCGGACAGACCGACAACCTCGGGCTCATAGCCGCAAACTTCAGCTGCGATGCGTGCAAACTGCTTGAAGCTGGTGTAGATGCCAGTGGAGAGATTTAGCGCATCGCCGTCGTCGATTTTATCGATGGTGGCCAGCACGCCGTCGACGCAGTCTTCGATGTAGATGAAGTCACGCATCTGGTCGCCGGTGCCCCAGACGGTCAGCGTGTCTTCGCCCACATGCGCCATCGCACGCTTGCAGATGCTGGGGAAGGGGTAGCTGTCGTCCTGGTCTTCGCCGTAGCCGGAAAATGGGCGGTAGCATGCGGACTTGAGGCCGTGCTTTTCGTAGGCGAGACGGGCAAGGTATTCGCAGGTTAGCTTGGCCCAGCCATAGGACATGTCGGGCATACCGATGTCATCATCAAAGGCGATCATGTCTTCCTTGAGCAGTTCATAGCCTTCTGCGCGCTGGCGTCCAATCGGGTAGGCAGCGCTGGAGCTGAAGCACGCGGTCTTGGCAGGCTTGGCCTTCTCCGCCCACTGCCAGTATTCGGCGTCGATGGATAGGTCGTCAGCCACGGCGAGCGGATGGTTCTCGATCATAGCGCGTCCGCCAACCATCGCGGCGAGATGGAAAACGTAGTCGAAGTCGTCGTCGCGGTGTTGCTTGAACCACGCGCGGCAATCCTGCTGATAGAAATGGAAGTTCGGATAGTCCTTCGGGTTAAAGAGTGGCCAACCCTTATCCGGGTGAATGCCACCGGTGAACTCTGCCACCGGGTCAACGCAATGCACTTCGGCTCCTTGATCCAAAAAGCGTTTACAGAAACGGCGGCCGACGAAGCCAGCGCCTCCTGTGATTAGGATTTTCTTCATAGTATTATCGGGTGTAGCTTTCCTGTTTAGAGGTGTAAATTTTGCGATATAAACCGGCGCACTGCTTCGGTGTCCAATCTTCGAGTGAGCGTTTACGGTTGGTGGCACCCAGATCGGTTTTAGTCAGCTCAAATGCCTTTTCCACTGCAGCAGATGCGGTGGCTGGATTTTCCGGGTCGAAGGTGACGTTGCCCGTTTCGGTGAGCAGTTCGCCGACGTCCCACGAGTTGGGACCTACGACCACTTTACCAAAGGTCATGCCCAGAGTCACGTTGCCGGAATTGAGGACTTTGAACCTGGGGATGAAGAGGACATCAGACGCATTCAGGAAGGTTTGCGCGTCATCTTCTTCCACAAAGTCATAGTTAAAATTGTACTGCGGGTGAAGCTTGTAGTAGAGGCGCTTCCAGTCCCGTATCCAGTACTTGAGCCGTATCCACGAAACGTCTGCGAGTTTCTCCCGCCAGCGTGAAACCAGCAGTAGTTTATTCTTGGTTTTGGCACCCTGGAAAGCCTGCAATATGAGATCGCATTCCTCGAAATTGCGAATCGAGCCAAATACCAGCATCACTTGGGCATCCTGCGGAATGCCAAGCTTTTGGCGGGCTTCCTTTCTTGAAATTTCGTTGGGCAGGGATGCGTAGTTGGCGTGGGGGATGATGGCGTGCGTGGGAGGCGTGTCGCGATAGAAATCCGTATTCCGGTAGCGTTCCTTAAACTCCTCAATGCTGGCATTGGCGAAGTGCACAACGACATCGGCGTAGCGGTAAAAGAGCTCATACATCCGCTCCCACGCCGGATCATTTACCGAGTCATGGGGCAGGAGCACGTGACGCGTGATTACTATTCGAGAATGATCGGCCCAAAATTTCAGACGCTCTGCCACACGTTCTAGCAACTCGTCGGTCAGCTCTTTCTGATAGGCTTCCTGGACCTCAAAGGTTACGTATTCGGGGAAGTGCAAATGCACCACATCGTAGTCTCCCTCGCGGTTCCAGAATGTTTCGTGGCAATGGGTTATCTGAATGCCCATGTCTGCCATGGCCTCGTGTAGATCGACCAAAAAGCGATTTCCGGGGAGTGGAATGTTTGCGACTAAAACTTTCATTGGATAACTTCTGTGGCGGAAAAGCGGCTAGGATGCCTGGATCATCGATTGGACGATTCTCTCTGCGGACTTGCCGTCCCAATGCTTGGGGCGGTAGGGCTTGGGGGCGATTTTACGTAGTTCCTGGTAGGCCATGCGGATGCGGTCAACTTGATTGCCTGCCAGGATACTGACGCCACCATTTTCGACCAGAGTCACGGGGCGTTCGGTGTTTTCCCGGAGTGTCAAACAGGGGGTGCCCAAGACGCAGCACTCCTCTTGGAGTCCGCCACTGTCGGTAAGCATAACGGATGCTTCCAAATTAAGTTTCAGCATCTCGCGGTAGCCTACCGGCTCAAGCGGGTGGAAGTTCGCGCAGCTCATTAGCTTGCCCCATGAACTGGTCCCCTGCAGGTTTTTGCGCGTCCTTGGATGAAGCGGCATGATCACCGGAAATTCTGCAGCAACCTCATCGATGATGAAATCAATGATCGGGTCCAGGATTTCCGGACTATCGACGTTGGACGGGCGGTGCATGGTGATCAGGCAATATTCGCCCATCGGCTGTGGTAGCTCTTTGCGAGGCACGCCGGTAATTTCGGTGCTCAGATAATTCTCTTGAATGATCTCCGATAGCGATAGCTCCCGGGCGGCCTTTAGCTCGTGCTCCAGGGTATCGATCATGATGTTGCCCACTTGCACAATAGATTCTTCTCGGACGCCTTCCCTGCGGAGATTTTTATCGGCAAACTCATCTGTGGTTAACAGCAGGTCTGACAAGCGGTCCGTTACCATGCGGTTAATTTCCTCAGGCATGCCTAAGTCAAAGGAACGCAAGCCGGACTCAATATGGGCGACTTTGATGCCCGCCTTCTTTGCGGTAATGGAGCAAGCGCATGTAGCATTCACGTCGCCAACGACAACGACCCAATCCGGCTTTTCGGCCTCCAGGATTTTTTCAAACTCGATCATCGTTTGCCCCACCTGCCACGCATGCGAGCCCGACCCGATACCCATGGAGTAATCAATCTTCGGTATTTGCAGCGTTTCGAGGAACGTCTTCGACATGCGGTCATCGTAGTGTTGTCCGGTGTGAACCAAAATGCTTTCGATGCGGCAGGATTTACCCACTTCACTTTCGTTGCTATTTCTGATGGCGCGCAGAAATGGCGCGATTTTCATGAAGTTGGGTCGCGCTCCAACGACGGATACAAATTTTAAGGTTTTCATGTAGCAGTTATAATATGGTGGTGGGTTTAGTAGTATTTAATTGCTGCCGAATCCGGCTTGGATTTGCCTGCTCAGCGGCTCGTGTTGCGAGCGGCATCGAGCACTTCCTGCAAGCGTTGGACATGCTGTTGAGTATTATAATTGGATCGGATGTGCTCGCGCGCGTTGGTGCCCATGCGTCGCGCCAGCTCGGAATCTTTTAGCAGGCGAACCATCCCCTGGGCCATTCCGTCGACATCCAACTCGTCCACCAGGAAGCCGGTTTCGCCTTCGATGACTACGTCTTTAATACCGGCGTGCCGTGTGCTGACTACGGGCAGCGCAGCGGCACCGGCCTCAAGGATTGTATTGGGCGTGCCTTCCGCATCACCATAACTGGGGATGACCGAGTGCTGGGCAAAGCCGCAGGCCCGGGTAAAGTGTTGTTGAATCTCCGCGTGGGGAATGGAGCCGGTGAAGGTAATCTTGTCATCGACCTTTAAGACTTTTGCCATCGTCTTGCAGGTTTCGAGCAGCTCGCCATCGCCGATCATGATCATCTTGGCATTGGGCACTTCCTTGAGGGCGCGCTCAAAGGCGAGGATGTTTAAGTAATTTGCCTTGATGTTCGTAAACCGACCAACAGACAACAGTGTCGGCTCATAGCTCGGGCTCAATGTGTAAAAAGAATCGCGGGGGCCGTATGGATTATAGGTGAGCTTGGTGGGGCTGCAGCCCAGTTGCTCAATCTCACGCATCATGTATTTGGAAACGCCGAGAATACCAGATGCATAGTCGAACATTACCTCATATTGTGCCCGCATTTCCTTGGTTAAGTAGGGCTGGCGATGCGCGTCATGACCGTGGAAATGAACAACCAGCGGGATGCCCAATCTTTTAGCGTAAGGCGCGATGCTGGCACCGATGTTTCCAAACTCTGCTAAAATCAAATCCACGCCGTGCTCATCGAAGAGCCCGCCGAGCGCATCCGTGATGGCGTCGTCCGATTCCAGTTTTTGCGTTACCAGACGATGGTATAGGAACTGTGGTAATAAACGCTTGGCCTTCAGCGCGAATTTATTGCGGCTGTAGAAATGCTGAATCTGCCGGCCCTTGTATTCGTAGTAGGGAGGATATTTGTGAAGGCAGATGATCTCACCGGTCAAATTTTCAATGTGAATGCGAATGAAGTCTTTAATGACTTTATCGTCATCGAATCCGATTACGCAGGTAGTGCTCTTCTGGTTAGACATGGTTTCAGGCTCGGGGAATGATGATTCGCTTGATTTTCCCGGCAAACATGCGGCTGCGAACCGCTTTATGTTTGAGATAGCTTTGGATGGGGCGTTTGCGCTCACCGGCATTGTTGATCGCCGGATTGGGCGATGGGAGGCTAATCCATTTAGGGATGTTGATACGGCCCGGTTTGCGCCAGCGCTTTATTTGGTCACGCAGGACGTCGGCCCAGATGTCCGCACCGTGATCCATGGTGTATTCTTGGAGAATTTTTTCTCGGCTGGCGCGGGAGAATTCAGCCCAGCGATTTGGCTCGGCCAGCAGCTTTTTAATCGCGCCGGTTAAGGCCTCGGTCGAGTCGTCGAGAATGTAGCCATTGACGCCGTCTTCGATTAATTCCGGGATGCCGCTTTTATTAAAACGACAGATCGGAACCACGCCGCAGGCCATGGCCTCCATGAGTGCAATGGGTAGCCCTTCGTAGTCGGACAGCAGGACGATGACGTGGCACTGCAGCATCGTGTCCTGAATTTCCGTGCTAGGGATGGAGCCGCCAAAATAGACCGGCAAGCCTTGGCCGATTTCTGTCAAGAGTGCGGCAGCGGCATCCTTTTCAGGGCCGTCGCCGTAGAGATATAGCTCAACGCCGGGCACTTCTTTGGCCGTGTGGCAAAATGCGCGGACGACGTTGAGTATCTTCTTTTGCTCGGTGACTAACCGGCCAAAGAAGCCGATGCGCAGTTTACCGGTGGGAGGCGATACGCATCGACCCGGAACCGGCGCTCCATAGGGAATGCGGTAAACGCTGGTGGCGTCACTTGCGCAGGAGTTGATCTGGCGCTTCAGCTCACGGGAAACACCGACCATGCCGCTCAGGCGAAAGTCTCGCTGCCCTGCAACAAACTCTTCCTGGAGCGCATCGCAGTATTCGTAATCGGAGTGCAGGATGCCGACGGTGGCAATGCCTGCCTGGCGCACCCACTTGCACGCATAAAAAGCGGAGGTAACGACGTTGGGCAAAAACACATCGGTGGGCGTTTGTTGAAGCTGCGCCAGTGTCCAGCGAATGCTGTCCTGCACGTAATGTGGATTGTGTGTTTTTGCGTGTGGAATCTTGTTCTGCTCTAAAAATTTGACCAGCGGTCCATCTTCTCCGGTATGTAGAAACACGAGGCAATGGATGGCAAACCCGCGCTTCTGCAATGCGGGCATCAACCAAATCAACCAGGACGCCGGGCCACCGATATTGCCGGGCTTGTCAAAGGCACAAAAGGTAATGTGCGGTTTTTCAGTCATCTCAATTGGCCTCCCATTCGGCGAGTTTTTCCCGGACGTACCTAAGGTCTTTTTCCATGTAGATGAAGTCCAGTTTTTCCGCGATGCGTCGCCAGTCGTATTCTTTTAGCACACGTTCGCGGGCGGCTTTTCCACGCGAATTGTCCTTCAGGGAGGCTTCTACTTTTCGAGCCAAATCGTCAATGTCGCCAAGGGTATAGGCGAAACCATATTGACCGTGTGAAATGGCTTCCAAGCATCCCTTGTCAATGGGGGCCACAATGGGTTTCTGGTGGGTCATGGCTTCCAGAATCAAGGTTGGTAGGCCCTCCCGCTTGCTGGTGACGATGACGCCATCACTGCCAGCAATTGCATCCTGTACTCCCTGATGATCGAGTGCGCCTATGATCTGCAGATTTTCGGGAGCTTCAACGCCATAGTCCTTACGCAATATCTCCGCGCTAAGACCGGGACCAGCCATGACAAAATTTCGCTGAGGCATGGCCTTCGCGAGCAACGCAAATTCTGCAGGGTTTTTTACCGACTCATTTCGGCCAACGTAGAGCAGGTAACGACTCAACCCGAATTTTTTCCTGAAGCGTTCAGCTCTGCCTTGATCGCAATTCTCGACATCGACGCCGTTTGGTAAATAGAAAGTGGAAATGCCATGATTCTCGCGGTATTCATCGCGCTGCCATTTAGCGACTGAGAGGCGGATATCCGCCGAGGGGGCGAGATTGAGCAGGGCGTCATTAATTTCCTGCTGCCATGGCTCGACGGCGCTGGAGTCACTATCCGGGAAGTAATTATTATGATAGGTGTGAACCCAGCGTATGCCATGTTTCTGTGCAGACATTCCCCATTGCATCATCCAGGGAAATACGTGCGAGTGGATGCAACGGACACCTGTTGGACAGTATGTTACTAGCTCTTCACGGATTATTTGCGTTAAATCATTAAGATCGGGAAAATACTTTTCGCTTGGAATGATATCGCATCGATGGGATGTGTAGCGATGAATGGCTTGGATATGATTGCGAATGCCGCCAAATTTTAAGTTGGCACCAATGATAACATCTGGCGGCAATTTTTTCGTATCATTCTTCCAAGCCTCGTATTGTCTGCGTTGGCGCTCCGTCCGCTTCCTGTGACTGCGCATAGCCAATTTATGGGCTGCCAACTTTTTGTAGCCCGTGTATTTAGATTGAATTAAGTCTAAAATCATCTAGAGCAACCTATCTATAGCAGGTGATTTGGGGCTTTCGGTAAAGCATCATTTACTTCAATTTGCCATGGCTTGAACCCTGCCGTTTCATGATTGGGAAGGTGATTCAGATGATACGTGTGCATCCAACCAAAGCCTTTCTGCTTCGCGTTTCGACCCCAATGATTGGTCCAAGACATGGCATGTGAGTGTAAGGCGAGACAATCTGTGATTTGCTGAATCATTAGATTCTCCAGTCATCGATCATAGTTCGTATTTACAGCCATTGCTCAACCGCCTGGGTGGCCTTGTTTAGGTCTGGCTCGCTGTAAATAATGTCCAATGCTTTGGCGATTTTACGCCAGTCGTAGTGATCCAGAACGCGTTCACGCGCTTTAGCACATCGAGTGGTGTCGGCCAAAGCAAGGCGCGTTTGCCGGACCAGATCTTCGATGTCGTCGGTTTGGTAGATGAAGCCATAGCGACCTTGGTCGATGGCCTCGCGGCTACCTGCTTCATCGGCGACTACAATCGGCTTATTTTGTGTCATGGCTTCGAGGACGAGCGTTGGCAAACCCTCGCGGTAACTCGTTACCACCAGCGCAGCGCATGCAGCTATGGCGTCCTGCACCCCTGCACGGTCTTCCTTGCCGTGGATGACCAAATTCTCCGGTGTTTGCTGCTGATAGTTTTCTTGCAGGATTTTTGCGTCAAGGCCCGGGCCAATCATTAAAAATTTCTGATCGGGCATTTTTTCCGCGAGCTGAGCAAACGCGCGTGGATTTTTAACTGGATCATCCCGCCCGACGTAGAGCACAAAGTTTTCGTGACCGGATTTTTGAATGAACCGTTCAGCCTGAGCTTTATCGCAGATCGCTACATCGACTCCGTTCGGGAGGTAGAGCGATTCAATGCCATAGTCTTCCAGCAGCTCTTGCTGATGCCAGCGGGAGACACACAAGCGGATATCGGCGCGGGGAGCATGATGAATGAGGCTTTCATTATAATCCAATTGCCACTGAGGCATTTCGGCTTTTCCGCTGTGCTCGGGGAAATAGTTTAAATGATAGGTATGAACCCAGCGAATGCCTTTGGCTTGGGCGTTTTCTCCCCAAACCAGAATCCACGGCATCACGTGCGTGTGAATTGCTCGCATTTGTGAGGGGAGGTATTCTTGTAAGGCTGCCTTGTGTCGTTCTCGGAGGTTTCGGCTATCTGGGTATATGGTTAGATTCGGAACGGCCTCCACTTTTAAAGTAGAATGCTTTCTGATTGCTTCAATATGATTCAGAACCCCTCCGCCGCAAAAAACGTCGCCAATGATAACCTCGGCTTTTGCGTCTTCTAATTTTTGCAGGTAGCTATTGAAGATTCGATCGCGCTTCGCTTCGATTTGTTGGGCTTTTCGTTGCTCGAGATAGAGCTCCAGCAAGCGAAGATATCCACGGTATCTTTTTGTAAGTGATCCGAAAATGCCCTGATTACCCATCAGATTTGTGTTAGTCGGCGGTATTTATTGATCCACTCTTGCAATTACTAACAGCTGATCGCCCGAGCGGTAGGTGAGCCTAAGACTTCTGTCGCTAAATTTATTCCTGCTGCCAAGAGCAGGGCTTGAGGACGAGTGCGTGCGTGGACGCGACTGATTTTACATTCAAAAACGCAACATTGTCATGTCGACAATAACTCTGGCTGAAATCCATGCTATTTAAGTGAACACTGATGGCGTATTTGCCGCCATTCAGCTCAAGGTTATTAATGTCTACGCTGATAACGACTTCGCCTTGGCCATTCGTTTGCACTGGTTGCCCATTGAATTCTTCACACATGATATCGACTACTGGTAACAATTCAGAATTCCATATTACCAGCTGTGCTCTAAACTCGGTAATTGTGCCTGAGACTCCAATGGTTAGGCGTGCTTTAAGGTCATCTCCATGGTTGCACTCTAGAGTCTCTCCTTTGTTTATTTGGCCGGTGCTGTTTTGGACTTGGATATCAATCACATTGAGATCGCTACCACCAAAAACTTGCTGATCTATATTGTTTAGCAGCGCAAGGTAGCGGGAAACGCCCTCAGAGATATCGTTGCCTTGATACTCACTTTTGCCGTGATTCATGACCAAGACCTCATTGCAGACACGGTGGATTTGCGGCATCGAATGCGATACGAAAATAACTGCCGTTCGTTTCATTTTTTCGCAGATAGCATTCAGTGACTTCATTCTAAAGGCCACGTCGCCCACTGCGAGCACTTCATCAAGGATCAAAACGTCTGGCTCGATCTTTGTCGCTACTGCGAATCCCAATCGTACTTTCATGCCAGAGCTGTAATTCTGGACTGGCATGTCGATGAATTCCCGAATTTCTGAGAACTCGATGATGTCTTCAATTTTTTCGTCAATGTCTGACTTGCTTAGGCCGTAGAGCGCTCCTTGATTATATATGTTTTCCCTTCCCGTCAGGATGGGGCTGAAGCCGGCACCGAGCTCGATCAGGGCACATACTCGCCCTCGGATGGTGATCTTGCCGGTGTCTGGCTTAATCAGACCATTTATGACTTTTAATAGCGTGCTTTTGCCGGCGCCGTTGTGACCGATTAGGCCTAAACATTCGCCACGACGCAGTTCGAAATTGATGTTCTGCAATGCCCAGAATTCGTCTTTCCGTAGTTCTGGAATTGTGCTTTGCGCGCTTGTTCCACTGCCTGCAAAGGGGTTGATGGCTTTAATGATATCATGAGTCCCATAATAAAGAGACCTTTTCAGCGATTTGCAGAATTTCTTCCCCAAATTTTCTACGACTATGAGTGGCTCTTCGTTCATGGATAATTAGGCTGAAAGTCGTTCGACCAGATATGGGACTGTGATCTTAAAGATTATCACGCTTACTATTAACAATAGGGGTAAGGTCAATGTGATGCACCAAAATGGTAAGAGCATGTCTAATTCCCCACCAATTAACCAACTTCGGCTGGTTATGAGTAGGGGAGTTATGGGATTTATTTCGGCAATGATTCTTGCGAGGCCGTGTTCTGGCATCGGATAGATGACTGGCGTCAGGAAGAAGCCAAATCGTAAAATCAATTGAATGCCTTTGCCTATATCGGTATAGAGAGTCGCGATGGGTAACAGCAAAATGGCAATTGTAGAGCCGGCCGCTAATAAAGACAGGACGCCGATTGGAAAAAGTAGCATTTGCCAGTGCAGCGATGAAAGATAAAAGGGTAATATCGGTATTAGTATTATCAGCGGAATTAGCCCATTAAACGCTGCCTTCATGAACGCTGATAAAAGCAGGGATTCGTGTGGGAAGTTGATCTTGGATATCAGATTCCTGGCCTCATTTACCGCACCAAGCAGGCCGACGATGGCGCTGTTGAATGCCGCCCAAAGTAAATTGCCAGTCAGCACGAATACCGGATATGGCGTGCCTTTGGTATCAATGTTCAGCACTTGTTGCTGGTTCAAGAATATCCACACTAGACTATTGGCCAGTGGCGGGAGGATGATCCATGCGTATCCTAGGATGGATTGACGATGCATTGCCCGTATATCTCGAAGGAACATGCGCCGTGCGAGCTCCCACGTTGGACCTAAGTTCTTCACCATACTAAGTAGGGTAGCTTTGATGGAACCTAGGCCAGAATCTGGGCTGATAATTGTCTCCTTCATACCTTTGCAACTAATGTTTTTGACACGCTGCCGCCCTTGGTCGGATCCCTGCTATTTGAGAAAACCAATATTGCATGTGTGGTGAGCTGGCTAACTTGGATGCCAAGTTATCAAATGATTCAATTTCTATTGAACAAAAAAGACCTGTCAACGGGAATCACCGTTAGAGCTACATCAAACACCTGAGTTATGCGATTGGGCTTGGTGGAGGAACAAGCCGCTCCAAAGTCGGTCTCTGTCTGGAGTATTGGGGAAATGAGTCTTGCCTTAACTAGGCGGGTTCTCTACAGTTCGTCGTTTGAATATTGTCTATATGATAGCTACTGCCAAAACAGCATTTTTAACAGTTCTTACTCTGTTGAGCCTTTGTCACCATGCCTTTGCCCAGAAGGAGGCAACGGCTACTTCATCCGGTATGGGGCAATCCGAAGCGGTCGCGCTGCCTGCTAATTATAAGCTTAGCGTGACGGATATGGTCTCAATTGATGTCTATGAAGAGCCTGAATTAAAGGTCAGTCAGCGCATTCCGGCTAATGGCAAGATCCGCATACCGCTGCTGGGGGAAATTTCTTTGGAGGGGCTCACGATCCGCGAAGCTGAGTACAAGATCCAAAACGCATTCATTGACGCGCGCTTGCTCCGGAATCCGCAAGTTTACGTGACAGTCTCGGATTACGTGGCCAGAGAATACTCTGTCTTTGGGCAGTTGGGTTCACAGGGGCAGGTGCCATTTCCATTGGAAAAAGATTCCATCGACATTGTTGAAGCCGTTTCCCGCGCTGGCGGGTTTACCGGTATTGCCCGGGGCTCCGAAGTCAAGGTAACCCGCAAAAAGCCGGATGGCACCCAGGAATTCTTCATCGTTGATGTTGAGGCGATGATCGAAGATCAGGATGAGGACAACTCTCGGGACGAATACCTGATCTATCCCGGGGATATCATTTTTGTTCCACAACGGCTCTTCTAAGGCAATTCGCTTTGGGATAGCTCTTGCAGAGCACTGTAACTACCTGACTACTACTTTTTTACGCGCACACCATGTCAAATAAACAAGCGAAACCATCGCTGAATCCCAACCAGTCTCACGGCGGCTTGGCAATTCCCGCGCCCGTGCGAAACTGGCGCGACTATCTACTAATGATCCGTGAGCGGTGGCTCATTGGCGTTAGCCTGGGCTTGCTGTGCGCCTGCCTCTTTGCCTTTTTCGCGCTCAAAGAGCCTTCGCTTTACCGGTCCACTGCGTCTCTCCTCATTGAGTCCAAGGCGGACCGCGTTGTTGATATTGCTGAGGTTGTGGATAACACGGTTCGCAATTCGACAGAGCTGCGCAATCACCTTTCCCAGATGCGCAGCCGTAGCTTCACTCGGCGCGTCATCGATAGCTTTACTGAAAAGGAATCTGCGCGCATTACGCAGCCCTACGATACGCCGGAGTCGAAGGGGAATCTGGGCTCCATCGCTTCTAATATCAGCATCGGATTGCCTGAAGGCCAGGTGTTTTACTTTACCTCCACGCACCGTGATCCGGAAATGGCGGCGCTGATCGCCAACCGCTACGTGACCGAGTATATTCAGTATTTGCTGGAGCGGACCACGGTCGGTGAAACTTCGGCAAACCAGTTCCTGCAAGCTCAGGCCGATAAGCTGAAGGAGAAAGTGCAGGCAGGGGAGAAGGCCCTTGAGGACTTCCGCCGGAGCAATGACATGATTTCCTTGGATGAGTCGCAGAATGTTATCGCGACGCGACTGACTAGCCTGAATGCCGCGTTGACGACGGCTCGCGTGGAGAAGCTGCAAGTGGAAACGCAATTGCAGCAAGTGGAAGAGGCACTCGATAACAACAGTAACCTCTTGCAAATTCCCGTGGTCAACCTGTATGGCAACGTCAACGAACTGGTGGAAGCTCAGCAGTCACTAAAGGCTGAGCGGGAGATTTTGGAGCATCGCTATCTGGAGCGCCACCCCAAGATGATTGATAATGAAAATCGCATGAAGGCGAATCAGTCTTTGATCGATGAAGCGGTTAATAAAGCCATCGCCGATCTGCGAGCCCAGCTTGCCGGTGCTAACCGCAAGTTCTCCAATCTGCAGACGGAAATGACCAAGGCTGAGCAGGAGTCGCTCGACTTGGACGAACTGCGCATTGTCTATAACGGCATGCGTCGTGAGGTGGATAGTGACCGCCAGCTGTATCAGCAGATTCTCTCCCGAATGAACGAAACAACGATTTCGGCTCAATTGGATAATACCAACATCCGTATTTTGGACGAGGCTGCCGCATCATCGACGCCCTTTGCTCCTGACCGTAAAGCGATCATTACCAAGGCTGTCGGCATTTTCTTCATCGTGGCGATCGGTGTTCCGATCTTGCTGGAGCTGGTCAATAATCGACTCCACGGCTACTGGGACGTCCACGTGTTCCTGCAGCGCGAATTGCTCGGTGAAGTGCCTCGTAGTAACCGGATTGACCCGGAGAAACTTCCCTATGCCATTCGGGATGATCTGAACGACTCAATATCGGAATCATTCAGAGTTTTGTATGGGCAAATAAGTATGCTCTCCGAAAGAGAGTTCCCGAAATCACTCCTCATCACGAGCACGGTTCCGGGGGAAGGTAAATCTACCGTGGCAGCTAACTTGGCTTTCACCTTCGCCAAGCACGGTAAGAAGGTGCTGATTGTTGACTTCGACTTGCGCCGTCCCGTACTTCACCGCTTCTACAAATTGGAGAACGAAAAGGGTCTCCTGAATTGGTGGAACAGCAAAAAGGAAGTCCAGGAATGCATTCCGCTCAAGACGAATGACGATCTGGGTATCGTTCCAATGACGGACAACCTCTCGCTGCTGCCTTCCAGTGGCACCTCCAAGAATGCGACTGAAATGCTGTCCAGCCCACGCTTCGAGGAGTTGCTTTTCCAGCTAAAGAAGGAGTATGATCTCGTTTTGTTTGATACGCCTCCGGCTGGTATTTTCGTGGAAACTCTCCAACTGGGTGAGATTATCGACGAAGTCGTTTACATCGCCCGCCAGAACGCCGTTAACCGAAATAAGGCTAAGCGTGTGCTGCAGGACTTCGACCGTATCGGCGTTACCGTGCTCGGTGTGATCTTGAACTCGGTAAAGGGCGCTGGTGCTCAGCGATACGGCTATTACGGCTACTCCTACAGCTCGACGGACTACGTCTACCGCTATTACCAGCGACGCGATCGAAAAGAGCGCAAGCAATCGAAGTCAGACGAGAAGCCAGCCAAGAAAGACAAAGAAACGATTGCCAGCTAAAGGCACCTCACCTTGCACTGCTGAGCTTACTTTTTCCGTTGGCTACAGCAAGCATCAGCAAGGTGAGACTTCAGCGTTGGTAACTTCAACTGCGCATTGCCTAATCATCCACTTCGCTGCCGGCAAAGGGCAGCGTGGTTTGGTTGACGTCGAGGAGGGGGCCAAGCTCGTAGATGTTCTCGTAGCCATAGGCACGTAGGGAGGCTTGCGTATGCAGGTTGAGCGAGGCGCGGACGGATTTCGTTGCGAAAGACGACGGGCTGTTCAGAAAGTTGTTGTTGCAGTAGATCAGAATCTTTGTGTCCGTGTTCGGAATGATGGCGGCTAGGGTGTCCGCTGTGAATTCCGTTAGTGGCAGATTTACGGCACCGTCGATGTGACGCAGGTTGAACATGGAGGCGCTACGGGCATCGAGGAGCACGTAGTCTCCCGATGTCAGGGCCGTGAGAAATTGCGCTTCGGTAAGGCGCTTGTTTTCCCGGTCGGCCTGGGAGTGGTTGACCAATTTTACGAAGCCCGGCGCGTCGATATGGGCGTTGGGAATTGACTGAGCTGAGAAGGCTGGGAGGCCCGTGTCAGCACCGAGAAAAACCGTCTGGGCAATGCCGGTGACGGTGAGCAGGTAGCCTGCGGCGATGGCGGGAGGGATGAGTTGCAAGTTCATGCCCTAAGTTAGCAGATCCCGCTATGGTAGTTGTCAGGGATTTGTCAGCTTTTGGTAAGGCTTTCGCGGAACTAATTGCCGATTAGTCCTTGCGCGTCAGTTTACCAAAGATGGACGCCGTCAGGCCTTTGCGCTTGGGTGGCGGTTTATCATCGTAGCCCGCGGACGCCAAGAGGCCGGTACCAGGGTTGCTTTTGACTGGTGGGCTTGGTGGTGCGGGTGGTGGCTGCTCGTAAACCGGTTTGGGTGGAGACTTGATGGGCCCGGGGGGCGGCGTCCGCTTCGCCGAGGGCGGGCTGGGCGGAGTCGGGATCTTCATGGGTGGATCCGTCTTCTTCTTAAACGGCGGCTGAGTGGTGATCATGTAGTGCTCGCGGAGCTTTTTCATGACCTGTCGGTAGAGTAGTGGCTTGGTGAAATAAGGAATTTCGGCCAAGCGGAGCGTGTCCTCGTCGGACGGCGTGAGGCATCCGGAGACCACGGCTAGCTTGATGCGAGGGTAGAGCTGCTTGATCTCCATGAGGAAATCAATTCCCCGGCCATCGGGCAGGCGGTGGTCGGCCATGATCAGGTGGACCGATTGCCAGTTTTCCTCGACGATGCTTCGGGCCTCCGCGATATCAAGTGCGGGATACACATTATGCCCCAAGTGACGCAGCTGTTCAACGCCAATCGCGTTCAACTCGATTTCGTCCTCGAGGAATAAAATGTTCATGATTTAGCAGTGTGGTCGGCTACTTACGCTTGGTAAGTATCGTTCGTATAGGTGGTAGGGCCTATCCAAACTGAATTGATTACCTAATTGTGGCTAAAGATAGCACTTTGAGCAACCTCCGAGCCAGTTCAAAATACTTAGCACCGGTTTTTACAATTATTTAATTGTTACTGTGCGGTAACTTCGCGGGCAATAGTCGGAGTAGGGTCCGATTGGCGCGATTCTTTGAGCATTTCAGCGCATCCGAGAGCGACAGCCTGGAGGAGGCGCTCCGCGTCGGCGTCGCCGGAATTGGTCAGCACGACGAATCCCGTGCGGTAGGCGGGGTAAATTCCAATTGCGGCCGATTGCTCGCCGTATTGCCCAATGGCGAGAACGACTTCCGTCTCCGCGTGGTAAAGGCGTGTCCAGCCGAGGCCGCGGTGCTCGGAATTTTGCACTGCGGCAGGCTGCCAGCGTTCGCGGATGCTAATTGGTTGCGCAATGCGCGTTCCGTCCGGGGCAATGCCTTGGGCAAGCTCGGTTTGGAGCCAGCGGGCGGCGTCATTCAGGGAGATGCGTAAGCCGCTCAGTGGGGCCATGGGGTGGCGTTCCGGTTCTTCAAAATAGGCCGGATTGTAGCTGAACTCCGCCTTAATGTGCCCGGTGGCAACGTTGCCGCTTTCCTTGGCCTTGCGGGGGGAGAAGGTGGCCCGTGTCATGCCCAGCGGGCTGATCAGGCGTTGCTGCATTACATCGATAAAATTGCTGTAAAGGCCACGCTTTTGATTCCCCACCTCCATGGCGGCGAGATAGCCGCCGACCGTTGCGCTAAGCTGGCTGTAGCGAAAATGTTGGCCGGGTTGGGACATGACGGGCGCTTGTCCGAGCAGGGCAAAAACGTCTTCGGGCTGCGCCCATTGGGGGTCCAGGATTTTATCACTGTAAGTCGGCACGCCCGCAGTCATGGCGAACAGGTCGCCTACGGTGGCGTTGGCCTGCGCACGCGGCTCCGTCATTTTGAATAGCGGGCTGATCGTGGTCGCCTTGCGCTCGAATATGGGGCGGTCCGGGCGGTCTTCCGTTGCGGCGAGCAACGTGGTGAATGCCAGTGTAGCCTCGCCTAGGTTGAAGAGGGTGTCCGCATCGATTTCATCACTTTCGCGGATATTGCGCAGGCCGACACAGGTCTCCTCCACAACGCCCTCGGGTTGGACAATGGCAATGGCGGCACCGGGCAAACGGTAATCGCTGATCAGCTCCAACCAATATCGACGCAAGTTGCCCAGCGCGGTGGGGGAGAGTGTGGGGGGCTTGGCGTTGTCAGGGAGCACGCGGACCGGCGTCTTGTCTTCCTGATCGATCAGCCTGAGCGGCGGCTCGTTATGCGTCCAGATCGGCTCTCGGGCATGGCCCGCTGATGTGCCAGCTACGAGAGCGATCCCGGCCAAGAGCCACATTCTGAATACTGCGGTTAACATACCAAACCCAGTGTCATAATTGTGAAATTTCAAAATTGCAAGGGGGGTATGCGTAACAATACTCGGAACTTATTCACTAACAGTTCTTCATGAGGCGTTTGCTGGTTAATTTTCGCAATTGTCGGCCGATGTTCTCATACATGATTGCATCCCTGCCCAAGTGCATTTGTGATTTCGACTGTCTGCTCAATAATTCTTCTCCTCCTGAACCTACAACCACCTGAACTCTTAATGCGTAGCTGCACCCCATTTTTCGCTCTAATTGCGTTGCTTGCATTGTCGTTTGCTCCTCGCATATCCGCTCAACTAATTGCCTACGAAGGATTTCAATATCCGGTGATGAAACAGTCACCCGCCCTGTGGCCGGTGACGAATAAATCTCCTGACGGCACACCGTTGAAGTATTTTGCCGAGATTGACACGCATGCTTCGCGCTCGCCTTACGCCTATAATATTCAGGTGGTCAATGGCAGCATCCCGACGCAGGGGTCGGCATTTCCTTTTAAGACCAATGGCAACTCACTGAGCTGGGCGCGCGAGTGGCTGGATGCGTTTGGCACGTTGGACCCGAATTTCCAGTTCGATACGTCCAATGACAATCGCCCTCTATACGTGAGCTACATCATCCGCGCCAACAGCAGCAAAACGCCTGTGCGCCAGATGTCATTTGCCTACAGTAATGGGGGCAGCCACCGCCTGCAGTTCGGTGTGGACGACTCATCGGTCTCTGGCAAACCACGCTTTTTTGCCTGTGCTGCCAGCCCGCAACCGACTCGGGAATACAGCAGCAAGGAGTTTAAGGAAGGCACGACCTATTTCCTCGTGGGTAAAATAACCACCGCCCAAAATCGCGCTGATTCCGTGCAGCTCAAGGTATTTGGCCCGGGCGACGCGATCCCGAGCTCCGATTCAAGTATCAAGTGGGATGTGGAAGTTCGCGAGTGGACCGATTTCCTGGTCACCGATGTCGCGCTCGCGCTGTATGGTGGTGATTCCGGCAGCTTGCTTTTTGACGAACTGCGGATCGGTTCCACTTGGGATGTTGTTGCTGTCGCGCCGAAGGTCGAGGTTGCTGAAAGCGCCCCGCCTAGCGAAACGAGCAGCGCGCCTTCTGCCGATCCCGGCGAACCGACTGATGCGCCCGCTAGCGAAGAGGAGTCATCCCCGCTCGTATTGGGCATTATTGCACTTGGCATCGTGGCGTTTTTAGTGGGCGGCGTGGCGTTCTACATGTTTGTGCTTAAGCCAAGCAAGTCGGCTATGCCTGCCAAGCCCAAGTCGGCACCCAAGCCGGTGTCGAAGCCACCATCGGCCAAAGAACCAGCAGGAGCAGGGGCCGCGCCCAAAGAAAAGGCCGAGTCCGGCCCAACCAAGCCGCGCCGCCCCAAGCGGCCGCCACCACCGCCCAAGTAATTTGTCCTTTGCTTCTCTTGCGGTAAGTGGCAGTCTGGTCACGTAAACATGCGGCTCTCGGTTTTATCCACTGGCGAAATTCCTGTCAGCTTATTGCAGCACCTGCAGGCGTTGGGCTTTCACCTGCAACTGGAGACATTTGACCGCATACGCGCGCTGGACGCCGGTTCGCTGGATTTGGTTCACCTGATCTCCAGTGATGAATTTAAGCACGAGGACTGGCCGGAAAATCGTGTGCGCCTGTCGCGGGCGAGTCGGTTTTACCTGGTTTATGGATTCAACCTCGGGACGCGCCAGATCGTTGACGCCGTGCGTGACGGAGCCCACGACGTGGTCGACCTGACCGAGGAAAGCGATCGCTGGAAGCAGGCGCTGGAATCGGCGGCACAATCACAGGAACTCTGGTGGCAGCTTTATGGCGCGCAGGGGGAGGTGGATCAGCGCAAGATGGTTGGCCGCTCGACATCGATGCAATCGCTGCGGGAGTCTATACAGCGCATTGGGCCGACTGACGCTACGGTGCTGATTATGGGCGAGTCTGGCACGGGTAAGGAGCTCGTGGCTGAGTCCCTCCATGATGCCTCGGGGCGCGCGCCGTTTGTGACGGTTAACTGTGCCGCGATTCCTGCTGAGTTGATGGAGAGCGAGCTCTTTGGCGCGCAAAAGGGCGCGTTTACGGGTGCCACGCGTGATAAGCCTGGCTTGGTTGAAGAAGCTGCGGGCGGCACTTTGTTTCTTGATGAAATTGGCGAGCTCGGGCTCACGCTCCAGCCGAAGCTGTTGCGCTTCCTCGAAACGCGTCGCGCGCGTCGGGTAGGCAGCACGAAGGAATACGTTTCCGAGGTGCGCGTGGTCTCTGCGACCAATCGCGACCTCCGCGCAGAGTCGCAGAAAGGCGAGTTTCGTCTGGATCTCTTCTACCGCTTGTCCGAGGTAATTCTCAACCCCACGCCGCTGCGCAACCGACCGGAGGATATCCCGGATTTGTCGTTGTTGTTTCTGGAGAAGGCTGCCGTACGCCTGGGTAAAAATTTCGAGTCGCTGGAGCCGGATTTGATCTTTCGGATGCAGAACTACAATTGGCCTGGCAATGTCCGTGAGCTGCGGCAAACCATCGAGCGCATGGCGATTTACTACGATGGCCCGGTCATGCGCAGCACTTGGTGGACTGAGCCGACGCCGCCTGATCAGAAGTCCGTCACGCAGGCACCGTTTGTCAACGTGAGCCGCGACCGCAAACCGACGCCGCAGCCATTCCCGACCGCGCCGCATACCGCTTTCCCAAACCGCGCGCTCAATCGGCGCGAGAAGTTCACCTACGCGAAACGTTTGCTGGAAGAGAGCGGCGGCGATTTGTCCTGGACTGCCTCGCAGTTGGGCATCCACCCGACGACGCTTTACCGCTGGCGCAAAGAGGGCAAGGTCTAGGCCAACCTTAGCTGCCGAAATTCACGCTTATGCCGCCGCCGTCGTGGCGGTCGTCGTGCAGGACTTGGTCGATGACGATGACCGCTGCCAGAATCGCCACGTCGTCTTCGCCGTCGACGATGTCCACGCCATAGGTATCCGTCCAAGTGAAATACTCGCGTGAGACCTGGGCGACGACTCGGCCGGAGCGCTCGAAAGTGTAATTGCGCTGCCAGAAGCTACCGTTGATCGAGTAGTCGTTCGGGCCAGGCACATCGAGCAGGAATTCCTTCTTAAACCAGGAAAATTCCTTCGTAACTTCTGCGAACAGCTCGCCATTGCGGAATATTTCAAAGCGTGGTTTGAAGGATAGCAGCTTCTGGCTGATGAAGGCCAATTCGTTGCCCTGCAGGTCTTGAAACGACAGCTTGTCTCCCCAGCTAAAGGCTTTTCCTTTCACGAAAAAGATCGGCTGACCGTTGGCGTCTTTAATGCTGAAGTCGTCGCTGAAACTCCAGAATTTTTCTTTCATCATGTATCGCATAGGCAGTGTATGTTTGGGTTATTCTGGGTAATTTACCACATCCACTAAGGCGGGGCGATTACACTTTTTGCCTTAATTTGTAGGGCTACAAACCACGTGCTTTAAAACCGGCACTGACCTGCACGTATTTCTCTGCCCAGGCTTTGAGCCCAGCCATTTCCGCAGGCGTCATCGTTTTAACGATCTTACCCGGCACGCCCATGATCACTGAGCCCTCCGGTGCCACGAAGCCTTTCGTGACAAGCGCGTTTGCACCGACCACACAGCGCGGGCCGATCTCCGCCCCATCGAGCACGGTGCTGCTCATGCCGATCAGCGACTCGTCGCCAATAGAGCAGGCGTGTATCATCGCCAAGTGGCCAATGGTCACATAATCGCCGACCTCGACGCCGTAATCGTCGGCCAGATGGACGATACTGCCGTCCTGCACGTTAGAGCCTTCGCCGATGACAATGGAGTTGATGTCGCCCCGTAAGACCGCGCCTGGCCAGACGCTGCTCAGGGCTTTTAGCGTGACATCGCCGATGATCGTGGCATGCGGCGAGACGTAGGCGTCGGCATGGATGTCGGGTGTTTTATCGAGGTGTTTGGCAAGTCGCTCCTCAGTCGTCATTCTGGTAACTTAGCGCGCTGCCGGAAGTCGCGAAAGCCTAAACAGACAACGTGCGGGCGACATTAGCACCCGTTCTTGGCCTAATCAAAAATCAGCAGGCAATACGTGGCGAACAGGATGATGTGCACCAGACCCTGGACGACGTTGGTCTTGGGAATGGAGAAATTGATTGCCGAAACTGCCAGGGTCAGGAGCAGCATGATTTCGCCCACCGGTGAGAGGCCGAGCACGACCGACTTACCCGTGACCATGCCGATGATCAGCACGGCGGGAACCGTGAGGCCAATAGTCGCCAGCGCGGAGCCGAGGCAGATATTCATCGAGCGTTGAAGCTTATTGTGCGCGGCTGCTTGGAGCGCGGCCATGCCTTCGGGTGCGAGCACGAGAATTGCCACCAGGAAGCCACCCAGCTCCGCTGGCGCGCCGGCCTCGGCAATGCCATAGTCGATGATGACCGCAATTTTCTTCGACAAAAGCACGATGGGTAGCATCGACAGGATGAGCAACACGATGTGGTAGGGCACACTGCGAATTTCGAGTTCGCCATGGTCGTGACCGTCGTCTTCATCGCCGCGAATGGCGGCGGGCGACATGAAGAACGGCTGGTGCCGCATGGTCTGAATTGCCAGAAATGTCCCGTAAAGCGCAATGGTCGCCAAAATGACGAAGATCGATTGCGACATCGAAAATGTTCCCTCCGCCGAGGCTTGCGTGAAGTTGGGCAGGAGCAGACCGAGCACCGAAAGCGGGATGAGCACGGTGAGGAAGGAGTTTGCGCCCTGAAGATTGAACTCCTGCTGGTGGTGCTTGATGCCGCCGATGAACAGCGACAGCCCGACGAGGCAGTTCAGCACAATCATGACCACGGCGAACATCATGTCGCGGCCCAACGTGGGGTTTTCCGCACCAGTGAGCATCACGGCGGAGACCATAATGACCTCAATCGTAATCACCGAGAGGGTGAGGATTAAGGTTCCGTAGGGCTCGCCGAGTTTGATTGCCAGGCAGTCCGCATGTTTAACGACGCCAAAGCTCGACCAGAGCATCACCGCAAACAGCCAAACGAATAGGGCGATAATCTTCGGCGTATTGGTGAGGTCCGCCAACCAGGCCTTACCGAACATGAGAAACAGCGCCGCCGAGACGAGGCCGATAATCAGGCTTAGCTCAGCGCGGTAGAAAGGTTTGGTGGTAGCAGCCATTGGGTATCAACGGTTATCAGAGCAGCCCTTCGGAGGGAAGGCCTTTTTAACTGGCCTTGCGATTAAACGGCGAGCGTGTGCCGGTGTGCATGGCCTTCTTAGGGAAACAGATGCGGGAGACGGCTTCGTCGAAGTCCTTGACGCCGCGAAGGATTTCAACTTCCAGACGGAGGAAGTAAAACGGGGCTTGTTCGGGGACCCAATCCCGCTTGATGCGGACGGCGTCCTTTTCCGTGGTGATCACGAGATCGACCTGAGCTTCATTGGCCTCGTCGAAGTATTGCTCGATTTCCCAGGCGGTGAACATGTGGTGGTCGAGGAACCGGCGGTTAAAGACGATTGTCGCGCCAAGGTTGGTCAGAAATGCCTCAAAGCTTTCGGGGGTGGCAATGCCACTGAAAGCCGCGACACGTTTTCCTTTGAGCCAGGTGAGTGGATTTTGCTCATCGCCGAACACCGTCTGAATATATTTGGGCTGGTGCGTGCATTCGATGAGTTCGGCATCCGGTTTGTGTTGGTGGATGAGGTCTTCGAGCTCGGGGGAGGGCGTGCCGTCGCTCTTGGTCAGAAAGACGTAGCTGGCGCGCTGGATGTGCTTCACCGGTTCGCGGAGAATACCGCGCGGGAGCAGGTTCTGGTTGCCGAAGGGATTGTTCTTATCGACGAGCAACAAGTTGATCATACCGCGCAGAGGCAGGTATTGAAAACCATCGTCGAGGAGGAGGGTGTCTGCGCCAAATTGGCGGATTGCATATTCGCCGGCTTTGACACGGTTTTTGTCGACGAGCACGACGACGCCCGGGCAATTGCGGGCGAGCATGTAGGGCTCGTCGCCAGCAGTGTGGGAATCGAGCAAAATATTTTCGCCGTCGCTGACGATCTTGGGTGGCGGTGCCTTGCGATGGGTAATCCAGCGCATGAAACGCTTGTAGCCGGGCTCTTTCTTGCTACCGTAGCCGCGGCTAAGGATCGCCACTTTGCGGCCACGCTCGGTGAGTGACTTGGCGAATTTTTCCACGACGGGTGTTTTGCCGGTGCCGCCAACGGTGAGGTTCCCGACGACGACGACGAGGCAGCCCAGTGGCTGGTCACGCAGGACGCGCTTATTGTAGAGGAAAAATCGAGTCTGAACGATGCCGCTGAAGACCATGGACAGCCCGCGCAGAAAGCCGCCCACCATGGACTCAATGCGCCCATGCCGACGGTCGAAAGCGACGTCGATCATGAATTCTTCCAGTCGCTCCATGCGGTGCTTCCAGCGTTCTTTAAAGCTCAGGTCCATCAGGTTATCCCGCCTACCATGAAGGTTCTCGCCGCGAAGAAAAGAGGAATCCGCCAAGGAATTTCTCTGCGGAGGCTCGCCCGGATCAGCGGGGCGCAATAAAACCGGCATGCTCGCACATTGTGCATGGCCCTGGATGTCATGGCCTCCCGCGGCGATCGTTTGAGGTGCAGGCTCGCTGTGTGAGCATGCGTTGGTTAGTCTTTCTTTAAGAGAAACGGACAATGCCTTGCTTGGCGGCTGCCTCTTCCGCGCCATCGAGGTAGCGCTGGATTTCGGCACCACGGGCGAAGTCGGGCATGTCCTGAACACCGGTCTCGACTGCCTTGGCGAAGCGCTCGTAGATATTAGGCGTTTTGCCGGTGTAGAGGCTTTGCCAAGGGGTGGTTTTGCCGTCCTGGATTTCGCAGAATTCCAGCATTTCGTAACTTTTATCGAGGTCGATGCGCAGGGCACCTCGGTCGCCGTGGATCGATACGCTGACGGAGTTCAGGTGGCCGGTGGCGAAGCGTGTGGCGGTGATGACTCCGGCGGCTCCATTGGCAAAGCGAACGTTGAGGATCGCGGTGTCGTTGGCATCGAGAGTGTAGTCGCCAATCTTGCCGCCCTCAGCCTTGTCGAGCGTGGGCAGCATGGCCTGCATTTCGGCAATGGGACCCACGGGCAGAGTGGCGAAATCCAAAATGTGCACGCCGACATCCCCGAGGACGCCCTTACTGCCGTGTGCTTGCGAGAGACGCCAAAGCCAGCCGGGCTCTTCGGACCAGACGCCCCATTCATTAGTCGTCAGCCAGCTCTGCAAGTAATTGCCCTGCACGTGGCGGATGCGGCCCAGTTTACCATCGGCGACCCACTGTGCTGCGAGCTGAATCGCGGAGCTATTGCGGTAGCTGAAGTTGACCATGTTAATCACGCCAGCGGACTTTGCCGCGTCGGCCATCTTTTGCGCATCGGAGTAGCTGGTGGCCAGTGGTTTTTCGCAGAGCACATGCTTACCTGCAGCCAGCGCCTCCAGCGAAAGCGGGCAGTGGGAATTATCCGGGGTGACGATGCTTACCGCGTCGACCTGCTCCTTACTGTAAAGTGCTTCTGTGCTCGTGTAAGCCTTGGCTATGCCGTGCTTCTGGCAGTAAGCGCTTGCCCGCTGTTCGTCGAGATCGACGCCGGCCACGATTTCCACGCCTGGTATTTTGGCAAAATTCAAGGCGTGGCTGTTCGCCATGCCGCCAGTCCCAATGATTGCAAGTTTCATTGGGATACTGGCTTACCGAATCTAGCTCGTCGCAAGCAATGCAATACTGAATTTGATTCGTTTGGTTCCCTTGTGCCGTAATCGTCTTTGAGGACGCAGGTTAGGTGGACACGCGTTTCTAAATGAGAAAAGAAAAACGGCGCCCTGCTAACAGGACGCCGTCGCGTAATAGTAGTGGTGTTATAAAATCCCTTACGAAGTGGGAACTTCGGCGATCGTCTTGAGAACGCGCGAGCAGATCTGGTAGGGGTCGCCCTGCGAGTTCGGACGGCGGTCTTCCAGGTAGCCCTGATACTTGTCGCCCTTGACGAAGCTGTGCGGCACGCGGATGGAAGCACCGCGGTCGGCAACACCCCAGGAGAACTTGTCGATGGACTGAGTTTCGTGGAGGCCGGTGAGGCGCAGGTGGTTGTCCGGACCGTAAGCAGCGATGTGCTCGTCCTTGTTCTTTTCGAACGCGTCCATGAGCTTGAGGAAGTAGTCCTTGCCGCCAACTTCGCGCATGTACTTTGTGGAGAAGTTGCAGTGCATACCGGAGCCGTTCCAGTCACCGAGGAAGGGCTTGCAGTGCCACTCGACGTCTACGCTGTACTTTTCGCAGAGGCGCAGGAGCAGGTAGCGGGCTACCCAGATATCGTCAGCGCACTCCTTGGAGCCCTTGGCGAAGACCTGGAATTCCCACTGGCCCTTGGCCACTTCGGCGTTGATGCCTTCGTGGTTGATGCCGGCTGCGAGGCAGAGGTCGAGGTGCTTGTCGACAATTTCGCGGGCGATGTTGCCAACGTTGGCATAGCCGACGCCGGTGTAGTATTCGCCTTGCGGTGCGGGATAGCCATCGGTTGGCCAGCCCAGCGGGCGCTTGTCTTGGTAAAGGAAATACTCTTGCTCGAGGCCAAACCAGGTGTCCGGATCGTCAACGATCGTAGCGCGGTAGTTGGATGGGTGCGGCGTTTCGCCGTCTGGCATCATGACTTCGCACAGCACGATGAAGCAACCTTCGCCGCGGTCGATGTCCGGATACAGCTTGACGGGCTTCAGCACGCAGTCGGAGCTCTTACCTTCAGCCTGTTGGGTGGAGCTACCGTCGAATCCCCACATAGGGAGGTCGTCGATGGACTTGGGCTCCTCGGAGGCGAGGCGGGTTTTACCACGGAGATTTGGCACGGGGGTGTAACCGTCGAGCCAGATATACTCGAGCTTATACTTGATAGGCATAATCAGTGTTGTTGGTTAGATAGATATGGCAGAAATGCGGTCCGTTTAAGGACTGCGTTCCCGACTATCGGGTTTTTATATGAAAAGGCACGTCGAAAAGCACCTCATGTGCCAAATAGGTAATTTTTCCCTGAGAGGCGTTCATTTTGCATTATTGTGAGCGAATTTTACCACTTTTGGCCGAGGTGATGAATTTTGCTCATGGATGTATGGCCTAGTATCAGATCGAAATCAAGTTAACACACCGTGCTTTCTCTCTGGAATTGCTGCACGGGTTTTGTATAACTTCAGCCAATGCAGGGTAATAAAGACACTAAGCAGGCCAAGGTGCGCATCGGTTACGATGGCCTGGTGCGCAAAAATTTCCTCGGCCCCATGGCCAAAGAGCGGTTTGAGAACGAACTGCGCGTGCTGAAATACCTCGAAGAGAAAGGCTGCGAGTTCGTGCCGCGTGTGGTCGATTACAAGGCCGAGACGTTGTTCATGGTCACGACCAATTGCGGCAAAGTCGTCGAGAAGATCAGCGACTCTAAGCTGAAGCAGATTTTCGACGAGTTGGAAACCTACGGCGTGCGCCACGAGGACCGATTTGCGCGCAACGTGACCTACAGCGCGCAGTTGGGCCGGTTTTGCCTGATCGATTTCGAGTTCGCCACCATTCTGGAGACTGGCGAGGGGCTAACCGTGGAAGAGGTGACTGAATATCGCCTCGAACAACAACGCAGGCAGGCCGACTAATGGGCGCGCAGAATCCAACCGAGCCGACCGGCCTGCGCTGGTGGGGAATGACTGACAAGGGCCGTTTCCGCCAAAATAACGAAGACGCTTTCCTGGGGCTTGAGCTCGACGGCCGCGAGGTCTTCCGGCTGGGCAAAGTCGGTGAAGCCAAATTTGAGCAGGGCGACTTCATCTTTGCCGTCAGCGATGGGATGGGCGGAGCCAATGCGGGGGAGTTCGCCAGCCGCATTGCCGTGGAGAAAATTACGCAGCTCTTGCCGTCGGCCTTTCGCTTGCGGGCGACGGGATTTCGTCGCGGCGGCACAGATTTCCTGGCCGAGGTCATCGACCAGATTCATGCTGAAATGCGATGGCAGGGCCGGGCATACGAGGAAACCTCCGGGATGGGAGCCACGTTGAGTATGTCTTGGTTCACGCCCGAGAAGGCCTATTTTGCTCACGTCGGCGATAGCCGGATTTACCACCTGCCCAAGGACGGCGGCTACACGCAGATTACCCACGACCATACGCACGTCGGTTCGCTGGTTCGCTCGGGCCAGTTGACTGAGCTGCAGGCGCGTATGCATCCGGCTAAATCAATGCTCCAGATGGCCCTCGGGGGCAAGGTGGACAACGTCGACCCGCACTTGGGCTCAGTCATTTATGAGCCGGGTGACTGGTTCGTCTTCTGTTCGGACGGCATCTCTGACGGCGTCAGCTCACGCAAGATTGAGGACCTCATTCGCACGCCCTCGCAGGTGGCGATTAAATACCCTCCCGCAGAGCGCCTGATCAAGGAGGCGTGGGATTCCTCCCGCGACAACATGACGGCAGTCGTGGTGGAGGTCTTTTAATGTCGCTGCCCGCGCCACGCTGGAATTGCCAAGCCTGAGCGCGGGTTGGTTTCACCATTTGCAGAGAAGGCGGCTCATGGCGTCGATTTTTCGCTGGATGATTTACTGATGATACCCGTGCCCGCGCGGAAACTTATCTATGGCAAGTAGCCGAGGTGACCGCCTTCGGGCTTGATCAGTAAAGCGCTCCTCGCTCATGGTGGAGGCTTTCTCCATGAATCAGCGGAAGCGAAAACAAACCCGTCTGCAAGCCAAGCTCGCCAAGGGCAGTGGCATCGAGCGCCTGATGGACGACCTCGGTCGCGCCTTGGCGGAAGGAGCCGGGCACGTGCACATGCTCGGCGGCGGCAATCCTGCACCCATCCCGGAGGTTGCCCAGCGCTGGCGCACACTCATGCGGGAGATGCTCGACAGCGCGCCCGAGCGCTTCGACCGCATGCTCGGCGTCTATGACCCCCAGCAGGGGAACGGCCGTTTTATTCGAGCCGTGGCCAAACTGTTTAACGACGCCTACGGATGGGGGCTGACCGAGGACAATATTGTCATCACTAATGGTGGGCAGACGGCGTATTTTTACCTCTTTAATTTGCTCGCAGGCGAGGGCGAGGAGGGCTTGCAGCGAATCCTTTTTCCGCTGATGCCGGAATACATCGGCTATGCCGAACAAGGGCTGCATCCGGAGTCGTTTATCGCCGCCCAATCCATTATTGAGGAGCTACCGGGCAATCTCTTTAAGTATAGAGTCGATTTCGACAATCTGCCCTGGGATGAGTCCATCGCCGCGGTCTGTGTTTCGCGTCCCACGAATCCGACTGGCAATGTGCTGACCGATGCCGAGGTCCAGCGTCTGCATCAGCTATGCACTGAGCGCGGTGCCTACCTGATCATCGACAATGCCTACGGAGCACCGTTCCCCGACATGATCTTCACGGATGTTCAGCCATTTTGGGGCGAGAACACCGTGCTGACATACAGCCTTTCCAAGCTTGGTCTGCCGGGCACGCGAACGGGCATATTAATCGGGCCGCCGGAAATTTGCCGCGCCATTTCGTCGATGAACGCCGTTGCCGGGCTCGCCAATGGCAATGTGGGGCAGTCGTTGACCCTGCCGTTGTTTGAGTCTGGAGAAATCATGACGGTGGCGCATGATGAAATTCGCCCCTACTATCAGGAGCGTAGCCAGCGCGCGGTCCAGATGGTGCATGAGGCGATGGACGGCGTGCCGTGCCGCGTGCACGTTTCGGAGGGCGCGCTGTTTCTATGGCTGTGGTTTCCGGGCCTACCGGGTGGTGCGGATGCGCTTTATGAGGATTTGAAAGAGGCGGGTGTGCTCGTCGTGCCCGGGCATTTCTTTTTTCATGCTTTGCCTGAGCCTTGGCCGCATGCCGAGGAGTGCATTCGCATCAATTACGCGATGAATATCGATGCCTTCCCGGAAGCCATGCGGATCATGGCGGTCGTTGTCCGTGCGCGCTTTGAGCGCGACTAGCTGACACCCGCAAAAAGAATTGCATGGTCCGTTTCCGTTCTAAAAAGAATCTGCAAAATTATTTGAAAAAACACTTGCCAATGCGACGCGTGAGTGGCTTTATTCTCGGCTTTCTCACCTCAAGCGGGGCTAGCTCAATTGGATAGAGCACCTGACTACGGATCAGGAGGTTAGGGGTTCGACTCCCTTGCCCCGTGCCATTTGAGGTTTTTGAATCGCAGGCACTTAAATAATTCCTTGTTAGACAGAGGGTCGCGCAGTGCCAAGGGTTAAAGCTTTATAAGTCCCGCGAACATATGTTGCTCGGCACTGATCTCGGATATGCCTATTGGGTTAGTTGCTTTGATTTATCTTGATGTCGTTGTTAAGTTAGATAGGAGCAAAGGGATAGACTTGGCGTCATCTGTTAGATCATGTGTATGACCGCTTTTCTGCTCTTGCGGAGTGAGTGGCAACGGCGGGTAGTTGGGCCGCCGCATCGCGGTGATCGACAGTGCCTAGGCGGTCGCCGGAGATGGTGGTGCTCATCCACTCAGAGAAGCAGGCATATTTCGTGAATAACCGGAACCGGCTGCGAAATGCTGTCAGTTGCGCGGTGGTCTCTACGCCGACGCCATCAACTGCACCTCATCCATTACCCAGAAGGCGTCTGAAGTTTGATGAGACTGTCTTGAGGAAGGCTTTTGTTGGAGGCTTAGCGTAGTTCGATACGCTATTATTTAACCACGAAGGACACGAAGAGCACGAAGGCTGAATTAAAGTAACGTTGAATCCCGCTAATGAGAAATTCCATAATATCCAAAGCTTTACAGGGCTCCGTACTCTTCGTGCTTTCGTGGTTAAAACTCGTATAGTGCCAAGCTATCTGACCAAACGCTAAGATAGTTCTGCTTGCTCGGGCGATGTCTAATTGAAACACTACCGATGTTTAACCGTGACAGGGGCGGTGTCATTGCCGTGCATCGACAAAGGAATCTCCGACACGTGGTGAGGGAGTTGGGGATGAAGGAGGCGGGAGTGGGAGTCGACGGCTCCCGGGTTGCCGCTAGGCAGCGGTGTCGCTCACGTGTGTGGGGGCGCGGGTGAATGGTGAGGAAATGGTCCAAGCGTCCCACGGCAAGTCGTTGGGCGCGGGTGCGAACTTCGAGGAGGTAGGTACCCGCAGGCAAGTCGGTGGGGATGATGGCGAAGATTTCCTTGGAAGACGCCAAAGCTGTCGACGAGCAATTTGGAAATGGAAAAATCTTTGGGGCGGCGAAAGCGTTTGCCCGTCTAGGGTTGTCCTTGAATGCGGTTCAACACGAAGGTGCGCAGCTCGCCGCGCCCGAGGTCGTGGGCATCGCAGTGGTCGCGGGGAGATAATTTCCGATCAAACGCAAGGGAACAATGCTAAACTGAGGCGCTTGTACTGGGGATGCTTTTTAACAGGAAGATGGGGAAGAACAGGAAGCGAAGCGGCAACCGCATTTGAACAGAAGGCAGGAAATGCCCTGTATCGTTGCTTCGCGCTCTTAGTGGTTTAAACGGCATTGGACCTCCATCACGGCATGGTTCGTTTTTATTAGTAGACATGGTCCCTGTATGTCCGATCCCTGGTGTTAAAATACATGTGCGATTTATCTTTATTAACTGAAAACGGATGCATTGTATGGACGATATGGAGTTGGACCCGGTGCTTGCTCGTAACTTGATTTTGGCGCGCCAGAACAATGCTGCGTGGCTGCTGTTGTCGGCGCGGCGTGGTCCGTTGATGCTTGCCAGTTTGAAGCCGTTGTTTGAGCGCGGCGTGGCGGAAATTCCGCAGGAAGATGCGCGCGAGCAACTCGCCCGGATACTCACGGAGTATGCGAACGACCCGGCGTTCGAAATCGACACCGACGACTTTCGTGCGTTGGCCCGCAAGGAGCTGCGGGAGTGGATTAAGCGCGACTTACTGGTGGAGCGCGGCGGCTCCATTCTGGCTACGGACTCCTTGCAGGCAGCCTTTGGTTTTTTGGAGAGCATCACGGGACGGGTGATGACGACAACGGCTTCGCGTCTGGCCACGGTCCAGCAGAAAATTGAAACCTTGCAAGCGAACTTGAACCCCGACCGCGAAAGCCGCGCGGCTTTCATCCGGGGTAAGATTGCCGCTCTTGAAGCTGAATTGGCGCGCGTGGAGGAAGGCGAATTTGAAGTGCTCGACGGTGATCGGGCGACTGAAGAGATTCGCGAACTCTACAGTTTGGCAATGAGCTTGCGGTCAGATTTTCAGCGAGTCGGCGATTCGTATCGAGAGGCGGATCGCGCGTTGCGGCAGGCGATCATTGGCGATGAACAGAACCGTGGCGAAGTTGTGCAGAAGCTGTTGTCGACCGATGACGCCCTGCTGGAAACGCCGGAGGGACGTGTATTTGACGGCTTCTACCGGCAGGTTCAGCACGGGACGGATTTGGAGGTGATGCGGGCGCGCTTGCGGGAAATCCTCGGCAACGAGGCGTCCGCTCAGGCGCTGGATCGTCGTCAAGCGCAGGACTTGCGGCTGTTGGTGTCGCGGCTGATCACTGAGTCGGAGAGCGTCTTGCGTGCCCGTTCGCAGGGAGAGCGCGACGTGAAGGGCTTTATCAAGTCAGGCTTGGCGGCGGAGAATCACCGGGTCGGCCAATTGCTGCAACAAATTTTGGAATCCGCTTTGGACATTGACTGGCGGCAGCAATCCATCCGGCGGACGCCATCCCCGCTACCACCAGTGGCACCGTCTCTGCCAAGCCTGCCGCTTCCTGAGCGGCTGTGCTACAAGGATATAGCGGAAGCACTGGAGGGTGCGCTGATTCTGGAGCAGCAACAAGGCAGCCTGAACGATCTGGAAGCGGACTTTATCGCGTGTGACGACGAGCTGGACACGCTGGCGCTTTATGGGAAAACACTTGAGCGCCTGCGTGAAAGGGGGCATGCGCACCGACTTGGGGAATTGGCCGAAGCATTACCACCGGAGTATGATGTTGAGACGCTGGTTTATTGGTTGTCTCTGGCGCGGGAGACGGAGTGTGTGGTCGGGCCGGATTCTGAGGCGTTTACTTTGCGGGACAAAGCAAATGTGGAGTCGGCCTTCGTGGTGCCGGTGATTGCGCTCGATCCTGAAGCAGTTGCAACCATTGATCCGGAGCATTTGGCATGAGTGACTACTTCGACGAACAATTGCGGCCGCCGCCAGAGGCGGATGATTCGGCTCCTCCTACTGAGGATGGATCGCCGGGCTCAATTGAGCCCACGACTGAGGAAGGCGCGGCACCGGGCACGAGCGGACCGATCAAGGTCGCTGCTCAGGAATTGCTGAAATATGGTTTGGTGGAGCAGGCCGCGAAGCCGAATCTCTACCGCGAACTGCGGCAGAATCCAAATGAGCTCCAGCGCATTCTGGAACCGTTCGACTTGGTGATGGAATTGGATGACGTGCGCGGGATTGCGTTTCTGGCCGTGCCGACGGATGAGGAAGCCGATGATGATGATCCATGGCAACATCCTCTCGTGCGGCGTCAACGACTGACAACTGATCAATCCCTGCTAGTGGCGATCCTGCGGCAAAACTTTGTCGCTTACGAGCAGACGCATGGCATCGGCGCCTCAGATGCTCGCATCGACTTGGAAGAGTTGCAGGCGCAGTTCGATGTATACCTAGGGAACTCGGGCAGCGATAAATCCGACGTCGAGCGCCTGCGCCGCGTCATCACTCAGTTGGCGGCGCACGGGGTGGTGAGCGAGCCAGATAAAGAGAATCAGGTGACGATACGGCCGATCATTGTGCACTTGGCGAACCCCGAGCACTTGGCAATCCTGCTGGCTCATTTTCGTGATTTGGCAGAGAAAACGAAGCGGGTTGACGCAGACGAGGAATCCGAAACGGAGGAGGGCGAATGAGATCGGGCGGTGAGGATATGTTGTTTAACTTGGAGCGTGCAGCGTTCCGATTACAGCGCTTAGAGGTGTTTAACTGGGGGCCGTTTTCGGGAATGCACGCGGCGGAGATTGATGCGCACGGCACGGCGATTATCGGGATGACCGGTAGTGGCAAGACGACGCTGGTCGATGGCTTTGTGACGCTGATCGCCGAGCAGCCGAAATACAACCTGGCCTCGACTGGCGGCCACGAAAGCGACCGCAGCCTGATCTCCTACGTGCGCGGTGTCGTGGGCTCGGGCAACGACAGCGGCGACGCGGCGCACATTTCGCGCAAGGGCAAGACGACTACCGGGATCTGTGCAACCTACAGCGACGGCCAAGACGAGCTGCGGTTGGGCGCGATTATGTGGATCGATGGCGGGAGCTTTTCGCCCAGTGACTTAAAGCGAGCCTGGATGTTTTCGCGGGACCCGCGCCACTCGCTGGAGCAGTGGTTGGCGATTCACAGTCAGGGCGGGTTGCGTCTGCTCAAGCAGCAATTGCGCGATGATAACGAAGCGCAAATCTTTGACGCATCCACGGGGGGCAAACGCGCTTACCTTGCCCGGGTGCGGAGCTTCTTCGAGGTGGCCGACAATGCGTTTGCCCTGTTAAACCGTGCGGCGGGGCTCAAGCAGCTCAACAGCATTGACGACATTTTTCGGAATCTGGTGCTGGATGACCATGCGCAGTTTGACCGCGCGGCGGAGGTTGCGAGTGAGTTTGATAACCTTGCCGAAATCCACGCAGAGTTGGAGACCGCGCAGCGTCAGCAGCAATCGCTTTGGCCGGTGGAAAAGCAGTTCGACGCCTACGAGCAGCATCGCGCCGAACTGGAGCGCAAGCGTCGGTTGGTGGGCTTGCTGCCTGTGTGGTTTGCGTTGGAAGGCAAGCGACGGTGGCAAACGCGAGCGGTGGAGCTGGAGACGGATTTTCGTGCGCGGGACAAGGCTTTGCTCGAAGCCGAAGAGCAGGTGAAGCACGCCGGCAGCGAAGTCGAAACGCTTTACGAAAAATACGTCCATGCCGGTGGTGGGGATGTGGAATCGCTGCGCAAATTGATCGAGGTCAACCGGAAGGAAGCGGCGCGGCGACGGGATCAGGCGTCCGGGTATCAAGCGACTTGTCGGTTGTTTGACTTGCCGGCCGAGATCGAAACTGAGACATTTGCCGAGACCCAGCGGCGAGCTGAAGCGGTCTTGAAGCACTTGATGCAGGATAAGGAAGCGTCGGGCGAATTGACATATCGGCGAGGCGCGGCGGTATCGCAGATCGAAGCCAATGTGAAGGAGCTGAAAGCGGAGTATGATGCGGCGAAGGATAGGCCGGCTTCGAATATTCCTGGCACCTTTCAGCGTTTTCGTGATTTGTTGGCGAGTGAATTGGAACTGAGCCCGGACGCCCTGCCCTTTGTGGGCGAACTGGTGCAAGTCTTGGAACAGGAGCAACCCTGGCGTGGCGCGATCGAGCGTGCGCTGGGTGGCAATCGGCTGCGTTTACTCGTGCCGAAAGTTTGCTTGCGGGCTGCGCTGCGTTGGGTGAACGCGCATCAGCATGGGCTGCATATTCGCCTGTTGGAAGCGGATCCGGAGCAGGCACCGAATGCGGATTTTTTTGCCGATGGCTATTTGCGCAAGCTGGAGTTTAAGCTGCATCCTCTGCGCGAGGCGATGAAGGCATTTCTGGCCTCGTATGATTTGCACTGCGTCGATTCGACGGATGCGCTGGAGCATACTCCGCATGGGCTTACGCGGGAAGGGTTGATGTCCGGCAAGCGAGGGTTGTTTGAGAAGAAAGATCAACGGCGGTTAGAGCAGGATTGGTGCACGGGCTTCAGCAATCGTGATCGTCTTGCCGACTTAACCAAACAACTGGAAGAAGCTAGCGCGAAGCATGACGAAGCAGCGAAGGCGTTCCAAGCTGCGCGTGAGCATCATGTGCGTTTGGAGGAACAAACGCGCCTGGTGGAGGGCTTGCGTAAGTTGGAATTTGAAGCGGTCGATTACCCGTCGCAGGAGGCGGAAATCCTGCGCAACGAAAGTAAGCTCCGGGAGTTGACCGACCCGGAGTCCGACGCAGGAAAGGCGCTGCAAGTTTACGAAGAAGCGAAAAAGAGAAAGGAAAAACTGGAGGCAAAAGCCAAGGTGTGTCTTGGTGCAGCGGTAGCGGCTGAAGGCTTGCTGAAAAGTGCGCAGCAACGCATCGAAGCTTGCAATAAAAGTGCGGGGGATGGTCTGTCTTTTGAAGATCAGCGTTTCGCCGAAGAGCACCTGGCGGTTGACGCACAGTTGAAAGCGGAGGGCCTTGCTGAGGAAGAGCGTCGGCGTGTCGCCGAACTGGCGAAGGCGATCGAGGCCGGGCAGATCAACCTAACCAATCGGCATGCTAATTTGGTGCGGGCGATGGAACACGCCAAGCTACAGGATACCGGAGCCTTGGCCGAAGTGGGAACCGAGTTGGCGGACATTCCGGCCTATCTGGAGCGATTGCGTGTGCTCACCCATGAGGCTTTGCCGGACAAGCGCAAACGCTTCCTGGAATACCTTACGAAATCCTCGGACCAAGGGGTCACTCAGCTGCTGGCGGCGGTGAATGAAGAGGTTACGCGAATCAAGGAACGCATTGACGATTTGAATGAAAGCCTGGAAAGCGTGGATTTCAAACAGGGGCGTTACCTGCGACTGACTACTCAGAATGTGCTGCACGATAACCTTCGTGGGTTTGAGCGTGCGCACAAGCAACTGCGTGCAGCGGCGCTGCGCCACGATGATCACGAAGGGCATTTCAAGGCCTTGCAGCACATCGTGCAGTTGCTCCGTGATGCCGTGGACAAGAAGCACACAGTCGGCGCACGGGCTTTGCTCGATCCACGCTTCCGGTTGGAGTTTCACGGCTTGGAAGTCGATCGTGAAAGCGACGCCGTGGTGGAGCGCTTTAAGGGATCGCAGGGTGGCTCTGGTGGCGAAAAGGAAATCATCGCGAGCTACATTTTGACGGCTTCCTTGTGTTATGCGTTGAGTCCGGAAGGGGGACGGTTCCCACTGCACAGCACGATAGTGCTGGATGAAGCTTTTTCGAAAAGCTCACGCGCGGTGGCGAACCGCATTGTCAACGCGCTGCGGGAGTTTAAGCTGCACCCGATCTTTGTGACGCCAAATAAAGAGATGCGTCTTTTGCGTCAGCACACACGGTCGGTGGTTTACGTCCATCGTAAAGGTGCGCGGGCCACGCTGGCGTCGATCAGTTGGCGAGAGCTGGAATCGCGCGTTGAAAACCGCAGCGGCGATGAAACGAGTTGGAACAACGAACCAGTTGCGCCATGAAATCTCCTGACGAGCTTGCCGCGAAGCTGGCCCGACAATGGGAAAACTCCGATTTGCGTGAGCAGCGTTTGACTCAGCGTGAAGCTTGGCCGGTGGAGATTTCCATTGGCCGGCCCACTGCGTCGGAGATTCGTGAAGACCTGGACGGAGTGCGCCAACACATTCAAATGTGGAAAAAGATATCCATCGGTGAAGTCGAGTGGCGCAGTGAACGTTACCGTGACACGGCGGAGACGGTGGAAATACCGCGCGCTTGGCGCGTGAGAAGTCCTTCGGAATGGGTTGCAGCTGCTGGCGCTGAAGGAGTATCCAGAGAGTATACCGCGATGAAAAAACTATGTGCTGAAACGAATGTGCGGTATCATCGACTTTGGATTCGCCAGCGTTCACTGTGGCGGGAGAAGCCTCTGGAGGATGCAATACTCTCGGCTGCTATCGCCGATAAACTGACTCCTGGTTGCGCTAATGGCGCGCCGCTCAGAACACTGTCCGCCGCTGGCAACGACACTAAGTTTTTTGAGCGTAATCGTGCGTTGTTGATTGCGTTGTTGGATGTTAGTTTCAAAGGCGAGGCGGGTCGGATGGGCTTGGAGTCTTTTCTTGGTGCGATGCTAGAAGGTGAGCAATGGCTGCTGTTGGCGGATCTCGACGGAAGCTTATTGTCTTTTGAACAATTGCGGGTGCGCGCATCGGAATTAGCCGAGCGCGTAAGCTTGCCGGGGAAACGGATCTTGGTCGTGGAGAATGAGCGCTGTCTCTATCTACTGCCGAAGTTACCCGATACGCTGGTAATTCTCGGAGCGGGTTTGAACTTGAGCTGGTTGTCCGCGTCAGCCTTTGTCGATAAGCCTATGGCTTACTGGGGCGACTTGGACACCTGGGGCCTTGTGATGCTCAGTCTAGCCCGTAGCCATCAGGCGCATATTGAAGCGCTGATGATGACCCGCGCGGTGTTTGATCAGTATGTGGATCGAGCCGTTCAAGAGCCGGTCAAAGCACGGTTGCCGGATACCCATATGTTGACGGATCAGGAGGTGGAGCTCTTTGCTTTTCTTCAGGCGCATGAGAATGCCCGTTTGGAGCAGGAGTTTTTGTCTGCTGAAAACGTGGCTGATGTGCTGCATGCGTGGATTGAACTCAAGTCTTGAAAAATAGTATGAGGCTTAGGGGGGTGTGATGTCTTACATTGCACATTTTAACTCAACCGTACCGAATGCCAATCGTTAATTCCTTGAGAGGCTCAAAGTCTGCATCAGTTAACTCGCCTTTATGGCTTTAAACCGCACAAGTTATTGCTATTTTTAAGTGTGGAAAAGACCTATATAAACCTATTTTCCAAGCACTTTCTAGCGATTGTCTTTGTTAATGATTCTCTCGGCAGGCTTTTCAGTTGTCTCAACATCGGCGAAACAGATGTCCTCGGCATTCTGGTCTCCGATGACTTGACCATTGTCATAGATGTTCCGTTTGATGTTTTTCAGATTTTTAAACAAGCGCCTCAAATCCCAAGTGCCACCGATGAAAAACCAGACCGAAGTGATTGCGCCGATACCGAGTAAGACGGGAATGGTGAAATACTTGAAATAATTCAGCCATGCCTGATCGGACCAGATACCAAAGGCGAGGTTCCAGATCGCGACAAAGGCAAAGGTGAGGAGCTTAAATATGGTGTATCCGAATACTGACCATGCCAGTATGCGGTCGCCACGTGTGTATTCCTCATCAATGCTGACGATACGTCCGATCAAGCTACGTTTCGTGGTGGGCCTTGAAACCTGTTTGTGTTCGCGGTTGTATTCACCGCGGTGTAGCATCTTATCTAAATTGTAGGGTTCACGGCAAGTGAGCAGTGAAACCACAAAATAGACGATGGTTGAACTAACAATCGTGATGAGCATGACTTCCTGTCCGGTGATCGGGAAATTGATCTCGTTGACTTCCCAATTGACGAAAGGAAGCTTGCTGCCCAGTCCTTCCAGGCCAGACTTGAGTGAGACTAGGAAGTTTGGAGATGTCTTATCAAGCCAGGGATAGACGTGGGTGGACCAGAACTTTTGCCCCAAAAAGCCAGTGACGCCGAGTGTGGCACCAGTGATCATGGCGGCCCAAGCACCAATTGTAGTGCCTCGCCGACTGTAGAGCCCGCCGATAATGACAATGCCCGCACCACCAACATAGATCGATCCAGTCAGGGCAAAGAACATCAAAATGTAGGTGACCTGACCGAAATACATACTGAAGAACCAGGCAAAAATTGCGATTCCGAGAATAGCCAGCCGAAGGAAGAGGATTTGCCTTTCAGGAGTGATTGGTTTTTTGCGCAGCGGCATGACCACGTCTTGAATGAAGATACTGCCCCAAGAGTGGAGGTAGCTGGTATCCGTGCTGATCAAGAGAAATATCATCATAGCCACGAAGACACCGGTCACGCCAATTGGGAAGATTTCGCGTAGCGCGACAGGAACCATCATCTGGTTCCGGATGGTTTCGGTGGTCGTCGGGTTGTCGAAATTTATGCGACTGGTCAATTCCTGGTGGACATTACTGGCCCCTGCACTGAAGTCTGGGTGATTTAAGAAGGTGTAGGCTGCCAGAGCCATCAGAATGATGGTGATATAAGTAAAGCCAGAGCGCCATGTGCCGAGTACGGCGGCCATCTTTTGTTCGTGCGGTGAGGTGGCTGCAGAGTTGAAGCCTTGCGTGCCTTGCCAGGACATTCGTCCATAGACCAGCCCAATGAGTCCGATGAAGACATAGAGAAAGTTAAAGTCGGTGAAGTTTCCGATATCGAATGGATTGAGGAAGGATTCACCTTCAGGGCGATCCAGCATGGCTTCGCCAATTTGGTCGTAAGAGAAAATCGAAAAAATACAAACGGTGATAATGCCAAAGCCGATGTAACCGAATAAGCCTTGGACACAGTCGGTGACCATGGTGGTCAGTTGGCCTCCCAATAATACGATAAAGAGAGCGACGCATAGGAAAAAGGCCATGAGAAATCCGAAGGTATCGACATCAAATCCCAGAAAGGGAAATGTGTCTGGTAGGCCGCAAAAATACATGAGGAAGCGACCGCCCACCGCTGGGAACAAGGCGTAATTGACCACCCCGGTCATAAAGGCAAGGATGCCGGTGAAGATACGGAAATTACGTGAATAGCGTACTTCAAAGAACTGAGCCATGGTTAAAGCACGTGTCTCACGATAGCGATAGATCATGAAGCCCGTCAGTGCCATGATGAGACCTGCCAGCTCTGAAAGGTGTTGCCAGAAGTAGAGTGCGACTCCGGTGCGGAAATAAAACTCGAACATGCCGACAACGGAAATTAGGCCGATTGCAGCTTCACCAGCGGACACACAGAGCACATAGCGTCCGGCCACGCGTCCGCCTGCCAAGAAGTCCGCTACCCCTTTGACATGGGATTGTACTCTGTAACCTATGAAGAGGAGGACAAGAACCGGGAGGGCGACGATAAGCCAATCAATTAAGTGCATTCGATCTACTTCAGTTTGAGAGTCGTCCACTCGTGTTGGCGGTGGAACGAAAGTTTGCGATGGGGAGAGGTGGAAAAGAGGGAAGGTGTGTCGAGATCCGGTCCGCGCGTGTAGTCGTAACGGGAGAAGGAAACCTGATAGGTATCGGGTATCGACCGCTCGCTCGGTTCGACCAAGTCTTGCAGGGGAATGACTGCATAGACCAACCAGTAGCCCGAGTCGTTATGAATGGAGACGGAACTATCGACAGGAATCGTCGAGAGCTTGCGTGTATAGCTCTCCGACGATGGGGGCTGTTTGCTGAAGTATAGCTGGTAACGCTGATTGCGCGGAGATATGTGAAACTCGTAGTAAGAGGCTTGGCCTTCCGGGCGGATGAAGATCTCGAAGATATCGCCCTGATTCCAAGATTCCTCATTGAATCCGCTCACTGGGTTGAAAATATCCTCATCCGGTAGTCGTGCCAGCACGAGTAAGTCGCTTCCATTGTGTGCGACCTGCACTAGGCCCGAAACTTTTCCAGACCGTCCGATCCATCGCTGCCCCATGGGTAAGGTCGGTAATCCCAGTTTCTCCAATTCACGCCATGCCGCAAGGTCAGGGGCGTCAACCGGTGGGCATTGGATTTGTTGAGCGGGTTGAAAGTCGCCTGCGGGGTCGAAGACGGCGCAACCGCCCAGAATTAGTCCTACCACTAGCAGTAGGAGAGTGTCCCATCGAGCGGTCATGATACAAGAATCGTTATGCATGCTACTGCGAAAGCCATGTGTCCGCACACATCCCAATGAATGCTGATTGCACGTGGAGTGCATCGGCTCAGGACCTTTTTAGTGGAGAGTCCATCGGGGACGAATGTTTCGGTATGAAGGTGGAAGAATTGCATACGCTATTGGATTTCAATTCGTATCGAGTCCCTGCGCTTGGTGTCGCGGACACATCACATGGTTTCCTTTGGGCAATGAATGATGCAGCATTACGGGAGTGACTCTTAGTGCAACGTAAAAATCTGTTACATAATTGAATTAGGGTACCTTTTGCTGTTAATTTAGAAGTCGATGATGACTAGGCTCTGCGTTTATTTGAGGTCCCGCAGAGGGTCGATCTTCAGTAACCGAGTTCTGAAGCTTTAGAAAAGGTTGCCGTAATCCAGGATGGAGGCGACCCCCATGCGCCGGTTGACAAAATCCGGGTAGAGCACGATGAGGTAGCGGATACGATCCAAGTAGCGCACACGTGTTTCTTGGACACGATGTGGGGCATCGTCGACCATGTGGTAAACGCTTAACTGCACCATGTTTGCACGTTTCACCTCTTCGATTTTAGGGATCACCACGACTCGTCCGGTCTCAACTGCCTTTTGGTGTTCGCCAAACCTGACGTATGCAGTCACCGGTGCAAGATTCACTACTTTGGTGGTTCCAGTCTCAAAGCCTTCTTCACTCATATCCATGAAGCTGACTACGTAAGGCTGCTTTAAGTCTTTCTTTCCCGTAAAGCTCTTAGGGATGAAGACTAAGCATACTTTCTTATAATTTGTTTTCCAGGGGACAATCACCTCTGGGGTATAGAGAATGTTGCCGTCCTCGTCTTGCCCACTCTCCAGGCCAAATCGGATGGAACCTTCTACAATTGGGCACATGAACTCACTCGTGTAGCCGCGTAGATTTAGTCGTATGGTTCCCGTCGATCGATTATCTTGGTCTAGGATATGATATTCACGCTGCTCGTCCTCGAAGCCCACTGCGAGGGCGCGGATTGGGGGTGTCATTGATGAACTGGGTGCATTGGCATCCGTTTTCGGACTCTGCGCAACAATCGTTGTCGATATGATGCATAAAGCGGCTAGGGACAGGACGCAGGCCTTGATGTTCGACAGGATATGTTTTTGGGTGAGCATCGTAATTTACGTATAAGTATTTTAGGGCCTCGGAGCTTGTCTGGATATTTGAGCTGTATTAGATCTCATTTTCTGAAAGCCAGCGGAAATTAATAATTTTGAATTTTCGTCCCCATGTCTGGTTGATGTCACTGAGTCCTTCAGGTGTAGGCGTAGCATCGTTATCATCGTGATATGGTAACTGTGAGGCGTCGACGTAATCGGGGACACGTTGCACCACCGCCTCACAAAAGCTTTTAGCGACTACATTTCCTGCGATGTCGCGAACATCTCCGTAGCTGCGAATCACAAATGTGTCGGAGCGAGCACTTAATTTTGATCCGATGCTTTGAAGGATGTCTGCTTGCGTTAAGAACGATGGGATCCCACGAGCGGTGTAGGTTCCTGTTCCCAATGCTTGCGGGTTCTGAATCATGCCGTAGCTGTTGTCATTTATGTAAGTTTCATCGCTATTATCGAGGTCGCGACCGGCATTATCATCGATTAATTGATTGAGCCCAGCAGCTTCGATGGCCGCGTCGATGACCCCCATTTGGGAGCGAGGATCACCGGTGGTCAGGCGCCGATTGACAAATTCCGCGAGAGAGAGGAACGGTCCCCTGTAGCGAACCTGATCGACGATGGCTTGTGCCAAGGCATCCACTTCAGCTTCATTGAGTTCCCTGTACCCCTGCCAAAGCGAACGCTCTTCATTGGTAGAGGCTTCAAGGGGACTGTCAAAGTTGGGAATCCTAAACCGAGAGAAGGCAGCTTGGATGGATCCATTTCCAGCTTCATCGGTGAGGTTAAAGATCGAATCAGTATAAGTCGGAATTTTCATCGGGCTACCTGCGAGGTTGGAAGTGGCCAGCATGGCTTTCCAAGCCTCTACCGAAGTCGAATTCACATTGAAGCCGCCTTCGAGTGTTTGGTATCCCGCCATCTTCAGGTAAGCGTCCGCCTGAGGATCCGTGCCGTTGATCACATCACTGCGAACGTCCTCCTGGGTGCTACCGTTGGGAACATATGCTGTCAGTGCGGCATTCGGGGCTTTGCCACCGCTCATCCAATCGTCGAAAACAGTATCGATCGTCGGGGCCGTCGGATCCAAAACGGATCGTAGATCCGCGATGGTGGAGAAATAGTAGCGATCCCACAAGCGATGGTTGCTCAGATACGTGTGGTCGTAGAAGCCATATCCGAGAGCGGTTGTTGCTAGGGTGGCCGAATTTTCAGGGATCAATGGATGTGCAAAGGAGTTGCCGGTTGCGTATCTTACCTTGGGCAGGTAGCCACCCCCGAAGATGTCGGCATGTTGAAGGCTGGCAATCGATTGGAGTGGGGAGACTGGTATCTCGTACTGAGTGGCCCGAGACTTGCCCCATGTCGCTGTTTGGGCGGTGTGGTGGTAGCCCTCGTTATCACTGCCGATCGCAGGTGCAACGGCAAATCCACCTGCGCCCTCAGGGGGCGTTTCAATGGATAGGTCGTAAGATTGAAAGGCCGATGCTTCTTCACCGATGTCGTAATGACCGTTAAATTGCGATAAATTGGTCTGCAGGTGTGGCACTGCGGGATGATAGGCTATCGTGCTTTCCTCTTGAGTGACTTTTCCGCCGATTCGAAGCACAGCAAATGTATAGGGAATTAGATCGTCAGCTCTGGCATCCGTTTTTGCGGTTCCCTTGTCTTCAAAAATCGGTAATTGCTGAGAGCCGGCAGTGTGTCCTAGCTCGTCTACGGCAATGATGCCAGTGCTGTAGGGCTCATTTTTTTTGCTAGCACTTTTCGCGAGCAACTTCTCTCTTTCATTCTCGCTGGTGCCCTTATTGGAATTGGTGATCGTGCCCTCGTTATAGTCAAAAACGTAACGCCCAATCAAACTCACAGTATCTGTGTCTTCCTTTTGGTTTCCTTGGAGGTTTGGATCGTCTCCGTAGAGTTCGACTGCGAAAACTCCGTTATACGTGTCGGGAAGTATTGAGTTGCTTGGTGAGCTGGTTGCGCCGAAGTCCGCCGGGTTTTGGGTGCCATCGACTAGATCGACCTCCACTTTGATGCGATCGCCATTGATAACGAGCATCGAAAAAATACCTTGGTGCGGCTTGATCTGTCTAACTTGAGACGTAATTCCATTGCCGGGGGCTCTACGGTCGTAGGCATAGCCTTTCACAGATATCGTGCCGTTGTGCCAAGTTGCGGAAGATGGGCTGATCTGATCCCATATTAAACCGACTCCTAAATCATATCCGGGCGAGAGGGGAAGGTTGCGCTGTAAATCAGCGGTGGAGTTCCATAGGGTATCTGCGATCGTGCTGCCGGGATCAAATCTGGGTGAGTATACTTTACTTTCTCCTGGGCCCAGTTGCAGGCCGCTTAAGCTCATTCCAAATCGTAACTGTTCAATGTCACCGTTATTTGTTTGAGCCCAACCCCTTTCAACCATCTCGGAGAGCGCAACAAAGTCTTCTGTCATGGGAACCGCCACATCGGCGTTGGGGAGACCTTCATGGTTATACATATAAAACTTAAGGCCAATTGGAGGGTCACGAAGAACCAACCACATCTGATCTAAGTCCAGGGGTACATTGTAGGGGTTTTGGAATGTTATGACGGGAGTCGCGACAACATACACTTGACGCACGTAATTGTAACTAGGATCGGTTATGTTTGTTTCCTTATTTACATCACTTTTCTGGTCGAGATTGAGGTGCATGTAAAAGTTGGTAATGTCATTTTTATTCCCCTTGAAAAGGCTTGGTTCATAAGTGTCATGAGGCGGCAGGCAGATCAAAGAGAGATAGATTTCAATCTTAGTGATGGCCGGAGCTAAACGGTAGGTGTCGGGAGCGGGTAGGGGGAGGTCGACGGAGGCACGATCACCGTCTCCCGGAGCGCTCGGATTGCCTTTCCATTCACTTAGGGAGGCTTGCGCGCGCGGTAACCCGCTAGTGGTGCTTGTTAGTCGATTGCCATCTGTGTAGAGATTTATGTAGTCGAGTAGGGCAGACCAATGGGGATCGGCCTCGGTGTTGATCGCGGAGGCTGTGTCGCTGTCCGAGTAAAGGCGACGACTGCGGTATTCTGTTGGCCACCTGGTATTGTCTTGTCCGGCTTGTGGGTTGCTGTTCAAGCTCGCCAGGGTGCTAAGGTCGCGTTTTAAACCGCCGTCGACGACGTTGCTCAAAATAGACGTGGAGTAAAGGGATACGTCATGGACATAGGGGCCCAAGTCATTCTGTGTGGGCGTGCCGTTGAAGAGGAACCCAACGTGTTCGAAATCGACAACTTTGTCCGGAGAGGAGCTGTTTCGCGGGAAAGCGGCAAATTCATTGCTGGCTCCCATGGCTTCTATGCCGATTGCGCCCGGGCTATCCCAGTAGGTGAGTGCGTCGGTATAATCTGTTGGGGCATCTCTTTGGCTCAAATTTAGTCGTGCTTTGACTCCCTCATCCAGTACAGCCCATCCCATGCGTCCATTGCTTGCCAAGCCGTTTGTGGCATCTATTTCCACCAACGGTGCCCAAATTTCTTTTTCATCCAGGGGGGTAGTGACGTTGCTTGGATCGTCTGGCTGTAAAGTGCCTCCGCCTAAGAGTTTGACCACCTCTTCCGGGCTCAACGTATTACGGTAATCGTTACCAGCTGTCGCTAGCTGCTCGGGATCTAACGAGGTTCCGGGCGCACTTGCGGGGGTCGATATGAGCCAGCGACGGAAGCCGTTCTGTGTTCTTTCGGCGTAATCGATGGTGTCTCCCATCTCCCAAAGATCGGAGTTTCGATCATCGACTGTCGTGTTCGCACGATTCCCCGAGCTATCCCATACGCCGACTAAGTAAGGATTTTCGACGGTAATGGAATGATCGTTTCCAGGGTGGTTTAGGATGTCAGCATTTGCAGATATTCTTTGGTCGGGCCCCATTTCTTTCTGCAACATGCCAATAGCCTGGTAAAGACCCAGCAGTGCATTCTGGTCGGCTTCAGCCTTCTTGATCTCGCTCGTCGATACGCTTATTTCTACTTGGACCAACGTCGTCATGGAGAGCATAAGCACGACAACGAAAGCCATCAAGGATAAGGCAATAACAAGAGCAAAGCCGGACTTTCGGCGACGTGATGTGTTTGGCGAGGTCGTGTCACACATATGAGGTTGACGGTTTGAGGTCTAATAATTTTTAGCACATCGAGGGGGGCGGGGTAGTGCCCATGGATTTACAAAGGCGGTCTCGATGGTGCTGCGATTTCGTCAAATATTGATTTATAATGTGACTGATTTGAGTAATAATGCAACAAATCATTTTGTTTTTTTATTAACAGGCTCTTGTGCTAATTTTTGGCAATAATGGATTTTGGTAATTTACAGAATATCGTCATTCTTGGGCGTTTAATAATGTCAAATTACTGATTGGAGGCATTTTGCGGAAACTGTATGAAAGTCCGAGCAACGGTGGTGTGTGCCCAGAAATTTGCCGTTCACAGTCCCCTGCTTAGTCCTGTGAGGACCGATCTGATTGATTTTCGACCAGGAGGCTCCCAAAAGTTGAGCGGAGTTTTTCGTTAGATGGGTTCCAGACGGATTAGCCGGATGCCTTGGCTGGGGCAGTTGACTTCTATTTTCTCAGTTCCGGGCGGTAGCACTTCTCGCGACAAGCGAGTGAACCTATGTTCGGTATCTACGGCATAGATTTCCAGGTTCAGGGGCTCTTTTCCCGAATGGTTTTGCAGTTGGATGTAAAGGTCCACGGCTTTGGGCCCCACATTGCTGATTAGAATCTGTGCGGTTTCACCGTCTTCCGAAACGCCGGATTCCGCGAAAAGATTGTTAGCTTCGCCATTGATCGAGCATGTGATCCGGTTCGGTGTCTTGAGCAGTTCATTGAAAGCTTTGAAGGCAAAATAGGTGGTATTGGGGGTCCCAGCCGGGCTGAATAAGCCCCAGCGGGACATGTCCCCGGTATAATAATGTGCCGCATCGACCGGCTGATCCTGCAGTGTCATTAGTGTCGCTGCGATAAAGGCGGCTCCCGGCGCTCCGTTGAGGTCTTCGAACAAAGATTTTGCATAGCCAGGCTCCGAGCGGAGGCGTTTCCAGTCGCCATTAAAATAGTGCCATTCGTTTAAATCGGTCGTTGTCTCAGTGAAACCCTGTTCGTCGAGTATTTCGCGCATGTCTCGTGCCGATTCGGCAACGGCGTTTGGATTGCTGGTGTAGAGGTGCCAGGACATAAAGTCTAGGGGAGCCTCTTGTTCGCGGCAGGCTGCTAGAAAGTCTTTCAGGAACGACTTGTTCTTGGCCAGAGCCGGCCCACCGACCTTGAGCCCGGGATCATGCTGTTTGATGGCTTTCGCTGTGACCGCATACAGTTTATAGTATTCCTCCGGGGTGCCTGTCCAGGTCGCTGAGCTGAGATCCGGCTCATTCCATATTTCCCAGTGCTGGATGTCGTGGTGGAAGCCGTTCGCCCAGCCTTCGTTGTAATGGCGGATGATATTCACGCACACTCGCGCCCATCTATCGTAATCCTCGGGAGGGTGGACGTTATATTTGCGGGGTGAATGTTCAATGCTGGTGCCCAGCCGGAATACGACTTTGGCTCCGGCGTCGAGAACGCCCTGAATATAATCATCGGTCCGCTCGAAGTTGTAGTTGAGCGGATCGTCGGGGTCAGCATGGGCAAGTGGGAAAATCGTGGGAATATCCACCGCATAGGAACCGGAATGCGGCACATCGTGCAGGCGGCAGGAGGGGATGCCCGCTTCGATGAAGAACTGCGTCAGATCCGGGCCTCCGTAAGTGTTGACCGGGCCGTTGTTTACACCGTGCAATGCGCGGAATTGTCCTGCCGGTTTTGAGAAGTCCACCACCAGCTCGAGGGATCTCGCTGTATCTGTTTCGCTTAGTACATCGGGGACCCTTCCTTTCAAGGGAGCGGCGAAGATGAATAGAGCCAAGAAAACGATACTCAAGGCACAATGCTTCGCAAGTCCGTGGTAATCTGCCGACTTCTTGCGGGTGGCACAGATAGGATGCTGATGCTGCCTGCTAATCTGGAGGGTACTCGCGATTTTGAATTTTGAGACTGTTTTAATCGCCAATGGGGCTTGACTTTTATTCGTCATATAGTAACAGAATTAACTCGTTACTAAAAACGTCAAGCTCCAACACCTATTTGTGGGGTGGTGCGTTGCAATCGAGTTCAGTTTTACGCCAGGCGAGAGGGCTTGCCTACCCTTAGCGTTCCATTGCACCGACTTAAAAATTACTTTATGAATAACAAATCCCAGACACACTTCAGTTTCCCTCTTGTTCATACCAGACCTCTTACGGTCCTTGTCTTCATGCTTTTAGGCTTATGCAGTATGATGTCCGCATATGGCGAGAGGCTCGGCGAGAAGGGGATATTCCTGACGGATCAGCGTATTGATAAAATCCGGGATAATATTTACGGGCAGGTTTATCCGACGTATGAGGCGTTCCTGCAATTGAAAGAAGACGCGAATGCCGCCATGGAGGGGGAACCAAATCCGCCGACCGTATGGTACGTTCCCGGATACTATAAGGATGCCGATGGGCACCAGGCGGCAAAGCTTGCCCTTCATGACGACGCCAACTCCGTATATGCCTTGGCGTTGATGTATAAGCTGTCAGGAAGGGACGAGTACGGCCTTGCAGCCGCCCGTTACATTGATGCCTGGGTAGAGACTGTTGAAAAGACCGAAACGAAGGATGACTCGATGCTTAGCTTTAGCTATCACTTCCCGCCTTTCATCTTTGCGGCCGATATGATTCGCGACGATACAACCATTTGGCCGATAACCAAGCAGCGGGCCTTCAGTGATTTTCTCCGCAATAAAGCAATCCCCCTCAACACGATGAAGACGCCCAATAACTGGGGGAATTGGGGAGCGGTTTTGGTGATGTCCGGAGCGGTGTATTTGGACGATCGGGTGATGTTTGATAAGGTCGTCGAGCGGTGGAAGGCACTGACGCGCGATCAGGTTGCGGATGACGGTCATTTGCGGCATGAGGTGAATCGTCACGTCCGGGGCGACCGTGGAATTTGGTATTCCCACTTCAGCTTGTTCCCTCAGACGATCACTGCGGAGATCGCGCGACTACAAGGTGTGGATCTTTATAATTGGAAATCAGAAGAGGGCCGGAGTCTGGAGCTGGCATACGAAACGCTTGTGCCCTGGACAGTGGATCCTTCAACGTTTCCTTACTACAAGGGCAAGCCCTCGGGACAAAAATTGACGGATTACATCAGTTACTGGGAAATCCTTAACATGCATTGGCCTCAGCGAAAAGCACAGGGGATGATTGAAAAGATGCGGCCACTCACCGCGGATCATTCAGCGCCGTATCTAACCCTCACGCACGGATCTCTGTCTCCCTCGCTTTGATTCGGCTTCAAGCTTCTCAGCAGAATTTTCAACTAGATCTCGTTGATCTATAAAATAGTGCCTGGCGCGGTTGGGGGATCGCGCCAGGCATTTCTTTTATCGAGGTAACATAAGCTTGTTCAATAGGCGTTATGCGGGCCAATTGCAGGCCGAGAAACCATTAAAGCCTAGGTTGTCGACTGGGTCACTTCAGCCACATGAGTCAATCAGGACCACAAGGCCTATCAGCAAGTTGACTTGAATCCCGACGAAGAGAAGGAAGACAAAATATCGATTCCTATCTCAGCCTGCAGCATGTTCAACGCAGACGGAAAGCGGATTTTCGAAGCTGATGAATTCGAGTTGAAGCGGGGCTTCAGCATTCGCGATTCAGACTTATTGAAGCAAGGGTTTTACGTCATTTGACCACTAGGAGATGCTGCGATTAATTAAAAATTATTTCGTGGTTTCCGGCCTTTAGGTCGAAGGTCTGTTCTCTGTCCGATGCCTTGACCGCCAAGGTCAGTTGGTCGGTGCAGCAGACCGTCAGTTTGCGACGGTCAGAATTGTCTGCGGCCTCGCACATCACGGATACGTTGCTCGATCCGACTGGAAGTTCGTCGATACCGTGACGGTCCTCGCGGTTCAGGTGCCAGGTCAGCGTTCGCCGCACTCCATCCGCACGGAGTCCTAATACATTTTCGATAAGCAGTGCAATCGGCCCGCAACCCGTCCATCCGACAAAATCAGGACAACAGATCTTCCCTTTTTTCTCGGTTGTTCCGGGGGCGTGGGCATCCGGTGCATACATTTCCCATAGCGTCCCGGTTTCCTGAAAGACCGTAGATAGCGTCTCCAAATACCGGATCGAACATTCGCGTGCAAACGACTCGTGACCGCAGGCTTCCAGCCCTTTTATGACCATGTAGTTCGTGGGTGCCCATACGCCGCCGCGCCAATAATTTCCGGTTGGATCGTAATAGGGTTGGTCGGCTGCGAGACTCGGAAAGATGGTGGGGCGCCAGAATTGACCCGGATCGCGCAGGTTCTTAATCAGTGCTTCCTGTTTTTCCGAATCGGCGATTCGAGCCAACAATGGCCAGAAGGCGGCGATCGTTTTCCAAGAGGTCTGCTTTCCTTCCACATCGACGTCGTGATAGAGACCGGTCTCGGGGTTCCAGCACCATTGATTGATCTTATCAGCAATCTGTCTGGCGAGCTTCCGAAAGTTTTTTGCTTGCTCGTCTCGGTCGAGCTCATCGCACATCGCGGCGAGTTCGTTGTATTGGATCACCATCTGTGCGGAAAAATCCACCCAGCCCTGTGGGTCAGTCGCTGAATGCTGATTCGGGTCACCGATGCGTCCTTCGTCCCGTGGAGTGTTATCGTAGCCACAGCCTTGGCCGTTGTTCCAATACAGTCCGTGGACGTCGCTTTTCCGGTGCGCCTCGATCCACTCCGCGTATTTTTCCAATACCGGGATTACCATTTCAAAGCGGGATTTGTCCCCGGTCAGTTTGAATGACTCCACCTCGGCCCACGCAAAGAGCGGCGGGTTGATTGCCCGGGCGAAGTTTTCTCCGCCTCCCCACCAGTGATCACTGCCGTCGTCTTCGCGGATTACTCGCCAGATCAGCCCGTCGTCGTGTTGGCGGCAATAAAAGTTATCCATCGATTGGATGGCCGGAAAGACCGAGTGTCCGTACCGCGCAAACATCACCATGAAAATGGTGTCCCATTGATACAGGCATTCATCGACCCCATCGACGGACAGTCCTTCGTCGATCCAGTTCGATACGAAGGGTGAGCAAGGCTTCGGTTTCTTTAGCCGGGTAAAGGCGATCTCCCAGGCTTTCCAATACATCGCCACCCACTCTGGATTTCCCTCCAGGGTGGGCGACGGTAGCCGGTGGCGCTCCTCGGAGAATTTGGGCAGTTCCTCAGGCTGATAGTGCTTCTTTGAAAAATAACGTCCACGTGATTGATTATTCATGCTGAATTTCTTGACGCCGATAACTCTTAGTTCGGAGGCAACCCTCTCGTGCTTCGTGCTCTGGTAGGTTTAAAAGGCTAGTTTTGAATCTTTGAGTGGGCACCGGTGAAAATCAACAATGAAACGATTTTACTTGTTTCATTATTGTTTCGTAGTAGCCATGTATCCTATGTCTTCCATTTCACTGCATTCTTTTTACCGGCCTTTGAGTTTCGTAAAAAAGCAACTCATGAGAACAAGGATGGGGTATGTGATCCCGTTTGCCATTCTCGTGACCGCGTCGTCTTCTTTTGCTGAGCCTGCGGCACAAATCTTCCGCGTCGGTGAGGGCATTACCTGCTTCGTTCCGAAGGGATATGATCCCCAAAAGACCCCTTCGCTCATTCTGGAGAAGCCGGTGGAACCGCAGGGTGAAATGGCGAGTCCCTCCTCTCTCCAGCCAGAATTTACGTTGGTCAATGGTAAGGCTGGTGCGACGATCGCCCTTTCCGGGAACGTTGATCTATATGGCGGCGGCGAGGTCATGGGGCCGTTGCGCCGGAATGGTAAAACGATCGAGTTATGGAACACCGACAACTACAAATACAAGCTTTTTGACCAGAAGCGCCTCTACCAGTCCCACCCTTGGGTGTTGGGTGTGAATCCTGATGGCACTGCTTTCGGAGTGATTTTCGATTCGACCTGGCGAGCGACACTGGCCACCGAAGACGAGCAAATTTCGTTTCAGACTCAAGGAGCTCCGTTCCGGGTATTTTTGATCGAGCGGGATTCACCGCAGAGCGTTCTGGCAGGCCTCGCTGAGCTGACGGGACGGATGGACTTGCCGCCGGTCTGGACACTGGGTTATCAGCAAAGCCGTTGGTCCTATAAAACCGCCGAGGTTGTTCGGGAGATTGCCACCGAATTTCGAGACCGCCAGATCCCGTGTGATGTCATCTGGATGGACATCGATTATATGGATGGATACCGTGTGTTCACGTTTGATAAGAATGCGTTTCCGGATCCGGAGGGACTCAACGACTATCTCCACGACAATGGCTTTCGCTCTGTCTGGATGATCGATCCGGGTGTGAAGTTGGAGGAGGGGTACGAGGTTTACGACTCTGGGACCGCGAAAGACCTTTGGATCAAAACCGCCGACGGAAAAGCGTATGAGGGGCCGGTGTGGCCTGGTCTCTGTGTTTTTCCTGACTATACAATGCCGGAGACCCGCGAGTGGTGGTCCAAGCTTTACGATGGGTTTGTGACGCTCGGAATGGATGGTGTCTGGAACGACATGAACGAACCGGCTGTCTTTAATGACCACAAGACGATGCCATCGACGAATTGGCACCGTGGTGGTGGTGATCTTCCTGCGGGCCCGCACCTTCTTTATCATAACGCCTATGGAATGCTGATGGTCAAGGCGACGCGCGAAGGCATTATGGCCGTCCGTCCGGACCGTCGACCTTTTATTCTGAGTCGCGCAAATCTCCTCGGTGGTCACCGTTATGCCGCAGCCTGGACCGGAGATAACGCTTCGACGGAGGAACACATGAAACTGGCAGTGCCGATGAGCCTCACCCTTGGGCTGTCGGGCCAGCCGTTCAGTGGTCCGGATCTGGGCGGATTCGGCGGAAACTGCACGCCGGAGCTTTTCTCCGAGTGGATCGCTTCCGGGATATTTTTCCCGTTTGCACGCGGTCATGCAGAGCGCGGAACGCCTCAGAAAGAGCCATGGGCCTTCGGACCTGAAACAGAAAACACGTCTAGAATTGCGATTGAACGACGCTACCGTCTGCTTCCCTACATTTACACCGCTTTCCAGCGTGCGTCGGTCGAGGGGCTTCCGGTGATGCAACCTGTCTTTTTCGCGGACATTCAGGACGTTGATCTTCGGGCCGAGGAACAGGCATACCTCGTGGGAAGTGATTTGATGGTGATCCCGAACTGGGCGGTTGATCCTGAGTTGCCTAAAACAACTTGGCCCTCATTTTCGATCGTGCCAGCCGATCAGGAGGATCCCATCCAAGCTGATGTTCGTATTCGCCCGGGTGCCATTATTCCCATGGGGCAGGTTGTGCAAAGCACGTCGGAGCCTTATATGGACGAGCTGACTCTGGTTGTCGCGCTGGATGATAAAGGACGTGCTTCGGGCACGCTTTATGAAGATGCTGGTGATGGCTACGAGTATCGCGAGGGGGACTTTGCGCAGCTTGAGTTCACTGCAACTCAAGAAGGAAATCGCGTGCATATCGATTATAAACGCAAGGCCGGCAAGCGGACGGTGGACGAAAATCGCCCGCTCCATGTCGAACTTATTATGAGTGACGGCGTTAAGAAGGCGAGCGGAAGACTTGGCGAAGGCCTCACGGTCGAACTCTGATTACAGAGGCGCTCGTCGACGCAGTTTTTGTGACTGGCGAGATGTTCCTTCTTCTCGTTTGGAGCCCTAGGGGGCAATGCCAATAATCATTCGATCAAATCCCGGCGTGTTGCTACCGGCGCTTCCGATCGCGATTCTATTGGTGGCGCTCGCATTCAAAGTGCGGAATACCGTCAATTCATGCCATGTGCTCCAGTCCCCTGTCGGAGGAAAGGTCACCTGGGTGGTTGCGCCGTTTACGGTTAAATTCACCACTCGATCATCATCAAATCCATTGATATATCGGATTTTCAATCCTTTGGCGCCTCCGGAACCGCCTTCGATATTACGCCATGTCAGGGCGGCCCCGTTGGCGGGCATGCCGACTGATTGACCGTCGCTTCCCGGATTGCTCGAGCTGATGAACGCGCCACCGCTGAGAGTCGCATCCTCGCATTGGTAGACTGGAAGATCGATGGTCAGCTTGTCCATTGCCGGAGGGTTCGAGCCCGTGCTGGCCAGAATGATGGTGTTGTTGGTTCCGGCATTGAGGTGAGCATTGAGAGAGCGGTTTTCCCAATTTTGCCAACTGCCGGTCGGGAGCAGTGAGAGTGTATGGACATTCCCATTGACTGTGAGGTTGATGCTGCGCGTGTCCGGAAATCCGCTGGCATACCGTATGCACAGTGCGCGCAAACCTCCGCTGCCTCCATCCACGTCATTCAGTCTGGCCGAACCTCCCCATGCAGGCATGTTGATGTATCCACCCATGCTGCCCAAGTGTGTGCTGGACGTGGTGGACCCGCCGGAGAGGAGCGCCGCCTCCAACTGGTAGTAGGGCGGCACGTGGTCGTTGGGCAAGACCTCGGGCGCGAGGGCAAAGACCTGTTTATCATTGGTAAGCTGAGTCCAAATCTCCGCCTGGGTATCGTTGGCGGTGTTCGCAAAGGTCAAATATTTATCGGGTGAGCACAGGGGCCGTAGCTGGTATCCGCCGACGACTTTGGATAATTGCCATTGTTGAGCGACGCTTCCGTTATCGGCCCAAAGTTGAACTTTTGCTCCGTTGGAATTGGCGGCTCCGTCCACATCCAGAGCCAGGTGGGACGCATGAACGGGTTGTATCTTATAAACACTGTCGCCGAGATGGGTAAATCGCCAGAGTTGGTTCGCAGAAACGTCTGGATACTTGCCTCTCCAGGTAATCACCGGTGTTCCATTGCTGCTTCCCCCATCGGATACGTCAATCCGCTGGCGGGTGTCGACCTGCGGTGTCATCGAATATAGTCCGTCTGGTATCGGAAGGTCGGGCCAGTATTCTCCGCTCAGTTGATCGACCAATGAAATCAGTGCGTCCTGGTCGGATTGGTTTCCTGCTGGAGAGGCATGAAAGGCGATGCCGGGCATATCGGGGAATTTCCGTTTTAGTTCGTCCATGCGAGAACGCAGACGATTTTCCGTCCATTCGAAACCGTTCCAGCCGGCCTGGTCGGTGATGTATCCCATTCCATAGACGACTTTTCGGATCAGCCCGCGCTGTTGGAACTCCTCCAGGTGGGCGATGCCCTCGCTCCAGTCGACTCCGTTATCCTCTTGAATGGTCAGCTCGTAGCCTTGCAGCATATTGAGGTCGATGGTTCCGCCTTCGGTCATGTCGTAGAGCTGATCCGCACCCAGATAGGAAAGCCAGTTGGCGACGAACACTTCCGGGTTGAGAGACTTGCCCGCGCGCAGACCGGTTTGGATCCAATCGTAGGCCTCTGGATCGCTGCTGTTGGCAACCCATTCGTCCATGGCTACTCCTGCCGCGACAAAGTCGAATGGGAGCTGCGAGCTCGAGCCGTCAATTCGCTCCGCGCGGGAGACCTGCGATGTCCAATAGTCGTCCTCTACACTTGGATCGAGAATGTTGGAGTCGCTGAGATTGGAGCCGGATATTCGATTGAGATAGGTGACGCCATATTGCTCAGTGATTTTGGCTGCATCCCCCGATCCTCCGCCCGTGGCGATCGTGATGTTCTGGTAGCGGGTTGGGTCGGATTCGAAATTACCGGCGTCGTACCATAGTCGATAGGGATACCCAGGACGCCAAGCGGCAACTGACGGACTGCCGAGACGGTAAAACCGCTTTCCTGAATAGGGCGCGGTGTCGATGTAGGGGGCAGAGGGCGCGACTACTTCCGGGTCGGAGGGAGTGAGGTCAATCGGATACCAGTTTCCCGAGAGGTCGTCGGTGGTTACAAGCGTTCCACTGCCACTCCAGTCAACTACAAAACCGGATTCGAGCGGGACCGGCGGATAGATCTGGGGCGGTGCGCCCTGACTTGCTATTTTCATGAAATTTAGATAATAAGCCTTGTCTGGGTTGTTGTTGCGACTTCCGGGGGAAACGGTGAGCGTGATGGCGCCGGAAGCGCTCGGAACGACACCGTTAATACTGGCGATGCTGCTGGTGTTGTTGGCGGCGTCCAGGAGGGTGGAATGGGTGGAGGCGCCGGTCAGTTCATATTTGGTTTCCCGGTTGTCGGTCACGCCGGCTCGGGAGGCGAAAAAGGTGAAGTCATAGGATTTGCCGGGGTCGAGATTTGAAAAAACAAAGACACCTTTTTGGTTATCGATAAATCCCCATGAGGGGACGGTGCTGCCGAGCATATAGTCGCTGGTGCTGCCGGAAGGGAAGGGTCCAGTGGTGGTGCCGTGGGAACCGATTCCGGTCATGGCGTCTGTCATGGTCAGACCGATCCCTGTTGAGTTGCCGCCCGAATCCAACAAGTCGTTCGAATACTGGTGTGGCGTTCCGCTTCCGTTCCCGACGGCGTCTCGGGTCGACGGATCGAGTGACAATCGATTCCAGGTTTCCTTAGTGGTGGAGGAGGCATTGGCGCCGAAGTCGATCAGAATTTCGAGGTCTTTGGTGGAGGCACCACGGGTGGTAATGCGGGTGCTTGGAGTGGGTAGCGGATCTCCTGAAAAATCCGTGAGATTGGAAGAGACATCCACAACAATGTTGCCGGAGGGGGAGGCGGCCAGTGTTAGCTCGACCGTGGTGCCGTCGGAGGACAGGGACGCTTCCGTGACGCGGATGCGCCGGCCCTGATTGATGATCCGATAGTTGGACGGATTGCTGGCCTCCGTCGGAGACATAGGTTCAGAAAAAACGATTTGAATCGTGGTGTTGTCCAGGTCATGGAGTCTCTGGATTTCCGGCCCGAAGAGATTCTCCGGACGGGTGGGGGGCAAGGATCCATGGGTCAGCGTCAGATAGGGCGCGGAATGATCTGCGGTCAGCGGCCGCATCTCCTCGATCATCCCAGCCGCGAGATCGTTGGGCCAGTGCATGTTGAGGATCTCCCAGTAGCTGATGTAGTCGGTCAGTTTTTGTCCGGAGGTTCCGGTGTAATAGGGAAAGGTGGAGGGATCGACAGTCCACGGCACGAGTGTCTCATAGGCCAGCTCGAGGCAGCGTCCCTCCGGGGACTTCCAATTAAATAGATCGAGCCCCTGTAAGCGTGCGATTTCCGCGCTGATCGTCTGTGGCATCAGGCTGAAATGGGAATACCAAATCCCTCGGTCGCCAAGAGTCTGGCGACGGACCTCATGCCGTAGATGTCCATCATCGGCGATCTGATCTCGCGTAAGCGCCTTCCACCGTGCGACCGCCTCGTCGAACAAGTCCTCATCCTGCAGATATACCGCGCTGGCAAATACCAATACGCCACCCCAATTGCCCCAATTGTTGGCCACATGCATGGTGTTCATGGGGAGCGCCTTGTTCCGGACGAAATCGCGGAATGCCTGTTGCTCGGCTTCTGGCCAGATGTGGGTGTTGTCCTCAATCAGATCCGCCGCAAAAATAAAGGGCGGAAAATGATAGCTGAAACTCAGTCGGGAATCGTCGTGCGTCCTCATCTCCTCGACCGTTTCAACCCAGGCGTCGATGTAGCGCGCCGCTTCTTCGGCAAACTCGTCATTCCCAGTCAATTTGTACATCAAGGCCAAGGCATAAACGGAATTGGCGTCATCATGGAGGGCGAGCTTTGCCGCTTGGTGCCCATCGGGGTCACTGTAATACCCTGGCACATACCAAATGGTCGGTGGCCTTGGTTTACCCGCCGCAGCCGCGATTGCATCCTGCTCCAGTTGTAGGTAAGCTTGATAGGTAGGCTCCTGCTCTGCTTGGATGCGCTGCTTGATCTGGTCGATACGGTCCTGGGAGAGGAAGATACCTAACTCGCCGAGGTTCGCCGCCTGAATTCTTAGCAGCCCAAGTAGTCCGATCATAACTATGGCAAAGCCACGTGAAAAGGAGAGGAGGGATGGAATTGCCATGAGTGTTTATTGGAAGAAGTCGTTCTTGAGCCTCTTCTTTAATTTCTTGGAATCATAGGTCTCATGCACAGCACGATAGACCACGGTGCTCCTTCTGTTCTTTTGATATAAAACAGCCCCATGGCATCTGTTCAATGCGCGCCATATTCAGTATGATTCGGTGCCTGAACAGAGCCATGGGATTGGGAGCGTCGTGTGAGTCTTTAGAGCTGTATGTTGACCTTCATTCGATCAAATCCTGGCGTGTTGGTTCCGGCACTGCCAATTGCGATCGTATTAGTGGCTCCGGAATTCAGAGACTGAAACGTTGTGTATTCATGCCAAGTATTCCAGTCGCCTGTCGGTGGTAAGGTGATCTGGGTTGTGGCACCGTTGATTGTTAGATTCACGACGCGGCCATCTGTGAACCCATTGACATAGCGAATCTTCAGTCCTTTTAAGCCACCGGTTCCACCCTCGACTTGACTCCAGGTCAGGGCGGCTCCCGTTGCGGGCATGCCGACTGCTGCACCGTCGCTGCCGGAATTGGATGAGCTGACGTATGCGCCACCGCTTAGAGCGGCATCCTCGCACTGGTAGACAGGTATACCGAAGGTCAGTTCATCCATCGCAGGTGGTTTGGCCCCTGCACTGGTCAGAATGATGGTATTGTTGGTTCCAGCGTTGAGTGGAATGTTCAAGGTTTGGGTTTCCCAGTTTTGCCAGCCGCCAGTTGGGGGGAGTGTGAGCGTATGGACATTTCCATTCACTGAAACGTTCATGGTACGTGTGTCCGAATATCCGCTGGCATATCTGAAGCGAAACTCACGCAGGCCACCACTTCCACCATCGACGAAACTCAGGCTAGCAGAGGGTGTTCCCGTTGTCGGCATGCCGATATACCCGTCTCCCATGGCACCCGAGTTCGCGTTGGAACTGTAAGTGCCTCCGGATAGGGTTGAGTACTCCCACTGGTATTTTGGAATATCAGGGTTGATGTCGACCTTCATGCGATCAAACCCTGGCGTGTTTGTTCCAGCGCTGCCAATGGCGATCGTATTGGAGGTTCCAGCGTTCAAAGTGCGGTATACGGTCAGTTCATGCCATGTGCTCCAGTCCCCTGTCGGAGGGAAGGTCACCTGGGTGGTGGCACCGTTTACGGTTAAGTTCACCACTCGGTTATCGGTGAACCCGCTGAGGTAGCGGATTTTCAAGCCTTTGACTCCTCCGGATCCGCCCTCGACATTGCTCCAGGTCAGGGCGGCTCCCGTGGCGGGCATGCCGACTGCTGCACCGTCGCTGCCGGGATTGGATGAGCTGACGTATGCGCCACCGCTTAGAGCGGCATCCTCACATTGGTAGACCGGTAGGCCGATGGTCAGTTTATCGATGGCAGGTGGGTTGACACCTGAACTGGACAGAATGATGGTATTATCTGTTCCGGCATTGAGTGGAATGTTGATGGCTTGGGTTTCCCAGTCCTGCCAACTGCCAGTTGGAGGGAGTGTAAGCGTTTGGGCATTTCCATTCACCGAAAGGTTCATGGTTCGTGCGTCCGAGAATCCACTGGCATATCGGAATCGTAACGCACGCAGGCCACCGCGGCCTCCGTCCACATTATTCAGGCTGGCTGAGGCTCCTGTGGCAGGCATTCCGATATAGCCACCCATACTGCCTACGTTCGTGCTGGAAGTATAGGCTCCACCGGAGAGCGTTGCGTTCTCCATCTGATAGTAGGGAGGAACATGATCCGTCGGCAACACCTCTGGTGTGATGGCAAATGCCTGCTTGTAATTTGTGAGCTGAGTCCAGATTTGTGCCTGTGTGCCGTTTGTGGTCGTATGGAACATCAGGAACTTATCGGGTGAGCATAAAGGGCGTAATTGAAATCCCCCTACGATTTTGGATAGTTTCCATTTTTGAGCATTCGATCCATTGTCGGTCCAGAGTTGCACATTCGCACCATTGGAGTTACTCGCACCACTCACATCCAGAGCCAGGTGGTCGGCATACGCTGGCTGAATTTTATACACACTGTCGCCGAGGTGAGTGAACCGCCAAAATTGGTTTGGGGAAAGGTTTGGGTATTCGAAGACCTGAGCAACTACATCCGTGCCATTGCTCGTGCCTGAGTCGTAGGCATCTACACGTTGCTGGGTGTCTACCTGTGGGGTCATTGAATAGAGCCCGTCCGGTATCGGAAGTTCGGGCCAGTATTCGCCACTCAATTCGTCGACGAGCGAGACCAAGTTGTCCATGTCGGATTGATTGCCTGCTGGATAGGAGAAGAAGGCGACTCCGGGCATCTCGGGAAACTTTCGCTTAAGTTCCTCCATTCGTGAACGCAGAAGGCTTTCGGTCCACTCGACGTTGTTCCAACCAGCTTGATCGGTTATGTGGCCAAAACCGAGCACTGTTTTTCGGATCAGGCCGCGCTGTTGGAATTCCTCTAGGCGGGAAAGTCCGTGATTCCAGTTGAGTCCGATTCCTTGCTGAACCGTCAGTTCATAAACCTGAACCATGTTGAGGTCGATGGTTCCGTCTTGAGTCATGTCGTATACCTGATCGGCATCGACGTGGGCGAGCCAATTGGCTACAAAGACTTCTTTGTTCTGAGTCTTGCCTGCTGTGAGACCGGTTTGGATCCAGTCATAAACCTCTGGGTGCGTGCTGTTGTAAATCCATTCATCCATGGCGACTCCAGCTGAGATGAAGGTGAAGGGGTATTCCGTACTAGGGGCGGAGGAACGAACAGACGGGTTGGTCCGTGACTCGTAGTAGCTGTCCTGAACGGACGGATCGGGGATGTTGCTATAGGTGGTGTTGCTACCAAATATCCAATTGAGATAGGTGACCCCATATTCCTCGGTGATCTTGGGCGCATCACTGGATCCCCCAGCCGTGGCAATGGTCATGTTCGGAAACAAACTGGGATCGGATTCAAAATGGCCGGCTCCATACCAAACCCGGTAAGGGTAACCGGGTTTCCAGGCTTCGACGGTTTGAGCGATTGCGGGAGAGCCTAGCGCTAAGGCACCGAGAACGCAGAGACCCTTTCGAACGAGCGACAGGGATGAGATTTGTAGAAGTAGGCGAGAACTGATTGCGTTTGGGGATAGAGCCATGGGATATGATGGGTTGTGTGTTGTTAAGGCGGGGTAATGCCTTATATGTAACATATGACTAATGTAACACAAATGACTCTTATCGCTCTAATTCTTAACTGTAAAGAATTAAAACGCCTGCTTTATCAGTAAGGGTTTATTGGAATAATAGCACGGGGATTCTGTTCCATTATTATTTGTAGATTATGGAATCGGAAACCGCTTTCGACTGGCTCGGCGTTAGGTCATTACTACGCCATACACTCGAGAACTACGTCTGTCCTGGGGGTGTGTAATAATGAGGCAGAATGCCTGCAATGGGGCACTTACGAACTCGAACGGCTAATTGCCAAGTCTTTCGTGATTTGCTGTACCATCTGTGGAGTTAATGGATAAGCGAGCATCAGCACAGCACCTGCAATTGCAAAGGCGGCGGGGATCCAGCTCATCAATAATTTCATGCCGGGAAGAGTTTGTGTGATCGTTGATGGATCCATCCCGTCATAGCCATACCCGGCCAGAACTACCAACACTAACGCGCCGGCAAATCCGCCACCGGTTTTTTGCACGAATGTGCCCGCTGAATAAATGAGTCCCGTGGCTCTGCGTTTGTGTTTCCATTCCGAATAATCTGCGGCATCGCCAAGCATGGTGAAAAATAAGGTGGGCAACATCGCTGCAAATAGCTCTGAAAGACAGCCCATGGTAAATATCAGCACGACGTTGTCACTCGGTAGCCAGAAAAAGACTGCAGTGAACAACGCGCTACCCAAGAAAGAGATAATAAATAGATTACGTTTTCCAAAGTATTCAGCCAGTTTTCCGGTACACAGGGCGCCCAAGATCGAGACGACTAAAAGGAGGATGAAATATTGGCCGGCCATCAATTCATTGCCGACGTAATATTTGAAATAATAGGCGATAACGCCATATTTTATGCCGTTAAACATCATCATCAAAAAACCCATGCCGAGTAAGATCAGCCAGGGTTTATTGGTCAGTAAATCGACCATATCGCGCTTTGAGTCGGACAACTGGCTATGGTCCTGTGCGAGTAGACGCTTGATGAAAAAGCCCATCGATGTCATCACGATAACGAAAAATATGCCTGAGTATACATCGCGAAAATGGAAAAACAGGGTAATGGATAATAAGGGCAGTGTGATATATGGTAAGTTTTTCATCAAATCCACAAGTCCCGCTTTCAATCCGCTTTCGTTCGACAAATGAGGAGTCACCCGTTCTTTTGTGGTGAGAAATGTTATGAGCATCAGCACTGCGAGTAATCCGGCAAACACATACATGGTGTATTGATACCCACGCGCACTGTCGCCTTGGCCAAAATGAGCGACTAAATCCGGTAAGAATCCCATCACCAGTAGACCGCCCGCAAATGCGCCCGCAAAGCGAAAGCCGGAGAGCCGTGTGCGTTCCAAATCATCGCTGGTCATCACGCCCATTAAGGCGGAGTATGGGACATTATTTGCTGTATAAGCTAAGGTTAGCCCGATATAGGTGAAATAAGCATAAACTAATTTTGCGGTTGGGCTTATGTCTGGAGTCGTGAAGCACAGCACCATGAATATGGCCAAGAATGGGGTGGACCATAAGATCCAAGGCCTGAATTTGCCGTACTTGGTTTGTGTGCGGTCGGCAATCATGCCCATGATGATGTCGGTTACGCCATCAGATAGCCTGACCACCAGAAAAAGTATGGCTGCAGCGGCCGCAGAAATGCCAAAAGTATCGGTATAAAAAACGGCCAAATAGGCTAACGCGCCGCGCCAAACTAAGTTTCCGCCCGCGTCGCCCAATGCATAGCCGATCTTTTCATGCAAAGGCAGCTTGTTTGTTGTTGGAGTGCTCATCCAGGAATATTAAGAGAGTTGATTGGTTATCCCTTCGCGGGATAGATGGTTATTTTGTCCACACTCAGCTTGGCTTCTTTAGGACCATGAAGGATTACTTCGTTGGTTTCTCCTGCGCGCAGATTCACCGGCACCCGGATCGTCCTCCAAGTGCGCCAATCTTCGGTTGGTGGTATGTCCACGCTTTCAAGCGTGCCATTGACCTCTATCTGGAGGGTGCATTCGTCCTTTTGTCCGTTGGCATAGCGAATGCCGATAACTGCAGGCCCACCGGCTCCGCCGTCAATATTCCGGAATTCAATTTCATCTTCCGGCGAGTGAAGGGAAACATAGCCTCCCATGCTTCCAGGGTTACTGGAAGATTCGCTGGCGTTGCCATTCAAAGTCGCTTTTTCCGCCTGGTAGTAGGGCGGCACCGGATCAAGTACGCTGACCTCCGGGTTGAACGCCCAGATGGTTGATTCGTCATTTGTTGGAGGAACGACAGTAAGTGGGCTGCCTTCTTCCGCATTAGGAAAGGACAGCCGCAGCGTTTGCTGATTGAATGGAATGACTCGATACCCCTGGTTGGTGTGCTCCAGCCGCCAAACTTGCTCGGTGACTTTGTCCGTTTCGGCGAGAATTACTTGGTTCCCATCCAGGGCCAGGGATAGCTTGTCTGAATAAGCCGGCTGAATGCGATAGTTCCCATTATTCAGGCTCTTGAAGCGCCATTTTTGATTCTCAGCAGGTGCTGGATACGGGGATCTTCCGAGTTGAACTGTCGTCCCGGGTGTTTCACTGGCATTCGCCGCCTCCATCCGGTATTGAAAATCTTCTTGGGAGACGAGGGTGTATAGACCTTCGGCGAGCGGTAGGGCCGGCCAATACTCCCCGCTCAGCCGGTCGACCAGTTGCACCAACTCGTCATATTTCCGCTGGTTCTTGGCTCCGGCGTTGAAAAATGAGATGCCTGGCATGTCCGGGTAGCGCCGCTTCAGGTCCTCAAACCGCTCTCGCAGATACGCCTCGTTCCATACCTTGTCATCTTTCCAGTTCGCGTAGTCCGTGACGTGGCCCAAGCTGTAAAGCGTTTTGCGCATTAGTCCCCGTTGATTGAATTCTTCGAGACGCTCAATTGCCACGGTCCAGGGAACGCCCAATCCGCGATCTTTGGTTAGTTCATAGCCTTGAACGAGGAATAGGTCGATGGTGCCATCATAGCCCATGTCATAGAGCTGTGTGGCACCGCCGGAAAGCCAGACGGCCACAAAGGTGTCGGGTTGGTTTGCCTTGCCGAGGCGGGTGCCTTCCGTGATCCAATCGTAGAACTCCTTGTGCTTGGTGCCCGTCCATTCATCCATACCCAATCCGGCGCGACGGATTGCGTAGGGGCGCCCGTCTTCGGCCTTTTCAGTGAGGCGGCCCAACTGGAACCGCTGCTCCCAGTAGTCGGGACCGGTGCCGTAGTCCATCTTCCAGTTGCTGCCGAAGATCCAAGCGAGATTTGTTTTGCCCGCTTCATGTGCGTCGTAGGCGTCACCGCTGGTAACCACGTTGAGATTCGGATAGAGCTCCGGCTTGTTTTTAAGATCGGCCCCATACCACACACGATAAGGATAAGATGGCCAGATCGCTTGCACCGTGTCTTCCGCATGCAGGTTCGAGGTTATGAGTGAGGCAACAAAAACGAGGTATAGTAACAAAAATATATTTTTCACAATAAGCCAGAAACGTAGGCCGGTATGCTAGGAAATCAAGCGAAATTATTGGCTATAGGGGAGCAGAGGGCATTGCTAAGGCTTGCGTTGCTTCAGTCCGCAGTCTGGTTGGTGCGCACCTTCTCATTTCTGGAGCATTCCAGGGCTAGTCGCTTTAAGGTTCTTCCGTGTTCGTATGGCAAACACGCCATAAAAAAAGACCCGCTGTTTGAAACAGCGGGCCTGGTTGAGTGAAGGTTGGTGGGATTAGTTCCAGTCGATTCCGCGGACGCCCATGCCGTCTTTCCACGGGTCGGTGTCGGCGATGGGTGAGGCCTCGATCATCTTAGCCAGCTCGGAGCGATAATTGTAGATATCTTCAGAGCTCTCGGTCCAGTCTTCGCGGCTTCTCACGTAAGTGTTGACCTTGTCGAGGGTGATCTTTGCTTGGCGCAGCCACGCTTCGTCGTCGCTTTGGCCAGCTTCCTCATACTGGCGAACTTGATGTTGGAGAATCATCCAGTAGGCCAGGTCTTCAAAACCGTCGCGGTAGTTTTCCGCCCGGATGGTGGGGACCAGTGTGCCGTCGGCCATGATGTTGAAGATGCTGCCGTCGCCGTTGGCGTTGATGTGCTTGGCGAAGGGGTCCCAGTTGGTATAGGGGAAGTCCTCAATGCCAGGGTTCTGGTCCCAGATGCTCATGTGGTAGTAAAGGAAGCCGTCGGGCTTGTATTTCATATGCATCAGGCCGGTGAGCACGCGGTTGTCCACTGCCGGATAATCAGTGAAGATGTTGGGGTAGGGGCGAGGTGGCCAGATGCAGGTATACCACCAAACCTTGCGTCCCAGCTTGTTGGCTTCCTTCGCCAGGGTAGGATTGTAGCGGCTGATGATTGGAACCCAAGCGCCCAGATGCTCAATGGGCGAATTTAAACCATAGGAGTGATCTTGGGAAGTGGTCATGGTCAGCAGTTCGGGGAACTCATCGGAGATCCGTTTGGCCGCATTGTTAATGCTCTCCCAGGAGTAGGGGGGCGTTTCGTCGTAGCCATAGATGTAGGCATGATCCAGCAGGCCGCGCTTTTTTGCTTCTTCATAGTAGGGGCGGACGGACTCGATGTATTTGTCGTCCGCACCGTGGAAGTGGCTGATGTTGAAGGCGACCAAAGTGCCTTTTTTAACTTGGTGGTCGATGAGTTCCCAGTCGACCGCATCCAGTCGGTTCGGATCGGCCCAGCGATAAATGTTGTCCATGCCCATGTAGTAATCGTTGAGGACATCCACATGATCGAACTTATGCTTTTCCCAGCTTTCCGGTGTCCGGAAGTCGCCTTCCGGGGCATCCTTGTCGGCGAAGACATATGTGATCGCGGTGGGGATCGGCGCGTGCTTGGGCACGTTGAATCCATAGACTTCAACGTAAACCGGGAACGTCAGCTCGTCTTGGCCTTGAGCTGAAACGGTGAGAGTGCCGGAATAAAGGCCGGCTTTTTGGTCGCGGGGTGCGGTGATGCGGACCCACCAAGACTGCAGGTCGCCCAGGGCCACGTCGATTGGTTTATCGGTCGCTATGATCGGCTCGGGCCACCAGCCGACATAGTCGACGTTCGGCTCGGTCTTTTGCTCGGTCTTGCTGTAGGCCATCAGGTCCACATCCACATTGTCGCCGGAGATGGTTTCGCCGTCGGGGCCGGTAAGGTCGGACATAGTGACCGTGGCACCCTTGACATCGCCCTGGAAGGGCAGAATCGCGACTTGGAAGGCCTCCGTTTCGCCACCGGCGAGGCTGAGCTGCCAGTCGCTGACCATCTCTAGATTGGTCGTCGGCATGTGCTTGGGCATGAGCTTCACCATCGGAGAGGAGAAGCCGACCAGAAACCCGCCATCGGTGGTGAGTGAATAGTCGGACAAGTAGTTACGGACTTGCTTAAAGCGCTCGACTGTGAGTTCAGCTTTCCAGATATCATCCGCAAGGGCGACGGCATCTTTGTCCTGTTGCGGGCCGGTTGCCTTTTCTGCCATGTTGTTGAGCCATTCGGTGAGCATTTCATGCACAGCTGGTAAGTCTGTCGCGAATGAGCGTGAGGAGGCGCGCACTTCGTCGATCATGGCCAACTGTGTGTCGCGGCGCATGTTTGCGACCGCCTCCGGCAGTAATGGAGTCTCGGTGTCGGGTGCAGGGTCGTCTTTGTGGAGGGCTACAAAATTATCGATATGAAAATCTGCAGGTTCGCCTTCTGCCACGTGGAAGGTCATGAAGTGGACATTATCGTGACGGACAAACTTCGGTAGTTTTAGCTTCTCCACGACTCTTTTGGCCGAAAGAGGGGGGAGGGTAACCAAGAATTGATACCCGTTTTCGTGATCGACGACAAATCCGACCCGCACTCGAAGTTCCACAGGTGAGCGGTTGACCAGATCAAAAGCCACCCGGTCGTAGGGTTCAAAGTTGTTGTCCCAGAACCGCAGGTCGAAGCCAGGCTCGGGGGATCCGGGTTCCGCAATCAGCCGAACGGAGGTTGGGCCTTGCGTTCCAAACTGATTGGACGCGGATACTGACTGGGTTTCGGGGTCGTCCACCCGCCAGTCTTCCATCTGCCATTCGGGTTCAAAGTCATACATTTGGAATTCTGCGGAAGCGGTCGTCGCCAACGCAGACACCAGAGTCATCAGGAGGTGTAAGGGTCTTTTCATTGGTGTATTTGCTTTGTTAAAGAAGGGTTTGAGGCGGTCAATAAAGTAACAAATTATCTAGTTGCATCACATAGCTGTGCTCTCTAGGTTACAAGACTATTGTGTTAACTTAAACCAGATTTCCTGAGCCATACCCTAGCCCCATATGAAAAAACAACTGTTTACAGCTAGCCTAACATTTCTCGCGCTCTCTCATATGTCCCTGCACGCAACTGATCTCTCTTGGAAGGGCGGTGACGGCGTATGGGATCTTGGCATTTACAGCGAACCTTACAGTGGTTCTTGGCCATCTGGCGGAACCTGGACGGGGGCGGCCAACTGGGAAAGTGGCACCACCTACTGGACTAATCAAGGTAGTGGAACCATTACCGCGACCACCGGGGCGACCGGGCCGGGCTCAGGTGGGCGCGATGCGGCTATTTTCGATGTCGCAGGCGGCGGGCGGATCGAGGTGAGCGATGTGACCGACATTCGGCCTCAAGGCATTTTTGGTGGTGTTGTTTCATTTCGGGCCAGCGGCTATGAACTGTACTCGGACAGTTTGGATGGCGCGCGCATCGAAATGAATTTTTCCTCCGGCCTCGAAGTCCGATCCGGAGTGACTGCTAAGGTTGGCTCGGGGATCAACTATGTATTGTCCGGGGGCGACGAGGTGAGTGGCGGCGGCACATTGGAACTGGCTGGCTCGTTATGGCGCACGTCCAGCGGTGTCCTTCGGGTTGTTGAAGGGACTACTATAAATGTCCTTGAAGGCGGCAAACTTGGCGGCGACTTTTTGGGGAACAATATCTTTATCGGTACGAATGGACCTGGCGTCCTGAATGTGAATGGAGGCGATGTAAACGTAGGCAACGGTACGCAGAATCGCAGTCTGGTTCTTGGCACTGCCTCTAATAGTGATGGCACCGTGGTGAACCTCAACAGCGGCATGATCACAGTCAAAAGCAACGCAACTAGTGGCGTCGTTCTTGGCGCGTCCAACATCGGTAGCGGCACAGTCGAGTTCAACCTCAACGGCGGCGTGTTGCAAACGCCGGGCATCCGCTCCGAGGCGGGGAATGCTATTTTCCGATTTAATGGCGGCCTTTTGCAGACGATCAATGATTCGTTGAACGTTTTCACCGGCGTAGATGCCGTTTACGTAGGGCAGCAAGGGGCACGGGTCAGTTCAGGGGATGGCTTTGGCGGATACGCGGCCATCTACGAGAAGCCCCTTCTGAGCGATCCCGCGCTCGGTAGCCAGAAGGATGGAGGGCTGATTAAGCAAGATTTCGGAACGATCACTTTGGCTCCCGGGACGAATTACAACGGCGACACAGTCGTCGAGCGCGGGGTCCTGGTGGTGCCCGATGCCTTTTTTGACGCTTCGTGCAGCGTGCAACTCGGGCCGAATGGCCGGCTTGAGCTGAACTTCGACGGTGTGGCGACCGTGTCGACCTTTTACATCAATGGGAAACCGCAATCTATCGGCACTTGGGGTGGGGTAGATAGCGGTGCCACCCATATCACACAGCAGATCAGCGGCAACGGCATTCTTGAGGTCACTGGTGCCGGCCCTGCGCTACCTGAATTGGTGGCTGCGCAAGGCCCGAACGTGGGTCGTGAATATGATGAGGCAATTGTCGCCTCCATTCCCGATCCTCTGGTTATGGAAAACGGCCAACCTGTCACCTCCGCAGAGCAATGGATGGAAAGTCGGCGTGGAGAAATTTTGGAATTATTCCGTGAGCATGTCTATGGGCACAATGCAGTCGAGCGGCCGGAGGATCTTAGCTTCACTGTCGAAGGTCCGTGGTCGGTTGGTGGCGACGCAGCAGGGCGGGCGACCAAAAGCAGAATTACCATTACCTACCGCAAGGACGGCAAGGAGGGAAGTTTCCCATTGTATATCCTGACTCCCACCTGGCTCGATAAGCCGAAAGGCATTTTCTTGCTGATCAACATCAACTCTGAGGGCAACACCACGCATCCGGAGAATAATGGCCGGATACTTCCAGGCGTTGACATCATTAACCGTGGTTATGTCGCGGCAAGTTTTTATAAAAACAACCTTTCGATCGATAACGAGGATGATGCCTTCAACTCGGGTGTCTTCGAGGTCTTTGGTCCGACCGGGAGCCCGGTGAATGATCGGTATCCAGAGCGCCCCTCCAATGCTTGGGGCACGATTGGCGCATGGTCCTGGGGTGCAAGCCGATCCATCGATTACTTCAAATCGGTACCTTTGCTTCAGGATATTCCGATCGCCGTTGTCGGCCATTCTCGTGGCGGCAAGGCGGCGCTCTGGACTGGCGCTCAGGATGAGCGTGTGGATTTGACGATCAGTAATTCCTCAGGCTCGACCGGAGCAGCCATGGCGCGAACCAAAGGCGGCGAGAGCATCAAGAGGATCAATGATGACTTCGCCCACTGGTTCGCGGATAACTACAAAAATTATAATGAACGCGAAACGGAGCTTCCTGTCGATCAACATATGTTGATGGCGCTGATCGCCCCGCGGCATCTGTATGTCCAGAGCTCCTTTACCGATTACTGGGCTGATCCGGTCGCTGAATTCGAATCGGCGCTTCGCGCGGGGCCAGTCTATGATCTCTTTGGGCTGAACATTGTGGATGCCCGTTGGCGTCCCTGGGCGAATGATCCGAAGCATGCGGGAGATATTGGCTATCATGCCCGCGGCGAGGGGTTTCCCGGTGACACGGGGACCGGTGGCTCACACAGCCTCCGGAGGTATGACTGGGATCAATACCTCGACTATGCGGATCGGCATCTCAGTAACTACGGCAGTTCAATTCGCAATTGGCGGAGCGACAACAGCCTAAACATCCATGGTATGGATGATCTTAAGGACTTTTCCGGAGACGGCACACCGAATTTGCTTAAGTATGCGTTCAATTATCCGGTGGACGAAGTCGCCCAAGTCATGGAGCCAGGAGGCACCTCTGGTTTGCCTCGGTTCTCCTCGCAAAGCGGGAACCTGACTTTTGAGCATTTGCGCAGGTCTCCTGATTCAAATCCCGGGATCGAGTATCGCTTCGAAGAAAGTCCCGACCTCAAATTTTGGACTCCATGGACACCTTCAGGTCAAGCCGTCACCATCGATGCCAACTGGGAGCGGATTACGTATCAACTCGCACCGCTGGCAAGCGAAGCTAAGAAGTTTTACCGTCTCCGTATCCTTCGAGACTCCTTCTGAAGTCCATTTTATAGAAACGCTATTGAGGAGTTTGGATACAATAACTGGCAGGTGGATAATGTCACAATAATTTTCCGTTAGGTTAAGCCGTAATCAGTGCACCTAGCCTAACTCTCAGTCCACTAACAAATATACCCAAGAAAATGAATACTCTATTAGTATCGACATCGTCGAATAGACTCATACCCCGGCACAAACTCTTGATGTTGGGTGCCCTTACTGCGATGGCATGTAGTGCTGCGCATGCAGAGAACGTTTACTGGCTCGGCGACATAAATGGTAATGGTGTCTGGGACACCACAACCGCAAACTGGGCCTTGGGTTCACCAGGTGGTGTTGACACGACTTTTACGAATGGTGACAATACGTTCTTTTATTATAGTGGCGGAAATCTCAATTTAACAGAGGATCTCACTACTAATTATCAAGAAATTGGTCAAAGCGGTGGTACTATCGGTCTCAACTACGTCTTCACGAGTGATGTCGTTGATGGAGTTAATTTGGGGTATACGAACAGAATTAGCATCAACGATGGGAATCAGGCGACTATTGGTAGTGGGGTTACCGCAATCTTCTCCGGTAGCGATACCAATCTTCACATCGAAGGGGATAGCAGCGCCCAGAGCATCCTGAACATTGATGGCGGTACGGTTCTTAAGAACAGTTCGAGCGTTTTGAACCTTAGCAATGTCACCGTGAATGTCATCAATGGTGGTGTTTTGGGCGGTGATGCCCAAGGAGGAACGCAAATCTTTTTCAGGAATTCGTTTTCTACGCTTAACGTCGATTCGGGTGGCCGTGTTCAAGTCGGCAATTCTTCCGGGGGAAGTACTCAATTTCGCGGCCTGATCGTTGGTGTCGGCGCTGGTGGTGGTGGTGAAGTCAACATCGATGGTGGTCGAGTTGAGAGCTATAATACTGCCGTTTTGCTCGGTGATAACCAAGCTTCCGGCACATCTGCGACTATTAATCTCAACGGCGGCGTGCTTTACGCTCCTCAGGTTAGAGCGCAGAACAACAATGGTGGCGTGACCAGCACCCTGAACTTTAACGGTGGTGTCCTTGAGGTTTCTTCAACGAATGCCATAACCGCCAACTATTTATCGGGGATCACTAATGTGGTTGTTCAGGAAGGCGGCGCGATTATTGATACCAATGGTCAGAGTATTACCATCAATCAAATCTTAACTCATGATGTTAACCTCGGCGCGACGGCTGACGGTGGACTGACGAAGCAGGGCGTTGGCACTTTGACGCTTAATGGCGTCCAGGCATATACTGGGAATACCACCATTCTTGGCGGCACTGATGCAGCCAACCTGAGTGTGCTCAGTATCAATAGCGCGTTCCTTGCAGACTCGTCGGAAGTGTATATCGAGGAATTCGGATTTCTTAATCTGAATTTCGCCGGCACTGACACGATAACAGGGCTCTACTTGGACGGCATCGCCATGGCTCAGGGAACCTGGGGGGCGTCTGGCAGTGGCGCAGACAACATCAATGACACTTACTTCGGCGGCACCGGTCAACTCATGGTCATCCCCGAGGTGAGCTCTTACGCCATGATCCTCGGAGGATTGAGTCTGGCGCTGATCGTCGCACGGCGGCGCAAAGCTCGCGGATAATCACCGCAATGAAAGCTTTCATCAAGGCCGTCAGTGAAACTGGCGGCCTTTTTATGGGCCCCAAATATTTGGTGCCGTAAAAGACGATATGGCACTAAAAATCGTTGACATATCAACTATTCGAGTAACAATATCTCTTGTTACTTAAACCCAAAAGTCTTAATTCCCAAAACAACATGAAGCCAATGACTCTTTATTTTGCAAAATCCACGATGCGCACCGCTGTGAGCATCTCCGCTGCATTTCTCTCGCTGGCAACCCTCGCATCTGCTCAGACCATTTTGGTCGACTTCAGTGAAAACAGTGGCGTTGCGTCGCCGAACTGGAATCTTTCCAACACCGCCAGTTTCAATATCACTGATATGGTGGATTCGAATGGAAACGCCACTGGGATTGACTTGGTATTTACTGCTCCCGGTACGCCATCAGAGAGCGGTTTATGGGGCGTTACTGGGGCTCCAAGTCCGTTTGACACGTCCGCCGCTTATAATGATGGCCTTTTCGGTGGCTCTGGTGTAATTACCACCTTTGAACTTCGGAATTTGTCGCCCACGGACACCTATACACTGACGCTCTTTGCGTCCCGCGATACCACTACTAATAGAACAACGAATTACACGGTCACGGGTTCAGGGACTGGATCCACTTTATCTTTGCAAACATCGGGAGCAAATGTAGGTGGCGCTGGTATCAATCATAATATTAGTAACGTTGCCGTATTCTCCGATATCTCAGCAAATGGAAGCAACGTGATTACCGTTAGTTTTACTAACCCATCAGATTTTTCTTATCTGAACGCCATGGAGATTCATGTGATTCCTGAGCCGGCCTCGTTTGCTATGATCCTTGGAGGTATTGGTTTGATGTTGATTTTTGTGCGCCGCAAAATGCGCAGGTAATAAAGAAAAACAAACTTTCATAAAGGCCGTCGGTTTCCCCGACGGCCTTTATTGCATTCTAGACTCTATGCCGGAAATCGCTCAGATTGATACCCCCTCAAAGTTGCGCGACATCTTAACTGGTATTGCTCAGCTCAGTCTTGTTGTTGAGTCGAGCATGGTTGGAAATACGTCTCTCAGGAAACTTCGGCGGGTAAGATTGCGAGTCGCTGGCAACTAATATGAATCGATTGGAAAGCTGCGTTGCGCTTGCCCGAATATGGACAGCCGATGAGCGCCAGTTCTTCTGAGCAAGTGTCTATTGCAGGGCCTCATTTGTTGGGTGCGGGATGTTGAAAGTCCGCTGAAAATTGCATCTCAGTAATGAGGGCAATAGGAGGGTGCTATGAAGAGCTTTCCATTTAGCCGAAGCTTAACGTGGATTAGCTTAACGTTGGTAAATGAGTCGACTGCGAATGTTTATGGATATCCCGGGCGGGATTTATTCGTCATGTAGTCATCGTTGAATCAATCATATTGAATCAGGTAGAAGCGGCACCCTTCGGGAGAAATTGGGTCTTCATACGGAGGTATCGGTTGTGGGGATACGAGGGACCAATTACTGAGATTTTCACTGGTCCATAGTTGTCCGGTACCTGACCAGTCGATGATGTAGTCGTTGCCGAGGCTGACTGGTCGATAAAGCACGGGTGCCCTGGACGCCTGGTTGCCAATCACGACGGTGCCGATATAGTAAAAACCATTGCTGTTCGTGTTATTAGCACCTTTACTTATGGTCAGTGTAATCTCACCGGAAGCGTTTGGCTGCATGTCGGTGATCTTCGCTGTTGAGGAAACATTGTTGGCCGCATTAAGAGTGGCCGATTGACTAGTCGCACCCGTTAAAGTGTATTTCGTTTCGCGGTTGTCCGAGACCGAGGTTCTGGAGGCGTAGAATGTGAAGTCGTAGGCGGTTTCGGGATCGAGATTCGAAAAAAGAAAGACGGCCTTACCGTTATCGGTGAAACCAGCGAAGGTGCCATTTTGACCGTAAAGACTGTCCGCTGTGGCACCGCTAGGGTAGGGGCCGGAAGTGGCACCCTCGCCATTCGTCCCCGTGGGCGCGTCTGCTAAGCTTAGACTGATCCCCGTTGGCATTCCGCGCGAGTCGCGCAAGTTGCCGAGTAGCTCTGCGGGAGTGGCCGTGCTATTACCGACGGCGTTGCGAACCGATTCTTCCAGCGCCACTTGGTTCCAGACGTCGCTCGAGCCGGAAACGGTGTTAGCTCCGCCGAAATCTACGTAGATCAGATTCGGTGGCGATTGGGTTGCTTGAAGGCTTATGCGTCTTGAACTGACCTGGGTATTGCCGGCGTTATCCCGGAGGGCGGCGGAAACTTCAACCAGAACGTTGCCGACGAGTTCGGTGGCCGTCGTGAGAGTGACGCTGCTGTTCAGGTTTGCGAGGGCCACGCTTTCGATCGCGATGCGGTTGCCCCGGTTGATGATAGTGTAGTTGGCCGGATCGCGGGCAGTGGTTTCGTCGAGTCGATCATCAAATCGGAGAACCAGTGTTTTTGCGTCAGCTTGGGTGAGGCCTGTCCATGTGGGAGGTGTCGTATCGGATAAGTCTTCTGCAAGGCCCGCGGCGACGACGGTCTGCCACGCGATGTTCTCGACGAATGCGGCCTCCGACGGTTTGAGATTCAGGTTCAGGGCAGTAACTTCTGCAGTGTTGTAGAGATCTACCGGGCTGTCCTGGTAGATCGCTGCGTAGTGCACGCAGGCGGAAAGATAGTAGCCGAGCGAGTTGCCATGGTAATCGTCGCTATCGAAAAGATCGATATAATTGGGATCGCTCGGGTGAAGATTGCCGCCCGCATGATCCCAAGCTTGGCCCACTGGGTTGACCTTGACTGCCGGGTTCGACGGATTGTCAGTGTTGAGTGAGTCTGCGAGTGCTTGATAATTCGTGACCAACTCGTTGAGCATTTCATCGGTCGACTCAAAGGTGCTGGAAGTGGATGTCCCGGTGATCAGGGAGTGGATCGCCGCACGTGCCCAAGTCTGGTAAAGGTGCACTTGCGTATCGGGGTTGTTGGCCAAAATCGAACCATACAGCAGTGTGCCGTAAGTCATGTGCTCCGAGACATTGCCGATATGGGTGGGCTCGGTGGAATAATTTTGCATCACCACGTGGGTCCATGGCTGCGAGGCAATTTCGGTCTGATGGTTTTCGTAGTGATATTGAAAATCCTTACCGCGGACAGCGGCTATCGCAGTAGTCGGATCTTCCTGCCCCGCCGCTCGTGCGAGGGCGTCGAAGATGTCCGGAACATTCCGGGCTCCGCCACTACCGAGTGTGAAGCTGTTGCCCAGGAACAACACCTTGTTTTCTGCACCAGCAAAGTTCGTGAGTGTCACTAGGGCCAATATCGTGGTCGCGAGGTGGTTATATAACGCTTTCATGTCGTTGGGGCATTGCATTTTAGAGTCCCCGAAGATGGGTTGAGTCATCGGCCCAGCTTGGAGGTGTATCGGCGGGTTCATCTATTGTGTTTCAATAGAGAATTCAGTGCCGACTATTCTTAATATCGATAATCGAAGTTAAGATTTTATCTAACAGCCTAGCTGGAAATAATGCAACATATATTCATGTTTCATTAAAGGATTTCACGCGCAGCCCCATTTTCGCTTTCTTGAAGTGGAATGAACATCGCCGTGAATGCGGCGCACAGTGTGATTGCTGTCGCCCAGGTAGGGGGCATTTGCCCTTGTAGGGGAGGTGGGGCTTAGGTGGTCAAGTTGCGGATCACTTTGGTTGGCAGCACTTTGTTCTGTTTGATGCGATCACCAATAAGTTTTCCCGCGACCGATCCCATTTCGACGAAGGGGATATCGACTGTGGACAATCCGCCCAAGTGAGCGATCTCGGTTCCCATTCCGGAGATGATGCCGACTTTTTCCGGGCAGCGGATGCCGGCCAAGCGGATGGTATCGAGAAGGAGTTTGCAGACGCTGTCTTCCAGACAGAAAATTCCAATGCGCTCGGGGGCGTTGCGGATGAGTTCGACCAGCTGTTGGCGTTCCCGGTTGTTTGTGGCCAGGCAAACGTCCTCCGGATTGAATTGGGTCAGTTCGCGGGCGGCCTTTTCGCCTGCCTCGGCCATTTGGTCGACGGCTGAGTCACCCTTGAAGGGAATCGCGATGATGATCCGCTCGTAGTTCTGGTCCAGAAGGTGACTGATCGCCTGGCGGCCTGCCGTGTCGTAATCGATACTGACCGAAGAGATGCCCTCGACCTTTGTCGATCGCCACAGGAGGACTGCGTTGCGCAGGTCGTCGACGCAGTGGTCGAGCACGTCTTCGTGCCAAAGATGGTCGAGTAGAAAGCCATGTTGGCTTTGCGGGTTGGTGCGCAACACTCGTCGAAATGACTTGAGCTGTTCCACGGAGTTTTGGAACTGAGGGGCCTCCTCTGGTTCGGTCAGAGTGACTAGGCGGACATCTGATGGGAACAGCAGGCTGCGACGTGCCTCGGCGCACTGTCTGCTAAATCCTTGGAGCATTAGTCGATAGCTTACATGCCGCGCGGTGAGCTCGCGCACCAAGCAGAACACGGGTTTGGGGCGTTCTGCCATTTCGCGTCCACTGGGCAGGAAATAGCGACCGCTGTCGCTGCGCCAGACTAAGCCTTCCTTGTTGAAGCGGCGCAAGACGCGATGGGCAGTCACATTGGACACACCGAACTTGTCCGCCAGATCCCGCGTGACGGGTAGCGGGTTGCTGGGGTCCCAGTTCCCGTCCTTCAGAAGCTTCAGGATTTCTTTTTCCAGTTTGATGACTTGTTGTCCTTTTTTTCGCGGCATAAACGAGATCTAGATTTATTGGAGAATCGCCCTGCGAGGCAGTAGGATTCGCGAATATGATTATCTTGTTACAGAATGCAATGTGTGCGTTACATAATGATGGGTGCCAGCGTCAAGCCCCTTTCGCAAGATATTCATCGAATCCTGTTTTTTAAGTCGTTTCCTGTTGGAACGTTGGCCGAAATCGACCGTTAATCAGTTTTCAGCTTAAGTCTCTCTAGGGCGCAGGGCGCTAGGGTTCTTTTCGCAGAGTATCGATAAATTTGGAAAGTAACAAAAAAACCTGTTGCATTATTGGCTACCTCAACTAGTCTGTATAGGAAATATAAGAACCCGAATTATGAAACTAAGATACTTTCTGTTCCTGTCCCCGCTGGTTGTTCTGGGGCTACAAAAAAACGTTCAAGCTGAACATGTGCTCTATGATTTTGAAAACAGCTGGCAATTTGAGGATTGGGAATACAATCAATCGGATCTGACAGTCGAAGCTTCAGAGGAGTTCGCAGTGAGTGGCACGACCTCGGCTCGATTTTATTCTCCGCCAAAAGCGATTGCTCCGACTTTTGAATCCAGAGTGTGGGATAACAACTGGGAAGACGCTGACCGCATCGCGATGAACTTCATCAATCCCACTGAGGAAGAGCAACGGATCCATGTATTGGTTGGTAGTGAAGTGACCGGATTTGCGTTTGAAGTGACATTGCCAGCCTTGAGTCACATTCGCCAAGTCACGGAATTGCAGTTTTCTGAGGCCGTGCGTACGCACAATATCAATGCGATCACCTTTACTGGCCAAGTGAACAAGGAAGTGCTTTTTTACTTGGATAATATCAGCCTCTTGGAAGAGGGCGAGGAGCCTTTGGATAAGCCCGAAGAAGGTGAAGATCGTAAGCCCAAGAAAACGTTTACGATTACTGAGGATTCCGGTGGTCTGACAACCGATCTGGATGTATACCGAGTTGAGTTTGCTGCAAGCAAAGCGGAAGACTTGCGTGCGTACTTTGAAACTTTGAATTTGAGCTCAGAGGACGTCGTTTCGTTTTTGAATCATGAGTTGGATGGATTAGTTGCCGAGTTCGCAGAGAGCGAATCGGCCGAAGAGCAGCAAGCGGTTCTTTTGAAAATGAAGCGACTGCAGATGACTGCGGATCGCTTCGTGGAAGCTGAATCCTACTTGCCTGAATATAGCGGGGACAAAGGAGCTGGTTTTGTCGTTGGACTCGCTGATTCGATGGTGAAGGTCATGCCGAAGCACCTGCCGGCTCATTTAACGATGGCTGACTCCATTGAGCTCAGCCTGGCCGGTGGCGAGAAAGAAGCGTTTCAGGTCGCCGTGATGCCTTATGAGAAGCCAGCCGAGAGGGTTACCGTTGAACTGAGTGAGTTGAAGGGCCCGGGCGGTGCGATTCTGGACGGGGCAATGACTGGTGTCGAACTGGTTACTTATACCGAAACTACCTATAAGACTGCGCCTGATGTTGAGTATATAGGCTGGTGGCCGGATGCGCTTATGGCGAAAGATGAGCCGATTGATGTGGCCATGGGCGATGTGCAGAGCTGGTGGGTCCGTTTGGCGGCTAAGCGCGATCAGCTGCCTGGTGAATACACCGGACAGGTCATTATTTCCAGCAACGGGAAGAAAGTCATGTCCTATGACGTCACCGTAACTGTCCGTGCATTCAATGTTCCCAAGCACGCGCCGATCCCAACGGCACTGACCTTTGTGGATCGTAATTTGGATAAGGTAACTGCCATTGGCGATGAAACGTCTTTTGATGAGAACTGGAACAAGATTAAATTCGATTATGCGGACAAGCTCGCAGAGTATATGATCAATATGGATAGCATCTATCGTACGCCAAAGAAGGGGCGGGTCGATACGATTGACTGGGACATCGTCGAGTATCTGCACGATAAAGGGCAGCTCGTGAGTGTATGCTTAGGCTATTTCTGGGGCACCTCGGATGAAACGGTGGAACTCTTTCGCCCGCACTACGAGAAGGCCAAAGAACTAGGAGTTATGGATCACGTTTACATCTACGGATACGATGAGCGAAACAGTGATCAGTACGAGAATATTAATACCTTTTCAGAGAAATTTGCGAAGCAATTTCCAGAAGTGGATCTGATTATGACGACTTCGCAGGATCACAGTTATGGATTTGATTCCGTGATGAAGTCCCTGACTGGCTGGTGCCCGATTATTTCCCGTTACAATCCAACGCTGGCCGAAGAGGCTCGTAAGCTCGGTCGTCAAGTATGGCTCTACACATGTGTGTGGCCGCCGCACCCGTATCCAAATATCTTTACGGATTATCCCAATATCGATAACCGGATTCTGTCCGGCATGATGTTGGCCAAATACAAGCCGGATGGCTATCTATACTACCATACGGCATGGTGGCGCACATACGGCGGGATCACGCAATACCCATACACCGACTGGAATCCCACGACCTTTCCGGGGACGAATGGAGATGGGGCCTATTTTGCCATCGATGAAGATGCGAACCTCTTGCCCACAGTACGGGTTGAAAACTATCGCGATGGTCTCGAAGACCTTGCTTACTACATGATCCTTCAACATCAGATCAAACTCAACGAGCAGTCTGACAATCCTGATGAAGAATGGCTCAAAGTAGCCCGCGCGACCCTCGCTGCGAATGACGATTATGTCCGTACTAGAATCGATTGGACAAAAGACCCCAAGGAGGTGCGTCACTACCGGACACAGCTAGCGAATGCGATCGAATCATCTCCAGAAAAAGATACCGATCCGTGGAAAGATGGCATGGGTGTTCTGGGTATTGACTGGAATTAAGTCCAGGCACTTCAGATATTTGCTCAGCTGTGACCTCCTATTCTGGAGAGATGTCCCGTCATATATGGGGCAGGGGCTTTCTTAGTTAGCTGTATGGAGGCCAAATAGATGCAATTTAATGATTTAAAAGATGAGACAATTTTTACTAACCACTGAGGGCGACCGCTTCATGCGTGACGGAAAACCGTTTCGCATACTTTCCGGCGCTTTGCACTATTTTCGGGTTGTGCCTGAGTATTGGGAGGACCGTCTCCGTAAATTCAAAGCTTGTGGTTTGAATACCGTTGAGACGTATGTGCCCTGGAATCTGCATGAGCCGAAGCCTGGTGTATATAATTTTTTCGGTATGCTGGACATTCATAAGTTCATCGAGATCGCCACATCGCTTGACTTGGATGTGATTGTGCGTCCCGGCCCCTATATTTGTGCAGAGTGGGAATTCGGAGGTTTTCCAGGGTGGTTGTTGAAGGATCGCAATCTCCGTCTGCGTTGTATGGATCAGGCCTACCTTGGACACGTGGATCGTTACTTTGAACGATTAACGCAGGAGTTTGTCGATTTGCAATGTAGTCGCGGCGGTCGAGTAATTGCGGTTCAAGTTGAAAATGAATACGGAAGTTATGGCACTGATCAGAATTATCTACAATGGATGGAGGACTGTCTGAGGCGACATGGAGTTGACGTCTTGCTCTTTACATCAGATGGACCGCAAGATGACATGCTGCAAGGTGGGACTTTGCCCCACTTATTAAAAACCGCTAACTTTGGATCCAACGCGACCGAGGCTTTCAAGAAGCTACGCGAATACCAGCCAGAAGGTCCATTGATGTGTATGGAGTTCTGGGTTGGCTGGTTTGATCACTGGGGGTTAAAGCACAATCGCCGTGATGCAACGGATGCAGCCCAAGCCTTGGATGAGATTTTGAGCAATGATGCATCGGTAAATGTTTACATGATGCATGGGGGCTCTAATTTTGGTTTCTGCAATGGGGCAAACAAATTTGAGACTTATACGCCAACCGTCTCTAGCTATGACTATGATGCACCCTTGGACGAACAGGGAAATCCTACGCTGAAGTTTGAAAAATTTCGGGAAGTTTTCGCCAAGCATGGTGCGGAAGTTGGACCGATTCCGGAGCGTAGCTCAGGTGTGGCTTTTGGAATGGCAAAGACACTTCAATCTGCTCCTTTGCTGGATCAGTTGGATAAAATTTCTACGCCAGTCTTATCCGGTGCTCCATTGAGCATGGAGGATGTCGATCAGAGCTTTGGCTTTATTCTCTATGAAACGCAGATTTTCGGGCCACGCCCCGAGTCGAAAATATTTCTTCAGGACGTGAGGGACCGCGCGTGGGTGTATGTTGATGGAGTACTCCTCGGTGTGGTTGAGCGAAATGAGCCGCAGGTTGGCATTCCTGTTACAATCTCCGAGTCTAGTGCCAAACTACAAGTCTTGGTCGAAAACTTAGGTCGTACTAATTATGGGCCTGAACTCTATGACCGAAAAGGAGTGACGCACGGCATACGCCTGGGGCTTCAGTTCTTGCACACTTGGAAGAACTATCCGCTGCCCTTAGAGGACCTCTCCGCAGTGGAATGGGGGGGCGCTACTGCGGATGGCACTCCCCGCCTATACCGGGCGGAAATCGAGGTGGATGCACCTGCGGATTGCTTCCTGCGCATTAACGACGGTCACCACGGCGTTGTCTGGTTGAATGGTTTCAACCTCGGGCGCTACTGGGAGATCGGCCCACAAAAAACGCTATACGTGCCAGCACCTCTATTGAAGCCCGGACTTAATACGATTGAGTTTTTTGAGACCGAGTCAAAGGCCGTGCCTTCAGTTGAGTTTTTGGCCGAGGCGATCCTCGGTTGAGCATGCCTCAAGCATGTCTCCGCGTAATGCCTAAAAATTCTTCCGACCTCATGAATGCAAGGGTTCCGAGTGTTATGCTGTAGACCTTCTGTTCGGTCGTGTATTGTTTGCCTTTCATGGTCTGGTCTCTTTCTATGGGGCCAGAGCAATATTTCAAGCGGGCTCAATTGCAAAGCTCGATTACCGGCATTTAAAAGAAAGGCCCCGCCCGCATTCGCGGGAGCTTTTCTAGCCAACGCCTTTCAGAACTCAGTTCACTCCGACATGATAATCCAGCAGTCTCGTGAGCTTCTGAGTATGGCAGGGTAGTCGTACCAGACTCATGCCCTTCATTGCTTCGGTGAAGGCGTTGTGGATGCTACACGCTGTGCGGGGGTTGAAGGCGTCGCATGAGGGCACCCGCGCCTCCTTGAGCACTTGATGGACGAGTCGGTTGGCGATGACGCCGGAGTCGATCGATCAGATGATCAGGTTTTGGGCGGAGCGATCTCGGGTAGTCGTGACTGCTTATGGGCATCAATGCGTTAGTTCTGCGCCTTCCTTGTGGATCGTACCTACTACTGCTTCACGCGCAACATCCTGTAGGTCCCAGAGGGTGAAGCCTGTGTGCTTACGGCTGAACTTGATTGAGCTGTGGAAGACGAGATTGTCGCAGACTTTTACTTGGGTGCCGGGATTAGTCCAGCAGGTAGGCGCTTGTCATGGCTGTTGCGGATGCCGAGTATCCAGAGGTAGTCTCGGAAGCAGTTTTTGGCTTGGATTTCGATGAGTCCGTGGTAGCGCTGTCTGTCCTAGGGCAATGCGTGGGCTTGCTCGGCGATCACGAGTCCTTGTTCTGGCAGAGACAGCTCGCCAACCTGAATCAGGCTCAGGTTGGCAATAGGCTGCCAGGTTACGCGTTCGACTCTCTTGCCCCGTGCCACTTTATGTGCGGGTAAGATTGAGTTAGAGCTGGTGGCGTCTGGCTAATTGCGACAAATGCCGCAAAACAGAGCCATTTGGAGTCAGCCACTTGGATATCTTCTGTGTGACTTTGCATCCGGGTTGCAAACTCCGTAAATTATTTCTGGGCATCACTCACGCCGATTTGGCAGTGGTTATCACGAGGGGCTGAAAGAGATGTAGGTGCGAAGGGAGGAAATCCTTTAATACTTTGATCCAAGATTGGGACGCTCGACCGATGGTTTTTTGTGTCAAAGAGGGCAGTAGGTGCAGGATTTATGCACCTGGTGCATAGTGGCGATGTTGATCGTCCTGACCTGCTGAGGTAGGGGTATTTGCATTAGTTGAAGTAGATATTTTCTACAGACTAATTAATTGAACCCCCAAACCCAATTATTGTTATGATCTCACAGACAGGTATTTCTTGGTTAAACGCGAAACGGTTGGTTTCATTTGCTGCGATTGGCGTGCTTGGCGTCAGCTTTGCTCAAGCTCAGACGGTCATCATTGATGGGACGGCACCCGACTATGTCTTAAATGGTAGCTTTGAAACAGCGACTGATTGGTGGATCGGGCCATCGGATGGAGGCACGGCGACCACGTTGTCCGGTGACCTTGGGTTGGTCAGGGGTCTCTTACGTCGAACGAATCCTGGCATTCCAAGTGACGGCTCGAATTACGCGGTGGTCGGCGCTGACAACAGTTCAGGTTCTCAATCGAATCAGCGTGGCTTCTATGTGAATACGGGATATGTCTTAAATGAAGGTGACACATTCAACTTTAGTTTTTGGCACGGTGCCCACTTCCCAACCGCACAGGGTTATGAAGGGGCTCAATTTGAATGGCAGCTATTCACGACGACAACCAATAGCGCCGATGGAACCATAGATGGAGTCGTGGCTTCAGGCATTGTGGATGCCATTAATGACTTCAATTTGACTGAGCAGAGCTACTCTTCGATCGGCAGTGTTTCTGCGGGCATGGATGGCAAAACCTTATTTGTGGCATTCGTACCTGCATCGAATATGATCGGAAAGTTTGTTGCTCTGGATGAAGTGAATCTGACTACGATTCCAGAAGCTTCGACTTATGCTCTTTTTCTAGGTGCTTTTTCATTGGCCTTGATCGCGAAGCGTCGCAAAAGGCAGTGCGCTGATTAACGTCGAAGCATTTTAGGATTGGTAGAAACGGCGGCAACTGGCTGAAACCAGTTGCCGTTTTTCAATGCTGCTGGACCGCGGCTGTTCAGTGCAGAACAGTGGGATTAAGGCCTGTAATACTCTGGGTGCTGATTCTGCTGCACGGTTGTTTTACCAGGACGCCACCTACTTTGAATGGTCATAATTTTGGGATACTGTGGTATGCCGATTTCATTGCGATGGAGGTGGGCCGTTAGCATATCAACGGCGGCACTGCCCAATAGAATGGGCTGTTGATCAATCCCGCTGATTGCTTCGTCTAAGTTGGTGCAATCAAGGCTAGCATAGCCCATCTCGTCAGGTATTTTTATGCCACCTCTGGTAAGAGTTTCGAGTCTTGGCGTTGAGTTTGTGATGATGGCATCTACTTGATGCTTTCTTAGCCAGTCAATTGTAGCCCGAGACTCTAGTTGGTCAGTATATTCATACTCTCCGGCGACCGTTTTTTGAGAATCCGCTTCCGGCGTGGAGGATGTCACTAATATCGGTATCCGCAGTTTATGTGGTATCTCTTTTTGGTATGCTGAATATGCAGCGACATAAGCATCTTCGGAACGGAGTCTCATTTCCGTAGTTAGTGCGAGTGCAATTCTCTGGTAGTTTAGCGATTTTAAATGATTCAAAGCGAGAAGCATATTCGCATAGTAACTCGTCGATATTCGGTTAATGTTTGGGTGTTGTAAAAAACGACCAATGTAAACACTTGCGAAGTGTTGCCAGTCGAGTTCAATTTGGCGGTGCTCTCTGTCAAATGGGAATATAATGACTCCTTCAATATTTCTTGCATGCAATACGCCATTCAGACGTTTTGCGGACATCTTATACTCATAGAGTGAAAACTCTTCCAATTTAAAGCCCAATGCGTCGGAGCGCTCCAGGGTTCCCTGATGCATTTGCTTCAGAAAGTTGACGCGTTCCCAGTTTTTCCAGCAAGTTATTAAGGCAATTGTGGATCTTGACTGATGCCGAACGTGCGGAAGTTGAGCCATCAACTTAGACACCATGGGATGCGGGCGATAGCCATTCTCCGCCGCGATCTTCTGAATGCGCTCTCGGGTAGGAAGAGAAATATGGGGGTTATTTCGTAGCGCTCTTGATACCGTGGAATGGGAGACCCCGGCAATTCGGGCAATTTCGCGGATGTTCATAGTTTAAGTATTAGAATCAAAATTTTTTAAGAAAAGCACAATTGATTTTTCAGATAATATTGCCGGTCGCATGAAATGCGAATGACATGAAGCCATTGAAAATGAATGTCGTTGATCTGGGCTTGTGCTTTTATATTGGAATTTGGGTGTCTGTTTTATGATCATTGAATTCGCGAAATTTGTTCCGGTTAATATATTAAAACCATGGCCTTGACTGAGGTTGTTTTAATCGAGATATTTATAATATATATTTATTGATTTTGAGTTGGCAATTGCTGCTGTGGAATTAACTTAATTAACGCATTTATGGACAATATAAGTTTGAGTAATCCAATTTTGAGTGGGATGCACCCAGATCCAACGATATGCCGGGTTGGCAATGTGTATTATCTGGCAACCAGCAGCTTCGGCCAGTTTCCGGGAGTGCCGCTTTATCGCAGTTCTGATTTAAGCAATTGGGAATTTGTGCGGCATATATTATCGAGGCCTGAGCAATTGGACTTTGTGCCGGAGCAACGCTTGGGCGCATCTGGAATCTACGCACCGACTCTTCGATACCATAACGGTAAATTTTATTTAATATCCACATTAATTGGAAATAAAGGACATTTTATTGTATCCGCTAATGACCCGGAAGCGGAATGGTCGGATCCTGTTTGGATTGATGATGACCACCAGGGAGGAATCGATCCCTCGGTCACTTTTCTTGAAGATGGGACTGTCCTATGCCAGGTGACTGCTGATGGCGGCAAGAATGAAGCGCATGGTATCGTTCAATTTGAGATCGATATTGAGACAGGAGTGGGGCTTAGTCCAAGGCAGTTTCTCACGTCGGGCTTTGGCTGGAAGGCGACTGAAGGACCGCACCTTTTTCGCCGCGGCAGTTACTGGTATTTGCTGACGGCTGAGGGTGGGACTGAGGCGAACCACCGGGTAGCGATTGGCCGATCAGAAACTGCGTGGGGCCCGTGGGAAGCTTGTCCACACAATCCCATCCTAACACATTCCGGTATTGAATCTCCGATTCAGAATACTGGGCATGGCGATTTCGTTGAAGGCGCAGATGGAAAATGGTGGATGGTTTTTCTGGGTGTGCGTCCTATGGGTTATCCGCCCGTTCACCTGTTTGGGCGAGAGACATTTTTAGTTCCGGTAGAGTGGTCTTCTGATGGTTGGCCGATAGTAAATGAAGGAAAGCCCGTGGCGTTGACTCGTAATCCGAATGCTGAATGTCGCGTATGGACGGATAATTTTGATTCGACTGATCTTATGTTGCATCATCGCTGGGTAACTATCGGGCGGGCATACCGTGATGTTTTTGAGTCCTGTGCTTCGGGTGGCCTTCGATTGTTTTCCCATTCGCCAACTCTTGCAGAAGCCGGGATTAAAGCTTGGCTGGGAACTCGCATGGATGCGCTCGGGTCTATGTTTGAGTGCCAAGTAGCCATTGATCATGCGGAAACCGAGATCGGCATTTCAGCTTTTATGGAATCTCATGGTTACTTTTCGATGGGAGTTTCCAAGATGCATGATGATGCGGGTGTTCGCGTCCGGTTCACTCAGCAGGTGCTCGATTTAAATGTGAAGAAGGAGGCAGTGATCGAGGCCAAGGATACCTACCGCTTACGCATGGAACTTACGAGTGGCCCGCTAGGGTGGAAGGGAGCACCTAGTAGTCTGATTTTTTCCATCGAGACGGCAGAGAATGAATGGACAATTATTGGCCGCGGGCAGAGCCGTTTACTATCCACCGAGCTAATTGGCGGATTTGGCGGATTGTTTACCGGCCCATACTGTGTTGGTCCTCGTGGGACAACTGGACGGGTGCTGAGCTTCAGTCGAATACAGTAATACTTGCCCAGATTATCAGAAAATTATCGGCCTTTCTTATCTCCTATTGAGCAAGAGACACGAAGTGCTTCGGTAATCGGTTATCCTTGCTCTTCTAGGATCAAGTCGGGAATTAATCGTATGTCGATGTTTCCACGCGTTCGGTCATCGCTGGGTGTAATCAACACCAGATAGCGAAAGTTCTCTGAGAAAGTCCAGGTCGAGGCATAGAGGTGCTTTGCTTTCCCCTCGGAGGTTTCTGCAAGTTTAACGGTGACTTCAAAATCCTTGGGATTGGCCACTCTGGCATATGCGGTGGCTTTGGGATCCAGGAGAAACTTTTGGTTATCAATCATACCGGCTATTTGCTTCGTAGTGAAATTGAAGATGCGATAGCTACCAGCCGGTGAAGTCTCCAGGCTGTCATCGAGCATGTTGATGATGCATTGTTTGCCGTCTGAATCTGATTGTGAAAATACGAGTAGGGGTGCCTGGGGCGCATTTGAAACATCAATGCTGCCGATCGGAGTCCGAACCTTTTCTTTCTTGGAGTTGAGAGACTCAGTATAAAATGTAATCGGATTTGGGCCGGAGTAATTTATCCAACCGGTTCTGCTATTGGGGTAGATGCGCATCGGGGTCCCGCCATCTGGCTCCATATAGATGGCAGATCTGTGGGGATAGTTAATGGCCAGCGCCCGGAACTTTATGTTTATTTGTGGTTGGTTGCCCTGGGCGATCAAAGCGGCCAGTGACAGCAGACATGTCATTATTATGTTTTTTTTGTGATTTATCATATGTCCTCCTTACTGAGCCACCTCGCGTAGATTATCTCGAAACGTCGACCGAATTGCTTGTTAACGTCACTGCTTAAATGTGTAAGATGTGTGTCAGGCGAATCTGCGGCTGACTCGACAAACTCAGGTGTTCGGCGGACAAGTACTTCAATGACGGCTTCAGCTTCCACTCCATCAGTGAGTTGGTTCTTGGCGTTGCCGTATGATCGAATGATGAAAGTATCTGATCGCGCGGATAGGTAGGGGGCGAGTGGCGTGAGCACATCGGCTTGCGTTAAATACTGGGGCAGGCCTACGCCTGTTTTTGCGGTTAGGTTCTCCTTGTGGAAATACGACTTCGCCTCGGTGTATGCATCTTCGTAGAGAAAATCTTTATTAATGCCCAAAGAATCTATTGCGGCTTGTATCACGCCTTTTTTACCATTATCGGTTTTGGACAATTCCCGATTTACAAAATCAGATAGAGATAGAAAGGGGCCGCGTTCTTTGACCTCGTTCACGATTGCTTGAGCCAATGCTCGACGCTGAATCGCATCCAAACCTTTGGGGCCACGCCAAGCTTCTGCGACTGGGCCATTGGGTAGCGTTGTTCGCGGAAATATGGTGTATTCGGCGTTGTTCTCGGTTGCATATCCGGTGAGCGGATCAAGATAGGTGAAGTCGTTACCTAGGGTTGAAGCAAGCAACGCATCCCAGGCATCCACAGAGAGGCTGTTGACGTTGAATCCGCCGGTCGTTGCGAAGTAGCGAGCAGTTTTGCTGAAGCCATCGACGGCTCCCAAGTCTTGGACAAACTGGCTTGATTCTGCACTTTGGCTACCATCCATTAAATCCGGTGGCCCAACGTATTTCATGCGCTCGTTACTTAGCTCTGGAAGCTTGTTTGTGGTGCGCGATGTTTCAACGATGTTGGACAAGGTTGTGGTGAGATTCTCGACTTGCTGCACATCGGCGCTTAAGTCCATTTGGGGCGTAAGCGAAGAGAAGAAGTAGTCATCGAAAAGAGCCTGGTTGGATAGATATGAGAGGTCGTATTGCGTGTAGCGTGCGTTGTTATTCTCACCGATAACACCATCGAGCTCAAAGCCGCCACCGGGCCAGGAATTAGCAATGGCTTGGCCGGGCATATAGGCCGAGTCGGCGATGTGGGCGTGCTGCAGCGATGCCAGAGAGCGAAGCGGATATGTCGGAATTTCAGAAACGACTAAGTGGCTTTCTGATTCTGAGGAGTAACCCTCGCCGAAAAAACCGCGATCGTTTAGTGCCTGGATGTCTGTGTAGTTGCTCATCGGGCCCATTTGATAGGTGTAGGGCGTGGATTCTACTCCATGCGAAAACTGCCCATCCACGTTTCCGGAAAATGGTGACATGCTACCGATAAACTCGGCAGGCGATGGCACCAGGGCCAAGTCCGGTAGAACTGGATTCTGATATAAGCCGATGTACATAAACGGCATTCTTTTATTGGGGTAAGACCCTATCGCGGCGGGATTGATCAGCATGGGGAACTGTCCGCCGCTGCCGCCTTGTCCGTAGAGGAGATGATGTAAATTCTCGGCTTTGCCGTTTTCTTTTGGGCCATGGAGTGCGATGAAAATCTGTTGAATCGTAGTGTCGGTTTCAACTAAGCTACCACCATTGCTCAATTCGCTTTCAGGGACGTAGGCTTTGGTTGTGGTAATATTGTTACTGGTTATCGATCGCCTGTCTCCCCAGTTGCTTTTTGAAAAACCAGTCCACGGGTAAATGTTGAGATCCATCATCGGTGAATTACTGCTATTGACTTGATGAATGATGCCGTTGTTGGCTGGATCATGGAATGTGTTTAAGCGACGCCCCAGCAAGATACCGCCTTGCTTATTGAACCCGGG